>CAZQQP010000013.1:4834-32907 GCA_964595475.1 uncultured Planctomycetaceae bacterium | reverse complement strand
GCCTCGAACCATTTGCGATGCCCCGCCGGCCGCAGCTCCCGGCATTTGCGGACGTGGCGCGTGCTCGATCATCGGCTTCGCCGTCTCATCGGTGCCAAGGCGGAAGCCGACTTCCGCCTTGGCACCGATGAATAGGCTCAACTTATTCTTTTCCGCCTACTTATCGAAACCGCCCGTTGCTCCGCAGCCGCTCGATGCGTGCCTGCAGCCGTCGGCCGGGGCAGGCGGTCGAGCCGAGCTCGCGGTGGGTGTAGATCTGATCTGCCGGCACGTCGTACTTCGCCTGGAGCTTCCGGACGATGCGGACCATCCCCTGGATCTGCTCTTCCGTGGGGGACTGGCGGTTGAAGTTGCCGAGCGCCACCACCCCGACGTTGTGCTTGTTGTGTCCCGTGACGTGGGCACCCTGATAGCGGATCGGCCGCCCCTCCCAGACCCGCCCCGCCCGGTCGACGATGAAGTGGTAGCCGATGTCCGACCAACCGCGTGCGTGGACGTGGCTGTGGCGGATGGCCCGCACCTCCTCCAGGGTCTTCCTGTAGGACGTGGTGGTGATCGCTTCCATCCCCTCATGGTGGAGGGTAATCCGGTTCACCCCGTTCATCATGTTGACGTCGTCGACGTCCGGCCGGGCCTGCGTCCACTCGGACCGCGGCACCCGCTTCCGGTCCCGGCCCCGGTCACGCGAGGAGATCCCTTCCTTCGGCTTCGGGTCGGGCTTTCGATCGCCCTGATCCGGCGGCTCCGTCGGCTCGCCCACTCCCGGCCACGGCGTCCGGGGCAGCTCGCTCACACGCATCGGGGCGGCACACCCCATCATCATCAGGCCGAGAAGCAGCAGCGACCGGAGGGGCGAGCGCGGAACAACCCCGCTCCGCCGACGCGTGCCGCGGCGAGACCGGCTCCACTGCGCTCGGCGTCGCCCCGCTCGCTGCGGGGGACGGCCCATCCGCTCTACTTGACTTCCTCCATGCTTACCCACTTGCGCTCCCTCGCGCTGACCAACGCCGCCTCGAGGACCCGCTGCACCTCGTACGCATCGTCGAAGGTCGCCATCGGAACCTCCATCGGGCGACCGCCGATCGCATTGAACATGCAGGAGCCGAGGTTGACAAATCCGTGCTCGTAGCCGAGGAGATGGCCGCCCGGCCACCACGCGTGGACGAAGGGATGGTGACCCGCGTCCGTGCAGAGGATTCGCCGCCACCCCGAATGCTCGCCGTCGTCCTCCGTGCTGAAGTACCAGAGGACGTTCATGTTCTCAAAGTCCCACCGGAGCGACCCCTTCTCCCCGTTGACCTCGAGACGGTTGGCGTTCTCGTTGCCCATCGCCACGCGGGTGGCCTCGAAGCTCGCCACGCCGCCCCCGCTCAGCCGGCCGAGGAAGAGCACCGCGTCGTCCACGGTCACCGGCGCCGTCTCGGAGGAGCCCGGTGCCACGGACCGCTCCTTGATGAAGGTCTCCTCGATGGAGCCGCAGATCTCCGTGATCTCCTCGCCCGTGA
The DNA here is from genome assembly GCA_964595475.1 of uncultured Planctomycetaceae bacterium. GTDB lineage: Bacteria > Planctomycetota > Phycisphaerae > Phycisphaerales > Zrk34 > CAZQQP01. The sequence goes on along the minus strand of CAZQQP010000013.1, from coordinate 31,402 downwards.
CGAACCGCGCCGCGTCCACGATGTGGGCGTTGAGGTCGCCGTGGGCGCCGGAGCCCGCCACGTCCGACTGGAAGCGCCACATCATGGGCATATCCGGCCCGCCCATCCCCTGGAGATAGTTGGCCCGAAGGTGGTAGATGCGGCCGAGCTTCCCCTGCTTGACCATCTGGTGGGCGAGCGCCAGCGCGGGGCAGCCGCGGTAGGAGTACCAGACGAAGCTCTTGCCCCGGGAGCGCTGGGCCGCGTCCCGCATCTGGCGGGCGTTGTCCAGCGTGTCCGCGAGCGGCTTCTCGCAGGCCACGTGACGGCCGTTGTTTAGCGCCTCGATGGCGACGGGGGCGTGGAGGTTGTTCGGCGTGCAGACGTCGACGAGGTGGATGCTGTCGTCGCGGACGAGTTGCTGCCAGTCCGTGGCGCTCTGCTGCCACCCCCACTTCCGGGCGAACTCCGCGGTGTTGGACGCGTCCCGCCCCACCACGGTGTGCATGACGGGCTCGACGGGGATGTCGAAGAAACGGCCCACCTTCAGATAGGCGTTGGAGTGGGCCCGTCCCATGAACTTGGTCCCGACCATCGCGATGTTGCAGGGGCTGTCCGCCATGGCGATCCTTTCGGTGCACGGTCAGCGCGGGTCTCTGGAAGGTGAGCAATATAAAGGGCCCACTCGCCTTTGACAAGCTGGACCCATATGGCATCTTGGCATACCAATGGTTGTCGATCCCAACAGGAGCGCGGCATGCTGACGGCCGACCAAGTGCTCGAGACGTACTACCCGGACGCCCGTTGGATGCTGATCGAGGTGGCGGCCATGCTCGACCGCTACGACCGGGCGGCCGCCAACGATCCGCAGTCTGTCGATCCCCACGACCCACGCCTGGAGAGCCTCCGCGGTCTGATCCGGATCCTCGCGGAGGAGTCCTCCCAGCCCGACCGCGCCGAGCGCATGCTCCGGCTGCTGTCCGTTCCGGCGACCTGACCGCCTGTCCTAGAGGAGCGGCCCGATGTTCCTGATCGACCCCCACATCCACTGCATCTCCCGGACCATGGACGACTACGAGCGGCTGGCCCACTCGGGCACGGTCGCGGTGAGCGAGCCCGCGTTCTGGGCGGGCTTCGACCGAAGCAGCGTCCACAGCTTCGTCGACTACTTCCGCCAGCTCACGGAGTTCGAGCCCACGCGGGCGGGGAAGTTCGGCATCCACCACCACACGTGGCTGTGCATCAACGCCAAGGAGGCGGAGAACGTCTCGCTCGCCCGCGAGGTGATCGGCGTGCTCCCCGACTACCTCGACCGCCCCAACGTGGTGGGCGTCGGGGAGATCGGCCTCCACAAGAACACCAGGAACGAGGCGACCATTTTCCGGGAGCAGGCCGAGCTCGCGAAGAAGCACAACCGGCTGATCCTCATCCACACGCCCCACCTCGAGGACAAGTACAAGGGGACGATGCTCATCCTGGACATGCTCCGGGAAGTGGACGTGCCGCCGGAGCAGGTGCTCGTGGACCACGTGGAGGAGCACACCATCAAGCCCGTCCTCGACCGCGGCCACTGGGCGGGGATGACCCTCTACCCCGTCAGCAAGATGACCCCCAAGCGGGGCGCGGACATGCTCGAGGCCTACGGCCACGAGCGGCTCTGCGTGAACGCCGCGGCGGACTGGGGCATCAGCGATCCGTTCAACCTCCACCGCTGCGTGGTGGAGTATCGCAGCCGCGGCCACAGCCAACAGGAGCTCGTGGAGATCTTCCACAACAACCCGGCGCGGTTCATGGGCCAGTCGGAGCGGTTCAAGATCGCGCCCATCACGGTCCAGACGGAGGCGGAGCCCGCGGCCGTCTGACCGCGCCCGACGGAGCAACGCCAGCAAGGAGGCCGGTCGTGGATGCTTTCGTGATTCGTGGGGGCAAGCGCCTGAAGGGCGTGGCGCGGGTCAGCGGCGCCAAGAACGCTTCCCTTCCGCTGATGGCGGCATCTCTTCTCGCGGACGGGCCCGTGGTTCTCCGGGACGTCCCCCGCCTCTCGGACGTCCAGAATATGAGCGGCCTCCTCCGGGAGCTCGGCTGCGAGGTGGACCACCACCCCGACGGCGAGATGCGGATCGAAGCGGTGGACACGAGCCGGTCCCACGCGAGGTACGACATCGTCCGGACCATGCGGGCGAGCATCTGCGTGATGGGGCCGCTCCTCGCCCGTCGGGGCGAGGCCACGGTGGCCATCCCCGGCGGATGTGCGATCGGGGATCGGCCGGTGGACCTCCACCTGCGCGGCCTCGAGGCGCTCGGGGCGGAGGTGGAGCTGAGCGGCGGAAACGTCCACGTCCGGGCGCCCAAGCTTCGCGGGGCGACCATCTTCCTCGGCGGTGCCTTCGGCCCCACCGTCCTCGGAACCGCCAACGTGATGTCCGCGGCCACACTCGCCGAAGGGACCACCGTCATCGAGCAGGCGGCGTGCGAGCCGGAAGTGGTGGACCTCGCCCGGCTCCTGAACGCGATGGGGGCGAGGATCGAGGGGGCGGGCACGCCGCGGGTGACCATCGAGGGCGTGGACCGCCTCGACGGCGCCGACCACCGGCTGATCCCCGACCGCATCGAGGCGGGCACCCTGATGATGGCGGGGGCCATCACGAACGGCGACGTGCGGATCGAGAACTGTCCGCTCGACGCCATGGTCTCGGTGCAGACCCACCTCCAGCGGGTCGGGGTCACGGTCTCGGTGCCCGACGGCACCGCGAGCCATCCCATGCGGACGGACGTGGACGTGGCCTCGGACCGTCACCTCGAGCCCGTCACGGTGACCACACAGCCCCACCCCGGCTTTCCCACGGACCTCCAGGCTCAGCTGCTGGCGCTGCTGACGCTCGCGGACGGAAACTCCATCGTCACGGAGAAGGTCTTCCCCGAGCGCTTCCTCCACGTCGCGGAGCTGGCGCGGATGGGCGCCACGCTCCACAGGCAGGGTCCCACGGTGCTGGTCTGCGGGGTTCGCCGTCTCACCGGGGCCCCGGTGATGGCGTCGGACCTGCGTGCGTCCGCGGGTCTGGTGGTCGCGGGGCTCGCGGCGGAGGGGACGACCACCGTCAACCGCGTCTACCACCTCGACCGCGGCTACGAGCGGCTCGTGGAGAAGCTACAGGGCCTCGGCGCCGAGATCGAGCGGACCGAGGCGTGAGGCCCTACTCGGGGATGCGGTCCGCGTACTGCTCCTTGAACGCCTCCAGGCTCTCGACCCCCTCGGGCAGCGTGGCCTCGTCGGCGAGGAGCACGGGGATGCCCTCGCGGATGGGGTATCGGAGCCCGCCCACCTCGCCAACGAGCTCGTCGCCCTCGAGGCGAAGCGGGCTCCGCGTCAGCGGACACACGAGGATCTGAAGCAGCTCCGGGTCGATCGGCGCTTCCTGGTCGTTCATCGACGGTCTCCGTCACTCCTGCTCTTCGTCGAAGCGCCGGTCCACCAGCGCGACCAGCGCCTGGATGGCCTGCTCCGCGTCGGGGCCGTCGGCCTCGAGCTCCACCACGGTGCCCTCGGTCGCGGCGAGCATCATCATCTGCATGATGCTCTTCCCGTCTACCGCCTCCTCCCCTTTCCGCACCACCACGGACGACTCGAAGCGGTTGGCGAGATCGACGAAGGACTGGGCCGGCCGGGCGTGCATGCCGAGCCGGTTCTTAATCTGGACGGTGGCTTGGGTCACGATTCGCGCTGTCGCGGGGGCGGTCCAACGGCCTCATCCCTGGAGCTGGCGGGCGTCCGCCTCCTGGATCAGCTCCATCACGTCCTCGCGGCTCTTCACCTGGCGGAGGAAGCGGCGGAACGTCTCGTTCTGGAGGCTGCGGAAGATGTTCTCCATGGCCTGGAGATGCTCGTCCCGCTGCTCCTCGGGGCTGAGCAGGAGCACCACCGAGTGGACCGGCGCCTTGTCGAGGGCGTTGAAGTCGATGCCCGGCTGGGAGATGCCGATGGTGCCGACCATCGCGGGCACCTTCTCGTGACGGATGTGAGGCACCGACACGCCCTTTCCGAAGCCGGTGGAGCCCTGGTTCTCCCGCTCGATTAGGATCTCCACGAGCGGCTCGCGAAGCGAGGCGTCGATCGCCTCGACGTCGATGAGGCTGTTGACCAGCTCGCGGATGACGCTGTCTCGGTCCGTCGACTGGAGCTCGGTGATGATGGCGTCGCTGCGGACGAAGTCGCTGAACTTCATGGGTCGGTCCTCTTTCGCTGCGTGGGTCGGGACGAGCCGCCGCCTCGCCGCTTCACGTCGGGTGCTTCCGGTTGCGCCGCCGCTCCTTGAGATCCTTGAGCTGCCGCTCCGCCTTCTCCGTCGCCTCGTCGATGAGGGCGTAGAGGTCGCGGCCCCGGCTTTGGGCCACCATCTGGTCCTCGTGCTCGATGGACATGATCAGCTCCACCGTGAACTCCCGGTCGGGCTCGTCGAGGACCACGTTCACCTCCCGCAGGCGGTCGTAGTAGCGGGGCAACCGCTCCGTCTTGGACCGGGCGTGCTCGCGGAGGGCGTCCGTCAGCTCGACGTGCCGGCTGCTGATCTTGAACTCCATCGAGGCATCACCTCCTGTTCGCGTCGCTCCGTGGCTCCGGCGGCGTCCTCGCCTCCGACGGCGGAAGGATCACGCCGCCGCTCAGCGTGAATCGAAGCCCCTCCTCGATGCTCATCGCGAGCGGAATCGTATCTTCCTCCGGCACCGTGATCACGTAGCCCGTGAAGGGCGTCGGCGAGGTGGGGATGAAGACGGTCAGACAGGTCCGCCCCGCTCGGTCCTCGATGGCGGGGATGGTCTCACCCGTGACCAGGCCGAGAGACCACATGTCCTTGCGGGGATACTCCGCCGCCACCACGCGGTGGAACTGGAGCTTGCGGTCGCCCACGCCGCCGACGAGGTAGTCCGTCACCTGCTTGACGTAGGGGTAGATATGCCGGACCAGCGGAAGCCGCTGGAGCAGAGCCTCGCCTCGCCGGACGGCGCCGTGGCCGAGATAGCTGCCGACGAAGAGGCCCACGAAGTAGATCAGGACCAAGGCGATGAACAGCCCGATCAGGTTGGTCAGCTCGAAGCCGCCGATGGAGGGCCAGCTCCACCACGCCTCCAGCCGGGCCTTCCTCGCCTTGCGACGGAGCCACGCCGACGGGTCCTTCGCGTTGCTCAGCGCCGCGCGCTCGGCGGCGGTCAGGTCCAGCCGCAAGTTCTCGAAGGCCTTTCGGCGGCGGAACGCCTCCTTGTTCTCCGCCTGCCGAAGCGCCGCCCGCTCCTCGTCGCCGAGGCCCTGCTCGACCTCCCGAAGCCTCTCCGCCGAGAACGGCTCGAAAGGAACTACAGCCAAGATGGTCTGTTTCACCCCCTGGTTGATCGGCGAGGCGATGTGATCGTCCACGAAGTTGTACGCCGCCCAGAGAATCCAGATGGTGACCGCCGTGGGCAGGACGATCGCGAGGCCCCGCGAGAAGAACCGGCGAAAGCTGGATGGTCGCTTCGAGGGGACAGCCGCGTTCATGTCGTGGCCGCGTTGTCAGCGGAACCTCACACGGGGGACGGGTCGATCGTAAGACCCGCCGCACGCCCCAGGCAAAGCTTCGCCGGGCCGCGACGCAGCGCCCATGGGACTTGGCGTCGGAGGTCCGCCACCGACGGGACGGCCGTCACAAAAGCTGCAGATACCGCTCGTAGGCCGTGTCCCACGCGGCGGTGTCCTTCGGCTCGTAGGCGGTCGACCCGAAGGACGCCCGCACGATGTCGCGGATCTCGTCGAGGCCGCCCACGTCGCCGCCGCCCATCGCCTGGACCAGCGCGTTGCCCGCGGCCGTCGCCTCGGCGAGCCCGACGATCACGGGACGGCCGATCGCGTCCGCCGCCATCTGGTTGAGCAGCGTGTTCTTGCCCCCGCCCCCCACGATGTACAGCGGCTCGAATCGGCGGCCGAGGACGTGCTCCAACCGCAGCAGCGTGTGGCGGTAGGTGAGCGCCAGGCTCTCCAGGCAGCAGCGGATGAACTGGCCGACGTCCTCGGGGACGGGCTGGTCCGTCTTCCGGGCGAACTCCGCGATCTTCTCGGGCATGGAGCCGGGCGTGAGGAAGGGCGGATGGTCGGGGTTGACCAGCGTGCGGAACGGCTCCGCCTCCCCCGCGAGCCGGGTCAGGTCGGCGTAGTCGTAGGAGCTGCCCTGCTGCTCGAAGCGGCGGCGGCACTCCTGGACGAGCCAGAGGCCGCCGATGTTCTTGAGAAACCGCACGGTGCCCTGGACACCCCCCTCGTTGGTGAAGGGGACCTCCATGGCGGCCTCCGTCATGCACGGCTCGCTGAGCTCCACCCCCATCAGCGACCAGGTGCCGCTGGAGAGGAAGCACCACGCCTCGTCAGAGCGGCCCGGCACCGCCGCGACGGCGCTTGCGGTATCGTGGCTGGCGGGGACCACCACCGGCGTGTTCGCGTCCACGCCCGCGTCGTCGGCCACCCCCTCTCGGAGCGGGCCGAGACGCGTGCCCGACGGCACGATCGGCCCGAGCATCTGGGTGGGGAGGCCAAGGTCGGCGAGCAGGTCCTTCGCCCACTGACCCGTTCGCGGCTCCGTCATCTGGCTGGTCGAGGCGATGGTGGACTCCACCACCGCCTCGCCGGTGAGGAAGTAGTGGAGGAGGTCCGGCATGAACAGCATCTTGTCCGCGATCTGGAGCATCTCGGGCTCCGCGTCGTGCTGGGCGACCACCTGGTAGAGCGTGTTGATCGGGAGGAACTGGATGCCGGTCGCCTCGTAGAGCTTGCGGCGGCCGTGGCGCTCGAGGGTGGCCTCGAAGGCGTGGATGTTCCGCTCGTCGCGGTGGCTGTAGGGGAGGCCGAGGAGCTGGCCCGAGGCGCCGAGGTAGCCGCAGTCCGCACCCCAGGTGTCCACGCCGAGCGAGGCGATCGCCAGCCCGCGGTCGCGGGCGACCTCGCCCGCACGGGCGAGGCCCGCGACGACCTGGGTCCAGAGCGTCTGGATGTCCCAATGCAGACCGCTGGGGAGGCGCTGGGGCGCGTGGCCGAAGCGGTGGACCTCCTCCAGGTGGAGCCGTCCGTCCTCGAGGGTCGCGAGCATGGCGCGGCCCGAGTCGGCTCCGAAGTCGTAGGCGAGGTGGGCTTTCTTCATGGTGCTTCTCCGTCGAGCGCCGACGTTCCCTTGTCGGCGGTTGATCGCGTTGTACCGCGCTTCGGCCCACACTACAATCGGCTCGCCCGTCTGCCGACGGACCCAGGAAGCTGTTGAGCCAGTCCAAGCAAGACATCGAGGGCGGTGACAGCAGCGAACCGGGCCTCGATCCCCTCGCGACCCCGCAAGAGCGACACGGAGAGCCCGCCGGCCTCCGGACGGAGCGGCCCCTTCCCCTCCAAGTGGCGGCCCTCGCCGTCTGGCCGCTCTTCGAGCAGATGCTCGCGTCGCTGGTCGGCTTCACCGACACCGCCCTCGCGGGTCGCCTGCCCGAGAAGGCCGTGAAGTCCACGGATGCGGTGGGCACCGGCTCCTACATGATGTGGCTCATCGGGCTCCTCCACGGCGCCGTCGGCATCGGCGCCATGGCGATGATCGCGAGAACGGTGGGCGGCCGCCGCTGGGGAGAGGCCAACCTGGCATTGGGACAGGCCACCACGCTCGCCGCGGTGTGGGGCTGTGTGACGGGGCTGGTCTTTTTCACGCTGGCGCCGTGGATCGGCGAGATGAGCGGCCTCACCGGCGAGAGCCGAAGGCTGTGCACACTCTACCTCCGGATCTTCGCCATCGGGGCGCCCTTCCGTGCGGTGCTCTTCGTCGGCAACGGGTCGCTCCGCGGCGCCGGCGACTTCCGCACACCCTTCCTCATCATGCTCCTGGTCAACGGGGTGAACATCCTGGTCAGCGTCACGCTGGTCCTGGGCCCGCCGCCCGTCGGCGGACGGGGCCTCACCGGCATTGCCGTCGGCACGGCCCTCGCCTGGTCCATCGGCGGTCTGCTGATGGTCTCCACCCTCGGCCGCGGCCGCGGCGGCATTCGGCTCCAGTCCCACCTCCTCCCGCCCGACCGGGGCATGCTCCGGCGGATCATCCGCATCGGCCTGCCCAACCTCCTCGAGAGCGGGGGCATGTGGCTGGGAAACTTCGCCGTGCTCGCGGTGGTGGGCCATCTCCAGGGCGCCGCGGGCGGGCCGTTCGCGACGGCCGAGACCTCCGGACCCATCGGCGCCCACATCATCACGGTGCGAATCGAGTCCCTCAGCTTCCTCCCCGGGTTCGCCCTCGGCCTCGCCGCCTCCACGCTCGCGGGACAGTACCTCGGCGCCGGAGATCCCCGGATGGCCCGCCGCGCCGTCGGGGTGTGCTGGGCCTACGCCGCCACGATCATGACGAGCCTGGGCGTCGCCTTCATGGTCGTCCCCGACGTCTTCGTCTGGCTCATCACGGATGAGCCGACCTTCGCCGAGGTCTGTCCCTCGCTCGTGACCATCGCGGGGTGGGCCCAGCTCGGGTTCGCCTCCTACATCGTTTTCGCGGGGGCGTTGCGGGGGGCGGGCGACACGCGAACCACGATGCTCCTCAGCTTCGGGTCCACCTTCCTGGTCCGCCTGCCCCTCGTCTACGTGGTGGGGATGGTCCTCGACGGCGGTCTCGCGGGCGTCTGGACCGTCCTCAGCGGCGAGCTGCTCGTCCGCGGCGCTCTTTTCTTCGGCCGCTTCTACCACGGCGGGTGGACACGGGTGCGTGTCTGACCGCACCGGCGGAGCGCGGCTCGACGGACGTGCAGCTCCCTCTCGCCACGGGTGCGAGCCGCCGCGTCCGTCGCGAGCCGCGGCGGGCGAGGGCGGAAGCCGCACGCACGCCCCGTCTCAGCGGACGTGACGCGGTGAGCCGGGTGGCGTGTGCCGCGGTCAGCCCGCGTCCTCGGAAGCGGGGGGCTCCTCGTCCTCCTCTTGCTCCTCACCTTTGCCGGACTTGGATTTCGCCCGACCCGGCGAGAGGATCATGGTCATCCGCCGGCCTTGCAGGCGTGCGGGCGTGTCCACCTTGGCGACCTCCGAGAAGGCCTCCGCGATCTGATCGAACTGACGAAGGCCGATGTCCCGGTGAGCCATCTGCCGGCCCTTGAAAAGGATGGTGAACTGCACCTTGTGGCCGGCCGCGAGAAACTCGCGGGCCTTCTCCGTCTTGATGTGGAGGTCGTGGTCGTCCGTGCTCGGCCGGAGGCGAACCTCCTTCAGCTCGGTCTGCTTCGCGTGGGCCTTCGCCTTCTGTTCCTTCTTGCGCTGGGCGTACTTCCACTTCCCGTAGTCCATGATCCGGCAGACCACGGGACGGGCGTTGGGGGCGACCTCGACGAGGTCGTAGCCCGCGTCGCGGGCCATCTGCTTCGCCCGGCTCGTGTCGACGATGCCGACCTGCTGCTCGTTCTGGTCGATCAGCCGCACCGGGCTGATCTTGATGCGGTCGTTGACCCGAAGCTCCTTCCCCTTGTCCTTCTGCGAGCTCTTCTTCGGCGGTCGTCGCTTGCCGATGGGTGAACCTCCTTCAACGAGACCACGCAAACAGCGGCCCGCACGCGCGGGCCGTCGCTTCATCCACGTTCGGTCGCGAGATCTTGCACGAACGAGAGGCGTTCGTCGAGGACAATCTGGCGAGAGGCTGCTGCAAGCACACGCTCGCCACGCCGCGGCCGAACACGGACCAATCTAGCGGGCGTGGTCGGCGAGGGCAAGCGGCTGTCCACCCGCTCTCGAGCGGGTGAGCCCGTCCGCCCTCCCTACGATGGGTTCCGCGGTGGGCCCGGCGAGGAGCGGAACCACGGTCGATCGAGAGGCGATTCGCGTGCGGACGAGCGGGCGGCTCGGCGAGGAGGGCGTCGCCCCGTCGGCCTGGGCGCGACGGGCGGGACGGACTGCTGTCCTCGGCGCGCTCACGGTCTACCAGGCCACCGCGGGGCGGTTTCTCGGCGGCCACTGCCGCTTCTACCCCACGTGCAGCGAGTACACCATGGGTGCGGTCCGCCGCTACGGCGTGGGGCGGGGCGTCTGGCTCGGCGTGAAGCGGCTCGCCCGCTGCCACCCGCTGTCCTCCGGCGGCTACGACCCGCCGTGAGGCGTACGCCCTCTCTTGACGGACCGCGTCGTGTGTGGATAGTGGAATGCTCGTGAACGTGAGGTGTCATTGGTTCTCTGAGAAGGAGGTGGTTCATGCGGATGGGTCGACTGACGATCGGATCTCTGCTCGTCGCCGGACTGCTCGCGGGCTGTGGCACCGGCAAGGAGCTGCGGCAGACCAAGAACAAGCTCGAACAAACGCGGGCGGAGCTGAAGAGCACGGAGCAGGAGCTCGGCCAGGTGAGATCCGCTCGGGCCGAGGCGGAGAAGAAGCTCGCGTCCGCGAAGGAGAAGCTGCAGGCCGCCAAGGAGGCGAAGAAGAAGCTCCAGAACAAGGTCTCCACGCTCAAGAGCAAGCTCTCCAAGGCGAAGGAGAAGGCGGTCACGAACCAGCAGAAGTTCAAGTCGGCCAAGCAGAAGAGCCAGAAGCAGCAGAAGACGATCCAGAGCCTCAAGCAGCAGGTCCAGAAGCTCAAGAAGAAGCTTAAGAAGGCGAGCAGCGATGGCGGAGGGGGCGACGACGGAAACGGCAGCAACGGGGGAAGTGGCGACAGCGGAAGCAGCTCCGACGAGGGCTGAGACGAAGGGACGACCAGAACGGGCCAGCCGCGTCACGCACGCGGCTGGCCCGTTTGCTGCGCTGCGGGAGAGCGAGCGTGAGGGAACCCGCCGGCGAAGTCCTTTCCCGGAAAGGAGGGGGGACGCGAACGACGCGCCTACGGCTCCCACCTGCATGCGCCGTTCTCGCACCGGCCGGACAGCCGGTCGCGACGGGCGGCGATCCAGCCATACAGGCGATTGGCGGCCCAGTGGACCCCGGGGATGCGGTAGACCCAGGCGATCGCCCGCCAGCGCGGGAGGTACGTGGCGATGCGGTAGACGGCGTCGGCACCGACGTGGACCGTGCCGTCCGGGTCCACCAGTCGCATGCCGGTGCTGAGCTCCCCCTCCGCGAGCTGCGGAAACCGGTCGGTGAGGTCGGGTGTTTGCCGAGGGAGATACTCGAAGACGCCGGCGCGGTCCCATCCGCGGATGCGGCGGATCTGCTTCTGGCAGAACCCGCACTCGCCGTCGTAGACGACGACGGGCGCAGCTCCGGTGGTTCGGGTCGCCGCTTCGCTCATGGTCCATTGTTCCCGGCGGCGCGGAGCGGTTCGACCGCGACCGCCCCCGGTTGTCCGGGTTCGCGAATCGTTATAATGGACGCCTTTCCGAGCATCCGCAACTGGTCGGAGGACCGCATCGATGGGAACCGTGGCGCTGGAGCTCGTCCCGCCGTCCGTCAAGGACGGTGCGGAGAAGGCGAAGGAAGAAGCCCAGAAGGCGAAGGGCCGCCTCGAGGAGGCGGGCATCGCCGATCGCGTGAACAGCCTCCTCATCCCGGGTCTGATCGCGGAGGAGGAGGACCGCCCCGTTGCTCTCGACGAGAAGATGGACCCGCTTGACGTGCGGCGGGCGACGGAGGAGGAGCTTCCGCTCTCGCCCATCGTCACGCAGGTGACGGCCTTCTCGTCGACGGACGCGCTGGAGTCGCGTATCCAGGATCTCCGCAACGCCGGCATCGAGCGCGTGGTGTTCGTCGGCGTGCCGCGCACCCTCGCCGACGGCCAGGGGCCGGGCATGGCGCCGACCGACGCGCTTTCCCACTTTCGCGAGGGGCTGCCTTCCCGCGGCGTCATCCTGATCCCCACGCGAGCCGACGAGAAGAGCCGCTTTCAGTATAAGGTGGGCTGCGGGGCCAACTTCGCGCTGAGCCAGATCCTCTTCTCCGATCACATCACCCAGTTCCTCCCCACACTGCGGGACCGCGACGAGCGGCCCGAGATCCTCCTGTCCTTCGCGTACGTCCCCCAGGCGGAGCAGCGGGTGGGGCTGATCCAGTGGCTCATCCAGGACGAGAACCCGCTGGTTCAGGACGAGATGGCGTTCGTCCGCGAGATCGCCGGGATGGACTTTCCGCGGAGGAAGCAGGCCGTCGTGGACCTGTACAAGCGGGTCATCGACGGCGTGCACGACCAGGGCTTTCCGCTGGGGTTGCACCTGGAGGCCCCCTACGGCTTCTCGGAGCAGGCCTTCGAGACCTTCCACGACCTCCTGGAGGTCTGGTCGCCGTGAGGGAGCCGTCCCCGACCCACGTCGGGAGGGGCGGCAAGGAATCCATGGACAAAAGCAGCGGGAGGGGAGGTCCGGAAGGTTCCGCAGGTCCGGAGGAACACCGTCGGTGGATCCCGTCGGCACTCCGGCGGAGCCGCGTCTCCGCCCGACGAGTATTCAGCCGCGTGACCCGCGGGAGGCGGTCGGCTCCACGGCCCTCCAGTCGATGCGGGGGGCGTCGCCCCAGAAGCTCTCCAGGTCGTAGTGGCTCCGCTGCGCGGGCAGGAAGAGGTGGAGCACCACGTCGACGCAGTCCACCACCACCCATTGACAGCTCCCCTTCCCGTGGACGCCGGAGATCGGTTGGTCCCACCTCTTCGCGAGGTCCCGCAGCTGGTCGGAGACCGCCCGGATCTGGCGGTCCGATGTGCCGGAGGCCACCACGAAGTAGTCCGTGACGGAGCACTGCTCGCGGACGTCGAGGACGCAGACATCCTCGCAGCGGGCGCCCTCCATGAGCCAGGCCGCCTGGCACGCGAAGCGGCGGCCCATCTCCCGCTGTTCCGCCAGCTCCTTGGGGTCGGGCTCACTCATAAGCGATGGAGAGCCGCACGGCCGAGCGGGCCGGGCGGCCCGGCGGGTCGGGGATGTGCAACGGGGGGCGCGAGGAAGTCGCGGGGGAGGGGCAAGAGGGCGCCTCAGCGGCTGCTCTGGACCTTGTTGATTCGCTTCAGGCTCTTGCGAAGCGCTCGCCGACGCCGCTCGGAGGGCTTCTCGTAGTAGGAGTGCTTCTTGATGTCCTTGGTGAGACCTTCCTTCTCGCACATCTTCTTGAAGCGGCGGAGCATCTGCTCGGCCGACTCGCCGCTGCGCGATTTGATCCGAATGGCCATAGGTCGTTCGTTCCTTTCAAAACAACCGCGAACCAGTTGCCGTCGACAAGTTCCACATTGTTGCGGTCCGTCGGCGGGTGACAACCGCGCCGCCGCGTCGGATGGGAGCGTCCGTCCCCCAGCGAGAGGGACGCCGCACCGGGCGTGGCGGCTTTTCGCTCGGGGACCCCCCGCCTACCATCGTCGGCTTTATCGGAGGGCCTACCCATGGCACGGAAATGCGACTACACCGGCAAGCGGCCCAAGCGGGGCATGAACCGCGAGTATCGCGGGCGGGCGAAGTACCTCGGCGGCGTCGGCCGGAAGGTGACCGGCAAGTCCAAGCGGACCTTCAAGCCGAACGTCCAGGACGTCAACGCCATCGTCGGCGGCAAGCGGGCGAAGGTGCGGGCCTCCGCGAAGGCCATGAAGATGGGGCTGGTGGCCAAGTCCCCGAAGCGGCGCCACGTCTACCGGCCGCAGAGCTCGTGAGCGAGCCGCTCTCCGCACTTCGCGGCCCGTCGCTCCACCCGGCGTGACCCGCCGGACGAGGTCCCCTGTCCGTCCCACCTTCTGGACGCGTGCCCCGGCCAATTGCATAATGGCTACGGCACTGTCGACTCGTGATCGAGGGATCCATCATGCCCAAGACGCGGAAGAAGCTCGGCGAGCACTTGCTCGAGTGGGGGGCGATCGACGAGCAACAGCTTGAGCAGGCGCTCAGCGTCGCCAAGGGCCAGGGGAAGCGGATCGGGGAGACGCTCGTCGAGCTGGAGTACGTCGACGAGGAGCAGGTCGCGAAGGCCCTCGCGGAGCAGTTCAACCTCGAGTACGTGGACCTGGACACGAAGGACGCCGTCCGGGCCTCCAACCTGGAGCTCATGCCGACGGAGCTCATCCAGAAGTTTCTGGTGCTCCCGCTGGAGCAGCAGAACGGTCGGCTGAAGGTGGTGATCCACGACCCGCTGGACCTCGACCTCTACGACGTGCTGCGGTTCCGGATGAACTGCGAGATCGACACCGCCATCGCCCCGCGGGCGAAGATCAAGGGCTTCGTCGACCGCATGCTGTACAGCACCCACGCCTCCATCGACGAGCAGGCGGCGTCCATCGACGTGGAGGTGCAGGAGGCGTCCAACGAGCCCTCGCAGGAGGAGCTCGACGCGGTGCGGACCAGCGAGGAGGACCAGGACGCCCCCGTAGTTCGGTTGGTCCATCGCGTGATCACGGAGGCGGTCAACAGCCGGGCCTCGGACATCCACATCGAGCCGATGGCGGACCGGGTTCGGCTTCGCTACCGCATCGACGGGGTGTGCCACGAGCGGGACAACTTCCCCAAGCACACCCAGGCGCCCATGATCACGCGGCTGAAGATTCTCTCCGGGATGAAGATCGACGAGCGGCGCCTGCCGCAGGACGGGCGGATCAAGATGCGGATCGGCGGAGAGCAGGTGGACTTCCGCGTCTCGTCCATCCCCTCCTACCACGGCGAGTCGATGGTGCTGCGGATCTTGCGGCCCGAGTCCGTGAAGATCGGCCTCGAGAACCTCGGGTTCGAGCGGGACACGCTCGAAACCTTCAACCGGATCATCAAGCGGCCCAACGGCATCTTCCTCGTCACGGGGCCGACGGGGTCGGGGAAGACCACCACGCTCTACTCCGCCCTCGACGCCCTCAACCAGCCCGACCGGAAGATCATCACCGCGGAGGACCCCGTCGAGTACAACTTCACCGGGGTGAACCAGGCCCAGGTCCGCGAGGACATCGGGCTGAGCTTCGCGAAGATCCTCCGGTCGATGCTCCGGCAGGCGCCCAACATCATCCTCGTCGGGGAGATCCGCGACGTGGAGACCGCGGAGATCGCCATCCAGGCGGCGCTGACGGGCCACCTGGTCTTCAGCACGCTCCACACGAACGACGCCCCCGCCGCCATCACGCGGCTGTGCGACATGGGGGTCAAGCCGTTCCTCGTCGCCAGCTCCATCCAGGCGGTGATGGCCCAGCGGCTCATCCGCACGCTCTGCCCCGAGTGCCGGGAACCGGACCCGGAGCCGAGCTCCTTCCACCTCAAGCTCTGCGGCATCACCAAGGAGGAGCTCGCCCAGGGGAGCGTCCACCGTCCCGTCGGGTGCGAGAAGTGCCAGAACACGGGCTTCAAGGGGCGGCAGGGTATCTACGAGTTCATGCAGATGAACAGCGAGCTTCGCGAGCTCGCGTTCCACCGGGCGTCGACGGCGCGGCTGCGGCAGGCGGCCATCGCCACGGGCATGCGGGAGCTCTCCGACGACGGCAAGCTGAAGGTGCTCCGCGGCGTGACGACACCCGAGGAAGTGGCGCGGGTCGCCCAGGTCGAGGGTCTCGTCGAGGAGGAAGAGGAAGAGGAAGAGGACCTCGGCGCGAGCGTGTGAAGAGCATGGAGCTTGGAGCCTGGAGCTCGGAGCATGGAGCCTGACCAGTCCGGGCCGGCCGGGCTCCGAGCGGGGTCTCAACAGGAACGGGAACGGATCATTGGCCGTCCAGATTGAGCGTCTGCTCGACACCCAGATCCGGGAGGACGCGGGCGAGCTGCAGCTGACGCCCGGGAAGCAGGTGACGCTGAGGACCGGCAAGGGCTTCCGTGTGCTCCGGACGAAAGTCCTCCAGCCCTCCGACACGATCTCGCTGATGGAGCTGATAACCCCGGGTCGAGCCAAGGACGAGCTCCACGACCACGGCGAATGCGAATTCGAGTTTGACTATGGCAATATGGCCCGGTTCCGCGCGTCGGTCTTCCGACGCGGCTCCCACCTCACCCTCGTCTTCGAGAGTATGGGCCAAGGAGGTGAAGGCGAAGCGCAGCCGGTCGGAGTGACGAACCCGAGCGGAACCGGAGAGGTTGAAGAGGCGGCCGACGGCCGCCTCTGAGCGGAGAACGTCGCCTACCGTGGACCACGAGACGGGAGCGGATCGATGGCAGTTCAGATCGAGCGGTTACTCGATACCCAGATCCGGCAGGACGCCAGCGACCTGCACCTGACCGTGAACAAGCCCCCCACGCTCCGGTTGCGGGGGGAGCTCCGCGAGCTGAAGACCAAGGTCCTCGAGCCCGACGACACGGTCTCGCTGATGAAGTCCATCACGCCGGATCGGGCTCAGCAGCAGCTGCAGGAGGAGGGCACCTGCGACTTCGGGTTCGCCTACGGAGACAACGCCCGCTTCCGCGTGTCCGTGTTCCGCCAGCGGGGCAATCTCTCGCTGGTCCTCCGTCAGATTCCGAACAAGCTGCTGTCCTTCGAGCAGATCGGGCTGCCGGGGATCGTCCACGACCTCGTGCGGCGGCCGCGGGGTCTCTTCCTGGTGACCGGGCCCACCGGCTCCGGGAAGACCACCACGCTCGCGTCCATGGTGAACCACATCAACGAGCAGCTCGACCGCCACATCATCACGGTCGAGGACCCCATCGAGTACTACCACCCCCACAAGAAGAGCGTCATCAATCAGCGGGAAGTGGGCACGGACGTGCCGAGCTTCTCCGAGGCGCTCCGCCGCTCCCTGCGGCAGGACCCCGACGTGATCATGGTCGGTGAGCTGCGTGACCTCGATACCATCGAGAACGCGGTGCGGGCGGCGGAGACGGGCCACCTGGTCTTCGGGACGCTCCACACCACCAGCGCCTCCGGAACCGTGAACCGAATCATCGACGCGTTCCCGGTGGACCAGCAGAACCAGATCCGGGTGCAGCTGTCCACCACGCTCATGGCGGTGCTCGCCCAGGGGCTGATGCCGCGGGCGGACAAGGACGGCATGGTCGCCGCGTACGAGTTTCTCGTGACCACGCCGGGCGTGGCCAACCTCATCCGGGAGGGGAAGACCTTCCGCATCGAGTCCGCGATCCAGACGGGGAAGAAGTTCGGCATGCAGCTCCTCGACGACCATCTCTGGGAGCTGTACCAGTCGGGGAAGATCTCCGCGGAGGAGATGCTCGACAAGGGGCGGAACCCCAGCCAGCTCGCGGAGAAGGTGCAGCAGGCCGGCGGCACGGTGGATCGGCAGGAGCTCACCGAGGAGCAGTAGCCTCGCGGACGGAGTGCCGCCTTGGACCGGTGTGCTCCCCACCTTTCGCCCGTCGCGGATCGGCTCGTCGTCGAGCGAGCCGCGATCACGGGAGGTCCGACTTCCCTCCTTCCCCGATCGACGCTCGAGTGTGACACGGACCGCTCGCCCGGCGGTGGCTCACACGTCGCGGGCGGGCGCGACGTGTTCCGCGGCCAGCCTGGCGAGCTAGACCGCGCAGAACCCCGCATCACCCCGACGCCGCCACGCACGGACGCCGAGCCCCTGCCGCCGACGAAACACGCGGCCTCGGAGAAGGCACGGACCGCAACCGTCACGGGACGCTGTCAATGGATTGAAGCGGTCAGCCGTGCCCCCTGCTCGGACGGCACGCTACGCCGTGAACCAAGTGAGCGAAGGGTCATGGCTGTTTCCCGCTCCGTGGGAATCGCCAGGCCTCGCGAGGCTTGGCGGGTCGGCCGAAAAACGAGCCGCGACCGTCAGGGAGCGGTTTTCCGAAACCACTCGTCCTTGCCCGCGGCCTCGCCTTGGGAAGCAGCACGCGCTGATCGAGCCATCGTGCTCCCGCGAGACGCGACAGCGAGTCGGTTCACGCCGTCGGGTGACACGGGCCGCTCGCCTGCCTGGAGCCGACCCACCAGCGGCGGTCCAGGGCGGACAAGCTTCGATCAGGACGAGCGCGAGCGACGCCGCCCACGCCACGGGGCGTCGTGCCGCCGCAACCCGCTGCTCCCCGCCCTCGCTCACTCGTCCGAGCCCCCTCGCGAACTGAACACGGAGCGCGCAGTGCTCCGTGCTATTCCGCCTACAAAACCAGTTGACCACGCTACACTTCTGGGTCATTCGGGGTTGTCGACGCGCTCGAACGACTGATAATGGAACAGAAGGAGGCCGAAATGGCCGACGAGAGCACATCTCCGCAGAGCGAGACCAAGAAGGCCGATCCCGCCGAGCTTAAGGGGCGACCGCTCGGCCGCGTGCTCGTGCGGCTCGGGAAGGTGAGCCGCCAGCAGGTGCACCAGGCCCTCGACCAGCAGCAGCAGCGACGCATGCCCATCGGTCAGCTCCTCCTCGAGCAGGAGGCGATCACGGAGGACGACCTCAACGAGGGGCTGGCCCTCCAAGCGGGCATGGACCGGACGGACCTCGAGTCGGTGGAGCTGAGCGAGGAGGTGATCCAGACCCTCCCCGCGGAGACCGCCCAGGCCTATCAGTGCCTCCCCATCGACTACGACAAGGAGTCCAACACACTCACCATCGCCATCAAGGACCCCTCCAACTTCCACGCCATCGACGATCTCCGCCTGCTCATGGGCTTCAACGTGAAGGCGGTGGTCGCGGACGCGGAGCAGATCAACCGGCTGCTGCGGAAGCACTACGCGGAGGACGAGGAGTCCATCGCCACGCTCGTCAGCGACATGGCCGACGACGACTCCTTCTCCGCGGTGGCGGACCTCGGCACGCAGCAGGCGTCCGTCTCCGTGGACCTCGACGAGCTGGTCGCGGCGGCCGAGGACAACCGGGTGAAGCGGCTGCTGAACCTCGTGCTCATGCAGGGCATCAAGGACAAGGCGTCCGACATCCACTTCGAGCCCTTCGAGCACGAGTACAAGCTGCGGTACCGCGTGGACGGCGTGCTCCACGAGATGATTCCGCCGCCGAAGCACCTGTCCTGGGCGATCAGCTCGCGGATCAAGGTGATGGCCGGGCTGGACATCGCGGAGCGGCGTCTGCCGCAGGACGGGCGGATCGAGCTGATGGTCGGCGGCCACCCCGTGGACCTCCGCGTGTCGGTGCTCCCCACCATGTTCGGCGAGTCCGTGGTGATGCGTGTGCTCGACCGCTCCAACGTCTCGCTGGAGCTGGAGAAGGTGGGGATGCGGGACGACGACCTGAAGGCCTTCCGCCAGCTCGAGCATAAGCCCAATGGCATCGTGATCGTGACGGGGCCGACCGGGTCGGGGAAGACCACCACGCTCTACGCGGCCCTCAACGAGCGGAACACCAAGGACGTGAAGATCCTCACCGCGGAGGACCCGGTCGAGTACGACATCGACGGGCTGATCCAGACCCAGATCAACGAGAACGTGGGGCTGACGTTCGCCCGTTGTCTCCGGAGCTTTCTCCGGCAGGACCCGGACATCGCGCTGGTGGGGGAGATCCGCGACCTGGAGACCGCGCAGATCGCGGTGCAGGCGGCGCTGACGGGCCACCTCGTCTTCAGCACGCTCCACACCAACGACGCGCCGTCCACCATCATGCGTCTGCTGGACCTGGGGCTGGAGGCCTTCCTGGTGACCGGGACGGTGGAGGGCATCATGGCCCAGCGGCTCGTCCGGCGGATCTGCACGAAATGCAAGGAGCCCTACTCCCCCACCGAGGAGGAGCTGTTCGAGCTGGGGCTGACGCCCGAGGACGTGCAGGGGCGGGAGTTCTTCCGCGGACGCGGGTGTGAGAACTGCCACCACTCCGGCTATCGCGGGCGGATGGGCATCTACGAGATGCTCATCCTCGACGACGAGCTCAAGGAGCTGATCATCCAGAACACCTCCACGAACGTGCTCCACAACGAGGCGAGGAAGCGAGGGATGCGGACGCTGCGGGAGAGCGGGCTGATGGCCATCTACGACGGCCAGACCACCATCGACGAGGTGGTCCGGGAGACCGCCATGGAAGAGGAGGACTGAGCGACGGCGCGGCGATCGCCGGGCCGCGTGGACCGATTGCAGCGGGAGAGACGCCATGCCCACCTTTCAGTACGAGGCGATGGATCAGAGCGGGCAGCCCGTCAAGAGCACGATCGAGGCGCCCGACAGCGACGAGGCACTCAACAAGATCCGAGCCCAGGGGTACTTCCCCACCTCCGTTCGGGAGAAGAAGGTTCGGCAGAAGCAGCAGAAAGACGGGGGGAAGAAGGAGAAGAAGCAGGCCCAGAAGGCGGGCCAGGGCGGCGGCGGCGCCGCGGCGGCCGGCGGAACCGCGACGCGGGGCGGCACGCACGGCATCCGGCGGGTGAAGCCCAAGCTGCTGACGCAGTTCACCCGCCAGCTTTCCACGCTGCAGGACGCCGGCCTTCCCATCCTCCGGTCGCTGCAGATCCTCGAGGAGCAGCAGCCGCCCGGGAAGCTCAAGAACATCCTCTCCGCCGTGCAGGAAGAGGTGGAGGGCGGCGCCAGCCTCTCCGAGGCGATGAGCCACTACCCCAAGGCCTTCGACCGGCTGTACACGAAGATGGTCGCGGCCGGCGAGGTCGGCGGCGTCCTCGACGTGATCCTCCGTCGGCTCGCGGACTTCATGGAGAAGGCGGAGCGGCTCAAAAAGCGAATCATCAGCGCCATGATCTACCCGGCGGCGGTCATCAGCATCGCGGTGCTTCTGCTGACCGGGATCATGATCTTCATCATCCCGAAGTTCAAGCAGATCTTCAAGGACTTCGACACGGAGCTTCCCGCGGTCACGCAGATGCTGATCGGGATGTCCGACTGGGTGGCCGGGACGAGGGAGGGTCAAATGGTCCCCGGCTGGCTGGTCATCATCCTGGCGCCGTTCGTGATCGTGTTGGTCACGAAGCTGCTCCGGCAGACGCCCATCGGCCGCACCTTGATCGACAACCTGCAGCTGTCCATCCCCGTGGTCGGCAAGCTGGTCCAGTACAGCGCCATCGCCAAGTTCACGCGGACGCTCGGCACGCTGGTCGCCGCGGGGGTGCCCATCCTCGAGGCCATCCTCATCTCGCGGGACACCGTGGGCAACTCCTTCTACGAGCACGCGTTGCAGCAGGTCCACGACGCGATCCGGGAGGGTGAGCCGGTGGCGGACCCGCTTCGGCGGAGCCGGGCCTGCGACCCCATGGTGACCAACATGATCGACGTGGGGGAGGAGACGGGTGAGCTCGACACCATGCTCATCAAGGTGGCGGACAACTACGACGAGCACGTGGACAACGCGGTGTCGGGCCTCGTCAGCCTGCTCGAGCCCATCATGGTCATCGTGCTCGGGCTGTCCGTGGGCTTCATCGTCATCGCGCTGTTCGTTCCTCTCGTGAAGCTCATCCAGTCCGCGAGCAACAACTAGACCGCCGCCCGTCCGCCCCGACGGGGGCGGTCGGGCGGAAGAAGGATATCAACATGCGGATGTCGCGTGGGTTCACAATGGTCGAGATGCTCGTGGTGATCGCCATCATCCTGGTGCTCGTGGGGCTGATCACGCCCGCCATCCAGGAGGCGAGACGCAGCGCGAAGGAGGCCGCGCTGAGCCGGATGTACGACTCCATCAGCACGGGGCTGAGGACCTACAAAAACGACCACGACAGCTATCCGCCGAGCCGGTGGGAGAGCTTTCCGAACGTCCATTACATCCTGAACAACGAGTGGGACGGGGCGGAGATCCTCTGCCAGGCCCTCCTCGGGACGCTCCCCGACGAGAACCAGGACGACCAGCCCAATTTGCGTGGCGGCCAGCCCGACGACGGGAAGAAGGGCTTCGGGTTCCGCTCCGGCGCCGGCGTGGGGCGGGTGTACGGGCCGTATCTCCAGGCGGAGCAGAGCGGCATGTTCGCGGCGCGGTGGGACGAGAACGGCAACGGCGCCGAGGACTCGGGCGAGCTGTACAAGCGGCCCGACGGGTCGGAGGAGCCCAAGGAGAACGCCTACGTCCTCACCAACAGCCAGGCGCGGGAGACGGTTCCCATCCTCTACTACCGCGCCCACCGACAGGGGCGGACCGCGGGCTTCCGGAGCGACGGCCAGAGGCCGCCGGAGGAGTGGATCTGGGGTCCCTGCGGGCGGTTCACCGCCGGGGAGAGCGGGTGCAGCGCCTTGAGCATCAACGACGGGGACAACGAGAAGGTCGCCCGGCTCGACGCGCTCGCCACGAGCCCCGACGACATCGCGGGCGGCGTGGTCGCCAAGTACTGGGCGCGGACGGAGGACAACGGCGGGCCGCCGGTGAGCGAGCGACAGTCGCTGGTGCGTCGGATGCGGTCGGCCGAGTTTCTCCTCGTCGGGCCCGGCCTCGACGGGCGGTTCGGGCCGAAGCGGGCCGGAACGAAAGAGGCGGTGAGCGACGACATGGTGAGGACGGGGCCATGAGACGCGGAAGACACACCATGCGAGGGCCGAGGACACAACACGGACGGGCGGGCGGGTTCACCCTCGTGGAGCTGCTCGTGGTGATGGGCATCATCCTCCTCCTCGTCGCCATCGGCGTGGGGGTGGGAACGGGGCTGATCGCGAGCTCCAAGGGCAACCAGACGAAGGCGCGGCTGCGGACACTCCGGTCCATCGCCACGGAGTATCGGGTGAAGACCGGCACACCGGTGAACCACACGGACGTGGACAGCGGGCCGTTCCCGTGGAGCAACGGCTCCCACCCGACCAACACGGACGCGGAGGGGATCGAGCAGGGGGACCGGACCGACGGGCTCGTCATCAAGAGCGGAAGCTCGGGGAGCGACGCGGCCGCGGAGATGGTCCTCCGGTCCATCGAGCGCTTCGTGTGGGCGACCTACGACACGTCGCAGAAGGACGGGCTGACGAAGGTGTACGCGAACCTGCCGGGCGACGCGCTGACGGACGAGGAGGCGACCATCGACGGCCATACCTTCGACTCCGGCGGCAACGGGTTTCTGGAGATACGCGACGCGTGGGGAACGCCCATCGCCTACGCCCGCGGAGTCGACCACGACGGCGAAAACGACGACCAACGGGACGACTTCCTCCCCGAGCACAGCAAGCCCTTCTTCGTCTCGGCGGGTCCCGACGAGCGGTTCGGCTCCGTCAACGTCGACCAGGTGGGAGAGGACTCGCAGGCCTTCAAGGCCTCGCGGGACAACATCGTCTCCTTCGAGATGGAACAGTGATGCGGCCCGACGCGATCCATCCCGACAGCCGCCCCGCCGGCTTCACGCTCGTGGAGCTGCTCGTGGTGATCGCGCTCATCGTGGTGCTCCTGACGATCATCGTGCCCGCGACGGATGCGCTGTTCGAGTCCGGGACGGTCCAGCAGTCCGTCAACACCGTCTCCGCGGGGCTGTCCACCGCGAGGACGCAGGTGGCGAGGAAGCCGCCGTTCCGGCCGACCAGCGAGGGGTACTCGGGGACGGCCGTGGTCGTGACGCCCGCGGGGGAGCTTCGGTTCACACGGAACGCGGACGGAGTGCTCGATTCGGACGACCGCCCGCTTGAGCAGCCCCAGACGAGCTCGCCGGCGCGTGTGGCGGTGAACGGGTATACGGACGTCGGGAATGCCGACTACCTGAGCATGCCCGACGGCGGCGGGCTCGTGGGGATCACGAGGACACCGAACGTCGACGGGCTCAAGCTCCTGGCGCCGCCGTTCGCCATCCGGTTCACTCAGGACGGACAGCTCACCGTGGGCGGAAGCGCCGCGACGGCCCTCACCAAGGAGCGGGCCAAGCGGCTGGTCTTCTACGACGGCGACTACGACGGCAAGTATCAGGTCTTCGACTCGACGCGGGCGAACCCCCGGGGCGGCGGGGAGTACGTCCCCGGCCGCTGGGACCCGTCGAGCTCGCGGTACGCCGGCGATTACATCCCCGACGACGACCGGAGCAGCCCCGATCCCTTCAAGCCGCCCGCCTCGGACACGGCCAACCCCAACGCGGGCAAGCGAAAGCTCCCGTTCGAGCGGCTGGAGGCGGTGGTGGGCGTGGTCGTCTTCGACAAGGCGGCGCTGCGGGAGGCCGGCCACCGGCTCTACGGCGTGATGGCAACGGACAGCGACGGGCAGTGGCCGGATACGGACAGCGGCGCCGCGGGACAGTGGATCATGAAAAACGGCACACCGCTGTTTTTCGGGCGCTACACCGGAGAAGTGATCAAGCAGCCATGAATGCCTTCCCCCACCCATCAAGACGGGGCTTCTCGCTGGTGGAGCTGATGTTCGCGATCGCCATCCTCGGCATCGGGTTGATCGCGATCGCGAGCGTCTTCCCCGTCGCGGGGCTGATGCAGCGGCGCACGTTCGACACCATCGAGTCGATGGACCTCGAGCGGAGCGCCGTGCAGACGCTGCGGGCGCTGAAGATTCAGAAGAGCAAGTTCGCTTACAATGGCGGCGGAAACATCCAGCCGCTTCTGCCAGCGATCAAGAACCAAAACCAATCCGATCACTGGCTTACCCTGCAGAACAGCAAGGAATACCGTCCGGTCAACCGGGCCTTGCCGACGGGAAGGCTGTGGCAGCCGTCCGGGGGCAACACCGTGAAGAGCAGCCAGGCGAGCAGCTTCTGGGTGCCGCTCATCCGCGACGCGGAGAGCGACCCGAACACGCGAGAGTGGCACATCGCCCTCTTTCTCCTCCGGCGTCAAGAGGAGACAACCTATTCGAAAAGCGGCAGCGCGAATCGCTGGGCGAACAAAAAGGACCCGGACTGGGTGCCGGGCGTCCGAAACGTCGCTGCGGACCGGGCGTCACCGAAGCAGTTCACGCTGGGCTCGCCGGCGGAGGCCGCATTCATCGAGTCCGGCGATCCCATCCTCGACAACCGGGGCATCGTCTACACCGTGCTCCGCAGCAGCGCGGACGGACGGGTGACGGTGAGCGGGCAAATTCCGCTGTTTCCGAACGACAAGGACTGGCCGAAGGTGAAGACCATCTGGTACGGGCGGGCGGCGGAGGGCGGGGCGCCGAGCCCCACCATGCGGATCGTCACGCGCCCCGGCGACAAGATCATCGAGCAGTGATGCAACAGCACAATCGACAACACACAGAGCGGCGCACCGGCAGGGGGTTCACCCTCGTCGAGCTTCTCGTCTCCGTGGCGGTGATCGTGCTCCTCGGCCTCTTCATCGGGACGGTGTTCACGAGCGTCTCGGACGCCGTGAGTAGCGGGCTGAGCGCCAGCGAAGTGGTCACGAAAGCGCCCGTGGCCGGGCGGCAGCTCGACGACGACGTCGGGGCGATGATAGGCCCGACCGGTTCGCAAAACGGCTTCCTCGTCATCATGCACAACCAGATCACGGACAACGGCAACACAAACGACGGGGTGCCCATCGTGGAAGAGGAGGGCTTTCGCCGCCCCGTCCGAAGCGACCAACTGCTGTTTTTCGCGGAGCGAAGCCACTTCGAGGCGAGTGCACCGGAGCGGGCGAACGACTACGCCGCGTCGACGACCGCCGGGTCGGTCCGCGTCTGGTACGGCCACGCGCGGATGACGCCACCGAACGGCGCCGTCGCCGCCCCGGACGGGGAGAAGGACGCCACCGGCCCCCTCGGACTGCAGGGACCGAACCGGCTCGCTTCGGACTGGGTCCTCGGTCGGCACGTGCTCTTCCTCGAGGGCTGGAACCAGACCCCGCCACAGCCGAACGCACACCCGGACGTGACCCACACGGATCCGAAAATGCCGACCAAGCGTGGCACCGCCGCGTACTGGTCGGCACAGCTCCATCAGAACAAGGGGTTCCAACCGCCGACCCTCGTCGCAAATCGGTTGTACGCGGGCGTGACCGACCGGACCGCCGACAGTCTCACGGAAATCATGAATCACGTCAGTCCGGGCCCGAAGTACAGGTATAAACGGACGTATTTGTATGCCTTCGCCGCCCACCTCGACGGACGCATACGCGTCAACCCTTCTCCAGTATTCCTCCCCAACAGCCCGGCCCACAGCTACCGCGCCTGGCAGGTTGCTCAGCAGCACCCGATGTTCCTGAAGAACGTCAGCGACTTCGCGGTGGATTTCGCCGGGGATTACGAGGATAACCCGGATATCAACAACGCTACGCCGAAGCCCGACGGGCGTCCGGACGTCGATGACGACACCGGCCAGCTGAAGTGGTACAACCACTTCTACAACAATCCGCAGAACGGGTCGAACTTCACCAACTCCGGAAATTACAGTTCCGCGTTCGCGATTACGTATCAGCCGGCAACAACGGGGTCGCAGTACGGATTCACGACCAGTCCAAACTCCCAAAAGGACCCGATTTACGACCAGGACCCGCAAGCTCCGAACGGGAACGCCTTGGCGTACGCCGACGCGGCGATGGTCTTCCGCCACGACGGGGGCCGGGGGTGGCCCTATCTCCTCCGCATCCGATATCGCCTCCACGACGCCCAGGGCAACGTCACGGACCATCAGGGCAACCCGGGCCGCGTTTTCGAGCACGTCATCGCGCTGCCCGTTCGCTAACCATGTCCCACGCCCACTTCAAAGGAAGCCTCCAAATGACAAGCCCTCACGACCGCCCGAAGAAAGGCCGCAGCGACACGGGGGCGAATTCGAACCGGCGGGGGTCCATCCTCCTCGTCGTCGTGGCGACGCTGCTCCTCCTGTTCGTCATGGCCATGGCCTTTCTCGAGGCCGCCCGGCGGGACCGGGCCGCCGCCGACAATCTCGTCGCGCGCACCAATCCTCGGCCCGTCGTGGACAGTGTGATCGCCAAGGCACGGAAGATCGCCGCCCACCAGTTGGAGGCCAGCGAGGAC
>CAZQQP010000013.1:3110-4824 GCA_964595475.1 uncultured Planctomycetaceae bacterium | reverse complement strand
CGGAAGACGCTTAAAAAGGATGTGATCCAGGACGGGAAGCTGTTCAAGAACAGCAAGCCGTACGACTATCCCGGCCCCTATCCCGGGAGGGTGACCCCGACGCCGGAGAAGAAGGGCGACCCCTGGCTCGCAAGGACGACGCCCTTGCGGACCAATAACTGGCTCCGCTGGGGAAGCGACCAATCCTTACCGACCACGGGGGTGACCTTGCTGACGGATCGCCTCGCGCCGAGAGACCGGGATCAAACCGAGCCGGTGCCCTCGGACACGCTCATCGCCGGCGATCGCGACGCCTTCCTCGCGGAGATGCGGCAGAAACCGAATTCCCCCTTTGAGATCAACCAGAACATCAAGTGGCGGGGGACGAAGCAGCCCTTCCCCGCCGACGCCGATCGCGACGGGATTCTGGATAGCTGGTGGGACGAGGCGCCGCTCGCCTACTACGACGGGCTGCGATGGTTCATGGCGGTCCGCATCGTCGACCTCTCCTCGCTCGTCAACGTCAACGCCGCCACGGCGCTGACGATGGACGGCCGCGCCGACGGGAGCGGCCTTCCGCCCGTGGGCGAGGACATGGTTCGCGGGTACTACCCCACGTCCGCGGACCTTACCCGCCTCCTCAGCCGGCGGACGGACTCCCCTTGGTGGCGGCAGGAGCTCGACGACATGCTCTGGGACGTGCGACGGGTGCGAACCAGCTCGTCGGGGTGGGTGAACTTCGGTCTGAACAACGCCCAAACCTACCCGAGCACCAACCCCCCGTCGAGCTACACGCGTGTCGAGAGCCGGGTGGGGGCCTGGCTCGATACCGTCTCGGTCTACGGGACATCGCAGGCGCAGCAGCGGCACGCGGGCCCCGATGACGAGCGGGAGCTGCGGTACCACCACGGCCTGAACAACGAGGACATCCGGTCGCCGCTCGAGAAAAACGGGCGGATGCCCCAAACACTCCGCGCCGACGCGTCGGAGCGGAGCTACGACGACGTCGCCGGGATCGAGAAGGCCGACGCCGGGAAGGCCAACAAGACGGGGATTCGGCAGTACTTCCTCGGGAAGAACCCGAGCGCCAATCCGCCGCCGGGGCCCGTCGCCGACCGAAAGTTTCCCGCCGTGCGCCACATGCTGACGACGCGGAGCGGGAGCAACATCTACGTGAAATACCGCCCCGCGAACGGATGGAAACAGTGGTCCGACGGAATCGGCCCGAATGGCGTTGGGTACGAGAACCCGGACCTCAAGCTGGACCTGCTCTGGCACGACGACAAGCGGGCCGACTCGGCGGGGACGGGGCCCGTCGACGCCGATCAACCCATCCGCCGCTTCGTGAAGCCGGTCGGCCGGCGTATCTACGAGACGTTCCAGAGGCTCGGCACGCCGAGGTATTTCACCAACACGGCGAACAACGCGGCGCGGGACCGCATCGCCACGGAGCTCGCGTTGAACATCCTCGACTACAGCGACCCGGACCGCAAGCCGACCGGCATGGCCGGAACGGTCGCCGGGGTTGCGGGTGGGAATACCACCCGCTACGGGGTGGAGGCGCTTCCGTTCATCCGCGAGGTCTACATCCAGGCCGGCTACCAGGGGCAGAAGACCGGCCAGGGGCTCGCGTGGGAGGCGAAGCAGAACTCCGAGGCGATGGCGGTCGCCGTGGGCAACCCCTTCGACCGTCCCGTCCCGTTCGGAGGAGGAGACGGAGCCGTGGAGGTGCGGA
>CAZQQP010000013.1:0-3100 GCA_964595475.1 uncultured Planctomycetaceae bacterium | reverse complement strand
GGCAGCAGGCGCCGAGGATCGAGGCGAGGGACGACAGCAGCGACGACGACGTCTGGGTGCTCTACTCGGACCCGGAGAACCCCGCCAACGAGCCCAAGAACAACACCGGGGGCGGCACCCAGCAGGACCCCGACGCCGAGAACGACCTCGAGGAGGACCTCGACGAGACGGGACGGGGACGGTGGATCGATATCGACCAGCATCGGCAAGGCCCGTCGGAGGACCTCGAGTTCACCGTGGGCGAACCGGTCGAGGTGGAGCTCCAGGTCAAGCCGGACAACGCCGGTAGCAACAACGTGGACAAGTGGGTCACCTACGACCGCTTCGACGTCTCGAGCCCCGACCTGGAGCTGGAGCAGAGCTATAGCAACCAGCCCGTGCAGGTGGGCCAGGAGGCCCACGGCCAGGCGGCGGCGGGCCGCGACGGGCGGAAGCTCGCGTTCCTCTCCAACAAGAACAAGCACGTCCTCGACAAGGGCATCCGGAGACCGGACCTGCAGGGCTACCGACTGACGAGCCGCCACGAGCTCGGGAGGGACGAGAAGGCGGTCCCCAACCAGGGCAACCCGCTTCAGGGCCAAAAGGTCCTCGGCGGCGGGGGAGCGGGCGAGGCCCAGTTTCAGATCCCCGTCGCCAACCGGCCGATCTTCTCGGTCGCGGAGCTCGGGTGGATCATGATGGTCGGCTTCACGGATGGCAACAAAGGGGACCTCCCCGCAAGGCTCAGCGGGGAGAACGGCGACGGAGGGTTCCTCCCGAGGTATAAAAAGAACAAGAGCGGGTCGCCGAGCACGAACGACCGCTTGTTCCTCGACGTCCTCGAGCCGCCCACCACGCAAGGGGGCGGCAATCAGCCCGGCGTCCCCCACGCCCTGCTGCTCCTCGATCAGTTCACCACGCTGAGCCCGGCACGCGACGGGGTGGACAACGATGGAGACGGCGAGGCCGACGAGAAGGACGAGCGCTTCGTCCCGGGCACGATCAACGTCAACACGGTGCCGCGCCACCTCGCCACGCTCGCGACGCCGCTGCCCGAGCGGATCGGGAGTGCCGACGCGCTGTTCGGGTCGATCGAGAACTACCGAGCCCTCCCGAACAATTCGCGACCGACCGGGGATTGGCGACGGAGCCTCGGGATTGCCAGCGCGGGGGAGCTCCTGAGGGTGAATCCGTCGAGCGTGAACGACCCGTGGAGCGGCGCAAGCACCGTCGGGGACATGTATCGCTACGCCGCGAACGGCAGCTCCGAGCGGCGGGAGCTCGTGGACCTCTACCCCATGCCGGAGATGGTCGCCGACGCCAATGCCCGTCGGGTGCACGCGCCGAAGAGCCCGGAGGAGCGGATGGCCCGCTACCAGTTCCTCTCCCAGACGCTGTCCACGCGGAGCGACCTGTACGTCGCGTACATCGCCGTGCGCGGATATAGCCCGAACAAGAAGTTCACTCAAAAGAACCTCCAGGTCCATGAGCAGGTAGCCGTCGTTCTCGACCGGACGGAGGTGATGAAGCCGAAGGGGAAAGTGAAAGCGATCATCCGGATGAACCAATGATCGCATGGGAGGCAGATGTCGACGCCATCCTCTGGAACCCGACAAACGTTCCGACGACCGGGTGGCGAGAGCCACGCGGAGGGAGATGCAATATGAAAAGGCCGCTCCAGCTGGACAACTCGTGCTTTACGCTGCCCGAGCTGCTGATCGTGCTGACCATCATCGTTCTCCTCATCGGCCTGCTCGTCCCCGCGGTCAACGAGGCGAGAAGGCTCGCCAACCGGGCCGCGACCAAGGCGCAGCTCCACTCCATCGCGTCCGCGATCGAGTCCTATCGGAGCAGCTTCAAGGCCTACCCCGGCTTCTTCAGCGAGCAGACGCTGCGGAACCCCGACCGGCTGACCGACTTCACGTCCACCGAGAACCTCACCATCAGCCTGATGGGCCGCGTGGGAACGAAGGACGGCGACCAAGACGAGTACGTGCCGACCGACCCGCCCGGGTGGTTCAACAACCAGAACCTCGCCATCGAGCTCGCGGGCGTCGGGAGCGGGCCGCGGGCGGTCCGCGGGCGGAGCGGCCGGCAATATGAGCCGTTCTACTCGCCGAAGAGCCGACAGCTCGCGTGGGCAGCGAGCGGCGGCAGCGGCGGAAGCTACGACTTGATCAATCCCGTGCCCGAGCTCGTGGACCAATCCACCGGAATGCCCATCCTCTACTGGCGGGCGACGGGCGGGAACTATCCCGTGCAGCGTGAAGGAGACCAGCCGCCTGGGCGCATCAACGTCGACGCGAACAGGGCCTACTTCCGGGACAGCCGGCTAGCCACGGGCGAAATGAAACCGCAGGACCTCGCGGACGTGGGGAGCGTGGAGTTCTCCCAGACCGCCGTCAGCCGGCAAGGAAGCTCGCTGCTTCGTCCCGCCAACGGCAATCGCCACAACGACTTCGCGTGGTTCACGACCAACGAGCAGCTCAGCAACTACGACAACGGGCCCAACGGCCCCAAGGACATCCTCAGCGGTGCCTACTACCTCATGACGCCGGGGAGCCCGGGCATCTACCTCGACGGCAACACGCTCTCCACCATCGACGCCAAGAACGACACCAATCAGTTCAAGGACATCCTCATCCAGGGCGGCGCCGCGGACTGAGGCACGCCCTCCTCCGACGAGAGGGCGTCCGCTCCGCGCGAGCGGATCTCTCGGATTTCCGCCGGACGAATCCCATCGATCCACCGGGCAGCAGTCGACGCCCATTCCTTAGCCGAACGCGCGGCGAGGGGCGCAGCGCTCGAGCCGATCCCCCAGCACGGACAAGGCCGCGGACGGCCTTGTCCGTGCCACCCGACGCCGGGAACCAGCTCGATGTCGCCGCCCTCGTCTTCGCTTCGGGGGCACATCCCCTGGGGTGGCACGGGCAAGCCCGTCCGCGGGCTTGCCCGTGCATTCGCCCCCCCGATGCCGTTGTGCCGTCCCGTCACGCTCTGGACCTTGAAACCATCTCGACACTTCACCTCGTCGACGAGCGCCACGTCCGACGACGCCGCACGGACAAGGCCGCGGACGGCCTTGTCCGTGCCACCCGACGCCGGGAACCCACTCGGTGTC
>CAZQQP010000012.1:32971-34605 GCA_964595475.1 uncultured Planctomycetaceae bacterium | reverse complement strand
ATAAGGAGGCGGAAAAGAATAAGTTGAGCCTATTCATCGGTGCCAAGGCGGAAGTTGGCTTCCGCCTTGGCACCGATGAGACGGCGAAGCCGATGATCGAGCAAGCGCAACGTCCGCAAATGCCGGGAGCTGTGGCCGGCGGGGCATCGCAAATGGTTCGAGGCCCACGCCAAAGCAAGGAGGCTTCCCGCTCCTCGCTTTGGCGTATAGGCTCACTTATTCTTTTCCGCCTCCTTACTGCGCTCCCGACGCGCTGCCATTGGACCTCCCGGCCGAAGCCCTTGAAATAAACCTCGAAACCGTCCGGAACGCGGCGCGGGCGCTGAAGGAGCGGTCGCTCGCCGACTACGCCGGAAGCGGCCTTAGTGTCCACCGGCTTACGCAGCGAGCGGTCCGGGAAACGCTCGACCGTGGCGGAGGCGAGCGCATCCGCGCCGCTCTTCACCGCACACTGGACGACCGGTTCTCTCGTATCGATCGAACGGGCGGTGCGGGCCTCGAACCGTGGGCGGCGCACGCCGAGGTGGTCGCGAGGCACGCTCCCGGGAAAACAGGCCTTCCGCTTGCCGAACGCGTTGACAGATACTATCTCAGCGGTGGCTCGCTTGCCGATCGCGAGCGCTCCGTCCGGTGGGAGAACGAAGTCTGCCAAGCGCAAGCGGAAGCGAACGTGACGCGCAACGCAGCCCAGCGCGACCTCGCCGTCAGCTACAACAAGCTCCGGGACGTCGCGGAGCGTCGTGGTCAGCACGCGGAGGCGGGAAGGCACTATCGGGGGACGCTCGCCATCGCCCGGCAGCTCCGATCGGAGGAGCGGCCGGCCCCGACAGATGAATGGATGGTCGACGCCCTCGAGCGACGGGTCCGCCGCGTCGAGGGCGGTGGGGAGTAGGGCACCGGTTCATTACGCTGGCGGCCCGTGTCGCATGGCCTTCCCCGACAAATCGTCTCGCTGGCCTGGCCCGCGGCGCTTCGGCACGCGCAGCAGGCGCTGGTGGGCATCGTCGATCAGATGATGGTCGCGGCCCTCGGCGGGGCGGCCCTCGCCGCGGCCGGGGCGACCAACCTGCTCGTGGTCTTCTCCGCCGGCGTCGTCTTCTCCTTCTCCACCGCGACGACCGCGATGGTGGCCCAGCGCACGGGAGCGCGCGATCCCGACCGCGCCGGGGCGGTCGCCGGGCAGTCCGTCGGGCTGATCGTCCTGTGCATGGTCGCGCTCGCCGCGGCCGGCGCGGCCTTCCCCGACGTGGGCTTCGGCGTGGTGGTCCTCCTCGAGGACAACCCCGACCCGGAGCTTCACGCGTACGGCACCGCGTACCTCCAGCTCACCGCGGTCTCCCTCCCCTTCCGCTTCGGGATGACGACCCTCCACACGTCGCTGCAGGGCGCCGGCGACACGCGGAGCCCGCTCTACATCATGACCGGGGTGAACGCGGTCAACCTCCTCGCGGACTGGCTGCTGATCTTCGGGCCGGGACCGGTTCCGGAGCTGGGCATCCGCGGCGCCGCGGCGGCCACGGTCCTCTCCACGGCGGCGGGCCTCGCCGTCACGCTTGCCGTGGTCCGCCGCCCCGGGGCGGCGCTTCGCGTGCGCTGGCGGTCGCTTCTCCGCTGGGAGCCGTCCGACCTCCGGG
>CAZQQP010000012.1:32014-32897 GCA_964595475.1 uncultured Planctomycetaceae bacterium | reverse complement strand
TCGGCACGCCGGCGTGTCTGCACCACGTCGCCCTCGTCGGCGGGCGGATGGCGGCGCTGGTGATCGTCGGGAGCCTCGGCGCCGCGCCGCTCGCCGCCCATCAGATCGTCACCCACGCCAACTCGCTGGCGGTCCTCCCCGCCCGCGGCCTCGCGGCGGCCGCGACCGCCCTCGTGGGTCAGAACGTCGGGCGGCGGGACCCCACCACGGCCCGCCATGCGGGCCTCCTCGCCGGCGGCCTTGCCGCCGCGGCGATGGTGGGGGTGGGAGGCGTCCTCGCGATCTTCCCGGAGGCGGTCACGGGGCTGTTCACCGCCGCCCCGTCCATCGCGGAGCTGAGCAACCCGACCATCCGCTTGTTGGCGCTGGGCATGCCGCTGGCGGGAGCGTCGATGGTGCTCGCGGGCGGCCTCCGCG
The DNA here is from genome assembly GCA_964595475.1 of uncultured Planctomycetaceae bacterium. Taxonomy (GTDB): domain Bacteria; phylum Planctomycetota; class Phycisphaerae; order Phycisphaerales; family Zrk34; genus CAZQQP01. The sequence goes on along the minus strand of CAZQQP010000012.1, from coordinate 32,480 downwards.
GCGCCGGGGATACCGCTTGGCTTCTGCGGACCGCGGGAACCGGCCATTGGCTCCTCCACGTCGGCGTCGGCTATCTCCTCGCGGTGCCCCTCGGCTGGGGCCTCCGAGGGATCTGGGCGGCGCTGATCGCCTTCTTCCTCTACTCCACCGCGATCAACGCCTGGCGGATGGCCGGCGAGCGATGGCGAGTCGCCGCTTCCGGATGAGACACGGCCGACCGCCCGATCAGGATGATCGGGCTATATAGCCGAACCCTCTCGGTTGGGAGATCCGCCGTGCACCGGTCGGCGCGGTCGCGAGGGTGGCACGTCTCACCCGGTTGAAGCACGAGCCGCCAGGACGACAATGCAGCCTTCAGCCTTCCCCGAGGGAAAGGAACCCGGATGACAGCCCACACGCGTACCCGCATCGGCCTCTGGGTCACCCTCACGGCCGCTTGCTTGCTCCCGACGGCTCCCGCCGCGGC
>CAZQQP010000012.1:12995-32004 GCA_964595475.1 uncultured Planctomycetaceae bacterium | reverse complement strand
GTCCGGACAGGCGTCGATATTCGGTTCCGCACCGTCGTCCGTCGGGTCGATGGGCCGAAGCGGCGTGGCCCGTTCGACCGGCTCGTGAAACGGCGACTCGTCGTCGACGCCCACGGCGTACAGGTTCTCGTTCGGCGGGCCGACGGCTCCCGCCGCGGCCGCGGAGCGCCCGCCCAACATCATCCTGATCACCGCGGACGACCTCGGCTACGGCCACCTCGGCGCCTACGGCCAGGAGAAGATCAAGACGCCCCACCTCGACAAGATGGCGGCCGAGGGCGTCCGGTTCACCGATGCCTACGCCGGCGCCTCCGTCTGCGGCCCCTCCCGCTCGGTCCTCATGACGGGCCTCCACGTGGGCCACACGCCCCGGCGGGCCAACGGCGGCGGGAAGTACCTCTACGACAGCGACGTGACGATCGCGGAGGTCCTCGCCGACGCGGGCTACGCGACGGGTGCCTTCGGCAAGTGGGGCCTCGGGATGGACTACACGCCCGGCAACCCGCTCAACCAGGGCTTCGACCGCTTCTACGGTCAGCTCCACCAGATCCACGCCCACTTCTACTACCCCTCGTGGGTCTGGCGAAACCACAGCAAGGTGCGAATCCCCGAGAACGCCGGCGGCGCCCGCGGCCGCTACGTCCACGACCTCGTCCACATGAAGGGGATGAACTTCATCCGCAACCACCGCGACCAGCCGTTCTTCCTCTACCTCGCGTACACGATCCCCCACGTGGAGCTGGTGGTTCCGGACGAATCGGAGAAGCCCTATCGCGACAAGTTTCCGAAGATCACCATCGAGGACCCGCGGGACGGCTACATCGGCTCGGACCACGCCTACGCCACCTACGCGGGGATGATCAGCCGCCTCGACGACGACATCGGCGAGCTCCGCACGCTCCTGGAGAAGTACGGCCTCGCGGAGAACACCATCGTCGTGTTCACCTCGGACAACGGGCCGCAGCAAGGCGGCCCCTGGGACCCGCTCCTGAAGTTCTTCGACGGCAACGGTCCGCTCCGCGGCGGGAAGGGCTGGCTCTACGAGGGCGGCATCCGCGTGCCGCTCATCGCGTGGGGACCGGGCCACGTCGACGGCGGCCGCACGTCGGACCTCCCGGTCTACTTCCCCGACTTCCTTCCCACGCTCGCGGACCTCGCGAACGCCACCCCGCCGGAGCGCACCGACGGCATCTCCTTCGCGCCGACCCTCCTCGGCGAGGGGGAGCAGAAGCGTCACGAGTTCATGTACTGGGCGAGCTACCACCCGTGGCGAGGGGAGAAGCCGCGGAAGCAGGCGGTCCGCATGGGCAAGTGGAAGGCTCTGCAGCACAAGCCCGGCGGCGATCTCCGGCTGTACAACCTGGAGAAGGACATCGACGAGAGCGACGACGTCTCGGGATCGCATCCGAAGGTCGTCGAGAAGGTGAACAACTACCTCGAAGGGGCCCGCACGCCGCGGCGGGACTATCCCGACTCCGACCCCGATAACCCCGGCATCGAGGATTACGTCGGGTCCCTCGGGGGTCCGGCGAAGTAAGACCCTCCCCGCGATCCTCTCGGGAGAGAAGGGCACCGAGACGGACCCGATCCGACAAGCGCCGTGGAAGAAAGCCGAAGGAGAGCCTCATGAATCGCCGATCCGCCTGGTCGCTCGTCGTCGCCTCGTTGGCGGCGTTGTCGTCCCCGAGCCTCGCCGCGGAGAAGCCGCCCAACATCCTCTGGATCACCGCGGAGAACATCTCGGTGGACCTCGGCTGCTACGGCCAGGACCACGTCCGAACTCCTCATCTCGACGGGCTCGCGGAGAGCGGGGTTCGCTACACCAACGCCTTCGCCACCTCGCCCGTCTGCGCGCCGAGCCGCTCCGCGATGATGACGGGGATGTACCAGACGTCGGTAAACATCCACCACATGCCCCAGCACCGCAAGGACGACTTCAAGCTCCCTACGGGCGTCCGCCCGATGACCCACCGCCTGCGGGACGCCGGCTACTTCACGGCCAACGTCACCCACATCGGGAACAAGAAGGTGGGGACCGGCAAGCTGGATTTGAACTTCACCAACGAGGGAGAGATCTTCCAGTCGGACGACTGGTCCAAGCTGAAGAAGAACCAGCCCTTCTTCGCCCAGATCAGCACGCCGGAAGCGGAGTACGACATCTACGAGAGGAACCTCGCGGAGGTGGAGCGGGTCAAGTGGGTTGGGGAGGACTGGCACCCCGAGGTCGCGAAGCCCGCCGAGGTCGATCCGCCGCCTTATTACCCCGACCACCCGCTGACCCGGAAGGAGTGGGCCCGCTACCTCAACTCCGTCTCGGGCATCGACGTCCGCGTGGGATGGATCCTGGAGCAACTGAAAAAGGACGGGCTGGCCGAGAACACGGTGGTGATCTTCTTCGCCGACCAGGGCCGGCTGATGCCCCGAGGAATCCATTGGGTCTGGGACACCGGCATCCACGTGCCCTTGATCATCCGTTGGCCGGAGGCGTACAAGCCGCCGAAGCAGTACGAGGCGGGAACGACGAGCGACCGCGTCGTCAGCCTGATCGACCTGACCGCGACGACGCTGTCCATCGCGAACGTCGACCGGCCGCCGGTGATGCACGGCCGGGTCTTCCTCGGTGACGACGCCTCCCCGCCGCGTCGCTTTGCCTTCAGTGCCCGCGACCGCATCGACGCCACCGAGATGCGGCTTCGGTCGGTCCGGGGCAAGCGCTACCACTACATCCGCAACTACAGCCCCGGCGTCGGGTTTCCCACGATGAACCGCTACAAGGAGAAGTGCTTCCCCGTGAAGCGTCTCATGCGACGTCTCCACGCCGAGGGCAAGCTCAGTGGCCCGGCGAAGGAGCTGATGAAGCCGCTGCCCAAGGAGCTCCTCTACGACACGAAGAAGGACCCGCACGAGGTGCGGAACCTCGCCGACTCCGAGAAGCCCAAGCACCGCCGGGCCCTCGCCCGGATGCGTGGGGCCCTCGACGCCTGGATCTCGGCCACGGGCGACCTCGGCTGGAAGGAGGAGCCGAAGAAAGTGGTCCAGCGCATCGAGAAGCGCATGCACGAGTGGTTCGGCACGCCCGAGTGGTGGGAGCCGGGCAAGCAGCCGACGGCGCTCTACAAGAAGTGGTACGAGAAGCAGAAGGCCCAATAAGGGTCGGACTTGCCGTGCACCTCGTGCGGAAGCGCCGCTCGCTGCCTCGCCGGCGTCCGCTCGCGTGGCCGTCGACGTGACGGACCGTCGATCGCTCGGGGTGCCCGCGGAAGCGTCATTCGTCGCCGAGCGTGAAGCGCTTGGCAGGCTCCTTCGGCGGAGTGACGGGCTCAAGGTAGGCGAGGCCCTTCGCCCGGTCGCTCCCGGCCGAGTCGGGCGTGACGCACTCCGCCTCGCCGTCGCCGTCGATGTCCGCGACGGTGAACTTGCCGTCCATCGGATGGCCGTAGTCGCCCGGGTAGCCGGTCTCCGCCCACGCCTCGTAGGCGCCGTTCCGCCAGCGGAAGGACCACAGCAGTGACGGGCTCTTCGCCGTCGCCAGGACGAAGCCATCGCGCTTCGCGCCCCGGTCGAGGACGGGGAACCGGTTGACGTTCCACCCGCCGCCGTCGAAGGGAATCTTCGTCGCCGCGTAGCCGTTGCGGCCGTCGAGGAGATAGATCCGCCGGCTCTTGTTGACCATGACGATGTCCGGCTTCCGGTCGCGGTTGCCGGAGAAGAAGTAGCCCGTGGCGAAGCACAGCGAGTTGGCGCCGTAGACCTTCTCCACGCGATAGGAGTCAAGGTTCCCCGCCTCCTCCTGGATCACCTTCCACATCCCGGTGTCCGTTCCCCCGTATTTCCGGGTGGAGGTAAAAAAGTCGTTGGCGGTCCCGTCACCGTCGAGGTAGTAGTACCGCCGGTCGAGCCACCACCAGGCGCGGTAGTTGCCCTGGTCGATGACGTGGTCCTCCCACGCGGCCTTCCGCGTCGGAGGTGCTTTCCGGCACTCGAGGACGCCGAGCTCGTTGCCCGCCTGTGTGCAGTAGATCAGCTCCTCGTCCCCGTCGCCCGTGAGGTCCCGGAAGTCGAGGCCCTGACCCGCGTATTCCTTGGCTACACCCCGCTTCCAATGGGACGGGTCGAAGGGCGATTTCTTTGCGGTGGTCTGCCAGAAGACGACGAGGCCGTCCTTCTTGTGCTGGACGGAGGCGGCCACGCAGAGGCGAGGGTCGTCGGCCAGCGGCGTGCCCACCGCCACCCACTCGATCTCCCCCTTGTGCTCGGTCACCACACCGATCCGCGTCCGCGACCACTGTCCGCCTCCCTTCCGGTCGTAGAGGAAAACCTCCGGGTGGCCCTCGCCGTTCTGCATGGACGAGAAGACCTCCGCCTCGCCGTCGTCGTCGACGTCCACGGCGTCCGACGAGTCGGGCACGCCACCCTGGCCCACCCGCGTGTCGTCGATGGTTCGCAGCTCGAGCCGCGGCGAGGGAGAGGTGCGATTGTCATCCTCGGCGAGGAGCGGATTCGACGCGACGAGCGCGACGATCAGGAGCACCGGCGTACCGACGGAGCAGACCCTCCACATGGCAGTCTCCTTTCCGAGGCGGACGGTCGGGCGGTCGCAGTCCCGTCGACCCGCCGTCGAGCGGCCATCGCCCGATGTAAAACCGACGGCCGAGCCGGTCAAGGAAACCGTCGCCCGCAAGATCGGACCGCCTCGGCGATCGAAGGACCCCCTTCCAGGGGCGACGGCGTCGTTCGATCCGCACGGACATGGCCGCGGACGACCTTGTCCGTGCCACACAACGCCGTGAACCCACTCCGTGTCACCGCCGTCGTCTTTGCTTGGGGGGCACGGGCAAGCCCGCCCGCGGGCTTGCCCGTGGTTGTAGACGCGTCTCGGAATGGGGCACGCCCCCATCGAGCCATCATCATCGAGGCCTACGAACCGAGACGCGACGGGGAGTCAGTTCACGGCGTTGCGTGCCACATGAGCACGCTAGGAACCGTTCTCCCGTTCCGCCTTCCGGCGGATCCTCTCGTCCGCGACCCGGATGACGAGGAGGCGGTCGTCTTTCTGCGCGCTGACGTAGAGGTGTCCGCCGCGATAGACGAGGTCGTGGAGATTGCCCCGCCGCGTGGGAAGGGCTTCGGGGAACTGCCTTGACGCGAGCTTCTCGGGCTCGGACGGGTCCGAGACGTCCACCGCGTCGAGGGTCCGTCCTCCGGCGGCGAAGACCACGTCGCCGGCGACGGTGAGGCCGTAGTGGCCGAACCGCTCCGCGAAGCCCACGGCGGCCACCTGGCGCGGGTTCTGCGGGCTCTCGAGGTCCACCACCGTCAAGTACGTGGTCCCGAGCCCCTCTCCGGGGCTCGACCCGCCCACGAATGCGAAATCGCCGGCCACCGCCACGCGGTTGGCGCCCATGAGCGCTTGTGTCGCTTCGACCCCTTGAAAGGTCCATCGAGGGGTCGGCACCGGCTCACCGTCGTCGAAGACGCGGATCACCGCGAGCTTGCCGGGCTCCTTCTCCCGCCCGAACCGCCTGGGGTCGACGAGGATCACGGAGTCGCCGAGCCTCCCGATGTCGTGCGGGGCTCGAAGGCCGTCGCGCTTCCGCACGTTCCTCGCGCCGAACAGCGAGGGCTCGGAGGGCTCGGAGACGTCGAAGGCGGCGAGCCACCCGCTCTTGTTGGCGGCGAGCACCAGGTCGCCCCGCCGGACCATCCCGTTGATCCGGTCCACCCGCGGCCCGGCGACCTTCCCTTCGAACGTCGGCCGCTTCGCGTTGGTGACGTCCACCGCGTGGAAGGCGTCGGTCCCGAGGAACAGCCAGCCGTCGTGGGGGAGCACCGTCTCCGCGTTGTCGATGGCGCCGGAGTCGTGGCGGAACCAAGCGATCTCGGGAGCGGCGGGCCGCCCGACGTCGACGGTCGCCAGCGATCCGCCCTTTCCCGGCACGAACGCGTGGTCGCCTTGCAGCTCGACGTCGTGGGCGCGGTCGAGGGCCTTTCCGTGGTGAAGGCTCGCCACCACCTCGAAAGCCGGCGCGTCCGCCTCGGCCCGGAGGCTCGCCGCTCCTCCGAGGACAAGCGCGATGGCGAGCGTGAAGAACCGCACTGTGGTGTTCCTTCGCTCGGGGCTACAAGGGGAACCTCGCGACGCGAGGGGCAGCACCTGCACGTTCCGCAACAGTCGCCCCGCGGGCCGTCGCCTCCCCGAGCCGCTCACGGTGTCGTCCCCGCGGGGATCTCCGGCCTCGCCTGTCGCGTGGCGACGACGTTCCGGACCCCCTGCCAGAGGAGAAAGGCCGACAGCGCCAAAAGGACGAGCGCGAGGACGATCTGGAAGACGTTGGAGACCACTTCCGTCCACGCGGCCTCCTCCAGCCACGCGGGGTCGAGCAGGTGGCGGTAGAGGTTCTTGTAGAACGCGAGGTAAAGGAGGGCACAGATGGTCATGCCGCCGACCAGAGCCATGGGAGCCCCTGTCGTCACGAGTCGCTTCCGCCAGTCCCAGTTGACGAGCCAGACGGTTCCGGCGAGGAGGGCCAGCGCGGCGAGGAGCTGGTTGGCGCTGCCGAACAACGCCCAGAGCGTCTCCCAGCTTCCGCTGACGATCAGAAGATAGCCGCCGACCACTTGGATTGCCGGCGCCGTCAACCGGTGTCCGGCGGTCCGCCGGACGACCGTGGTCGGCTCACCCGCGATCTCCTCGAGGAGGTACCGCCCGAGCCGGACGGCCGTATCGGTGCTCGTCAGGAGGAAGCTGACAAGGACCAGCGCCATGAACGGAGCGCCGTAGGACTGGTCGATTCCGAAGCTCGTGAGGATCGTGCCGCCGCCCGTCGCGAAATTGGGAAGGGCGAGCGCGATGCCCTCACCCTCCCGGAACTCCGCCATCGCCACCGTGGCGACGGCCACGACGGCGAGCAGCCCCTCGCCCAGCATGCCGCCGTAGCCAATAAGCCGGGCGTCGGACTCCCGGTTGAGCTGCTTCGCGGTCGTCCCGGAGGAGACGAGCGAGTGGAAGCCGCTGATCGCCCCGCAAGCGATCATGACGAACAGCATCGGAAACATCGGGAGGCTCGCCTCGCCGGCGCCGAAGAAGCCCTTGTACGCCCCCAGCTCCACCTCCAGCGGCTCGGCGGAGCTCCCGAGGATCGTGCCCACGACGATCGCGAGCAGCACACCGCCGATGCCGGTGTACAAGAGGAAGGAGGAGAGATAGTCCCGCGGCTGGAGAAGCACCCAGACCGGAAGGATGCTCGCGACGAAGGCGTAGACGAGGATCACCGGAATCCACGCCGTGACGTTCGGGTTGACGATGGCGGGGAGAGCGATTTTCTCCGCGGAGAACAGGACGATCGGTTCGCCTGGGGGTTCGTATAGGCCTGTCAGCATCACGGCGCGCACGGGCTCGCCGACGATCTCAAGAAGCGCCAGCGGGTAGCTCACACCGACCCAGACGCTGAGGAACACGCCCGCGACGAAGACGACGCTCCCCGCTACGAAGGGCAGCCGGACCCGGTAGAGGTACACGCCGAACAGGACGGCGAGGGCCACGTAGAGCAGGCTCGCGGTGGCGGTCTGCGGATAGGCGTCGAAGACGATCGCGACGACCAGCGCGAAGACCGCGACGACGAGGACGATCGCGATGAAGGCGAACCAGAGCAGCGACTGCTTGCTCTGCGGGCCGAGATACTTCCCGAGGATGGACCCGACGGACTTGCCCTGGTGACGCAGGCTCCCGACCATCGCCACGAAGTCGTGGACGGCGCCCATCAGTGGATTTCCGATGACGACCCACAGCAGCGCCGGCAGCCAGCCCCAGATCAGCGCCGCGGTGATCGGCCCGACGATGGGCGCTCCGCCCGCGATGCTCGAGAAGTGGTGGCCGGCGAGCACGATCTTCCTCGACGGCACGTACTCCCGCCCGTCCTGATGGGTGTGCGCCGGCGTGGGCCGTCGATCGTCCAGCTCGAAGAAGCTCGCGAGATATCGCGAGTAGCCGAGGTAGGCGACGCTGAAGACGACGACCACACCGAGGACCAGCCAGATCAGTGGCAAGGCGCGCCTCCTTGTTCCATCTCGGGACCGGTCGTCGGAAAAACCCGTGCCGGCGGCTAGCGGCTTCCGCGGCCCCGCGCGATCCCGCACATGTCGCTCCGAGCCCCGCCGCCCGAGTCGAAGGGCCGAACAGGCACTGGCAGACAAGCTGCCAGTGGCACCCGACCGGCTACGGCCCCGAAGAAGCCCGGCCGTACGCGAGACGCCTCCCCACATCGTCGAGCCGCCACCGGAGCCGCTTCGCGAGATATTGCAACGGCGCGGCGGCCCGCCAGGTCTCGAGCGAGACCTCGATACGCGGCTCGCCCCGGCGCCGACGGCGGCTCACCAGGTCCGCGACCGCGCTGAGGCCACAACGGCCACACCCTTCCGCTTCGTTGGGCCATGGGGAACGCATGGCCGAGACGATACCCGTCCGGGGGATCGGCCGCAAGGCTCGGACACCGACGAGCCCGAGGCTCGCCCGTGCCACACAGACGCGAGGGGAGTCCCCGGACGGTCAGGAGCGACACGGCCCGACCGAGATGGTCGGGCTATCTCACTGGAGCTCCTTCACGTAGATGTTGCGGAACTGCATGAGGCTCGACGCGGCGCGATACTTGCCGGCGTCGTGGTCGTAGCCTCCGTGATACTGCAGGCCGATCGGCCCCCTCTCGGGCACGCCCGGCAGCCGCACGCTGTCGATCACCTTGGCGCCGTTGAGGACGACCGTGAGCCGCTCGCCCCGCATGGTGATGACGAAGGTGTTCCACTCGCCCACGGGCCGGTCCGCGTTCGCGATCGGCGTGACCCCCCGCCGCACCTCGGCGGGCTGGCTCTTGTCCACGCGATAGCCGTAGACCTCCCCCGAGCCCACGGGCCACCGCCAGATGTTGACCTGGCTCTTGGGAAAGCCGCGGACGAAGATGCCCGAGTCCGCGTTGGGCCGGCGGATCTTGACCGGGTCGCCGCTCTCGTCACGCAGATACGTCCCGTCCGGCTTGACCAGCGGCATGGCGAACGTCCCGGCGGTCCGCTTGATGCGCCATTCCACGTGGAGCTTGAAGTCCTTGAACGTCCGTTTGGACCACAGGCTCCGCTCACCCCGCTTCTTCGCCCGCGGATCGCAGTCGATGACGCCGTCCTTCACGGTCCAGGACCCCTCGGCCGCTTCGGGCACCTTCCAGCCGGAGAGGTCCTTCCCGTTGAACAGCGACTCCCACCCTTCCCCCGACGGCGGGTCGGCGTAGAGGGCGGACCCGCCGCACAGAAGCAGCACCGCCGCGGTCGTTCGAATGAAACGGCTCATAGAAGGCTCCCTTTATTGCTCCAGACTCCGGGCCCCATGCTCCCGGCCCCGGGTTCCTCAGAACGGATAGCTCGGCACCCCGCCGTAGTACGGATACGTGTCGAACTTGTGGCCCCCGCCGACCACGCGCGGATCGTCGCGCTTCCTCAGCTCGCTCGTCAGCCAGCTCGCGAGCCGCTTCTTCACGTCCGCGTAGGCGGGGTCGTCCGCGACATTGTTCAGCTGACCCGGGTCCTTCTTGATGTCGTAGAGCTCCACCGCGGGCCGCTTGCCGAACGCCGCTTGGAACAGCGGCCTCACGTCCGGCTCGTCTCGGTGCTTGAACATCCAGATCTTCGTCGGCCCGTTGTCGATGTCGCCGTACCACGCGTCGTCGAGGTAGGCCTTCTCGTGGTGGGGCGTGCCGGCGGGCCACCGGTGCGGGCGGAAGTTTCGGATGTAGAGGTAGCGATCCGTCCGGATCGCCCGCATGGGATAGCCGCCGCTGTTGCCCGCCTCCTGCCCCGGGCAGTGGCGCTCGCGGCCGGTGAGGACGTAATTCCGGGTCGGGTCGATCTGCCCCGACCCTTCCGCCTGGAGGACGTTCATCAGGCTTCGGCCCGTCATCTGGTCCGGAACCTCCACGCCCGCCGCGTCGAGGAAGGTGGGGGCGAGGTCCACGAGGCTGACGAAGTCCCGGATGCGGCGGCCTCCCTCGACGGTCTCGGGCCAGCGGATGGCGAGGGGGACCCGCGTGCCAAGGTCGTAGAGGTTGGTCTTACCCCGGGGGAACGGCATCCCGTGGTCGCCGGTCATGACGACCATCGTCTCGTCGAGCTCGCCGGCGTCCTTCAGCGTCCGGAGAAGCCGCCTCACCTGCTTGTCGAACTTCTGGACCTCCACGAAGTAGTCCGCCACGTCGCCGCGGATCGCCTCGCTGTCCGGGAAAGCGGCCGGGAGCTCGATCGCCGAGAGGTCCATCCCGCTGGCCTTGCCCGAGCCGCGGTCGTAGCCGCGATGGGGATGGTGGCTGCCGAACCAGAAGCAGAAGGGCTTCTCGTCGGGCCGCTTCTCGAGGAACTCCTTGAAGCTTCCGTACCGCGGCCCGGCCGGGTTCCGCTTCCGCCCGCCGGCCCCGACGCGACCGGGTCCCCATCCCTTGCCGGTATACCCGACGTGGTAGCCCGCTTGTTCCAGCAGGGTGGGATAGACCGGAAACTTCTCGGGCAGCGTGGACCAGAGGTTGGCGCCCTCCTCCAGCCGCCAGAAGTCCTGACCCGTCAGGACGGAGCTCCGGCACGGCGTACAAGAGGGCGACGAGACGAAGGCACGGGTGAACAGCGCCCCTTCCTCCGCGAGCCGGTCGAACGTGGGGGTCTCCACGACGGGAGTGCCGTAGGCGCTTGCATGGGGATAGCCCCAGTCGTCCGCCATCGCGAAGAGGATGTTGGGCCGGTCGTCCGCCGGCACGCCGCTGGTCGCGAGGCTGACGAGCACCGCGCCGCAGAGCCCTTTCCACCACATGGCACACCTCCTGCTGCATCTGCCGAGGACAAGGAGCGTTTCCGTAACATCCGCCGGGTCGGCTGGCAATGGCGGGAAGGCCGGCGGTCCCCCGCCGTCAGCCCAGCTCCACGGGCCGTCCCAGCGGGAGGGTGGCCTCCGCGGCGGGATACCACCCCTGTGGGGCGTGCTGCGAGGTGTGGAGGTAGCACGCGACGCGTACCTCCGCCCGTCCCTCGGTGAACGTCAGCAGCCGGCTCATCGGCACGCCCAGGCTCACGTGGTAGCGGGCGAGCGGGGCGCAGTTGATGAAGCCGGTGCCCCACTTCCGCTCCACGTGCGAGCGGCCGCCCGTCGTGTCGTCGGGGTTGGTGTGGGTGTGGCCGCCGAGCCAGAGGTCCGTGGCGCCGGGGTGGTCGGCGAGATATTGCTCGAACGCCTCCGCGTCCGCCGTCTCGTCGAGCCAGTAGAGGTAAGAGGCGCCTTTCGGTCCGCCCTTGGGATAGTAGCCGTGGTAGTGGGAGTGCCACTCGCCGTCGTCGCCCTTCTTGAACCCCTCCCACGGTCCCGAGGCCACAGTCGTCTCCTTCAGCATGTGGTGGTGACCGGAGAGGACCACCGCGTCCGGGTTGGCCTCCACCTTGTCGCGCCACCACGCGAACGTCTCGCTCGTCACGGCGCCGGCCGGATAGCCGCCGTGGCTCCCGCGGCCGACGGGCGGCCCCCCGTCGTTCCGGTCGCTCATCATGAGGAACAGGAGGTTGCCCACCCGAACGCTGTACCGCTCCCACGTCCCCTCGACGGGGTAAGGCCGCCGGTCGGGGCGGACGCCCGACCTGCCGGGCTGCTCGCCGGCGGGGTCCACCCACTTGCGGAACCACCACTGCGTGGGCTCGTCCGGTCCCGACCCGTCGTGGTTGCCCGCGAGGTTGTAGAAGTGCTCCCGTCGATGGTCCCGGGCGGCACCGAACTGGCGGACCACCTCCTTGCCCTCCTCGTCGTCGGGCGGACCCTGGCTTCCGGAGAGGTCGCCGAGGTGCAACGCGATGTCCCAGTCGAACGGCGGTCCCCCGTCGTCGCCGCCCCGCTCCGCCTGGCGGATCGCCTCCGCGAGGCTCGCCCGTCCTCGGGAGAGGTCCGTCCCGACGTGGGAGCAGCCCATCGCCCAGACGCGGAGCGTGCGCTCCGAGCCGCCGACGACGTAGCTCACGGGCGCCACGATCGAGAGGCCCGCGGCCGCGGCACCCGTCGTGATGAACTCCCGCCGCGTGGTGGCGCTGTTCGGGCAAGCGCGATTCCCGCTTCCGGGGGACTGCGAGGAGCTCGGCTCGGCCATGGGGCTCTCCTTCGGAAAGTGCGATCTTGTGTAACGGAGCGTCGCCTCACGGTCAACGCGACGGCGCGGGTGCCGGATCGTCCGCGTCGGCCCCAAACCGACGGACGGAAGACGCATGATGCCGCGGGTCCGATCCGACCTGGGCGCTACGAGCGCCCGAATAGACAGGCGGGTGGAGCTTTAGCAGCGTACGCAGTCGCTTCGACGTGGTTCCCTTCCGCATCGGAGCCCTTTCGTCGTCGAAGGCCACCGGAATCCGCATATCGTGCCGGCGGCCCTTCGAATACCGCATAACGCGATCGCCCCCCGACACCCCACCCGTCGGTTCCGTCGGGGTCATCTCGATCTCGGTGAACCTACTCCTCAACGGGACGCTTCCTGGAGAACGGCGCCATTGTCCGTCGGCCTATCGGAGAATTTCGCCGAAGCGGCCGCACGGCCACGCCCGATCTTCTCGAGGGTGCACCGAAAGGCCTAACCAAAGCGGGAACCCTGCCCGGACGGCGGTTCGTTCCACATGCCAACGTCCGTCGGCGTGCCGAAGGATCACCCACCCTCACCGGCCGCCCAGCCGTCGAGGCCGTCTTCTTGCCACGCCACACCGAAAAGGTCCGCGTCGGTGACGTCCCCGCTCCGCTTGACCCACCGCCATGTGGGGTCCTTCGCGAGGCCGCAAGGAGCCAGATGGGCGTTGAAAGCCAGGCCGATGACCAAGCTCCGACTGTTTTCCTTCGATTGTGCGAACGACCCGAGCCCGTGCGGAGCATCTCCGAACGACTTGCTTTCGCGGCCTTCTTGGCGGCTCCCGCAGCGATTCGCGTCAGGAAGCTCGGGAGCCGGCTTCTCGCGAAAAATACTTTTGTCAATGAAGCGGCGGGTGGGAGGTGCCGGGCCCCGAACGGCGTGAAGGCACCCGTGCGTCACCGAATGCGTTGATCCCCTCTCCGGGCTCTCTAGAATCCGGCTTTTCATGGCGGACCGGTTTATGCCGAGCGACGTCCTCCGAATGTCGGTGGCTGTCTTCCTGGCGCTGCTTTTCACTGGCGTGCGGCTGGTCGACGTCCTGATCAAGCCGGAACAGGGACGCGGCGCGTTGTCGGTGCAGCCGACCGAAGCGGAGAAGCGACGGACCCTCCAGGCCTACGCGGGCTTCGACGCGTATCCGTCGGCGAAAGGCGACGCGGACGGCGGGTCGCGGTCGACCGCGCCGCGCGGCGGGCGGCCGAGAACGGACCCGTCCGCGCCGGACCCCGCTTCGTCCGGGCAGTCGACGGCGAATCTTTCGACGGCCTCCGGGGGGAGCTTCGGCCTTCCGATGTGGCTGAAGCGCTCGTTCGAGCGGGCCGGCGTTCGCGACTGGTTGAGCCTCCGCCTCATCCGGGACGGGCTCGGCCCTCGGGAGCTGACCCCGCCGGTCGGCCTCCGAGGGACGTCCCTCCGTTGACCCATGTTCGACTACGCGGAAGTTCACTGCCACTGTCTCCCCGGCCTCGACGACGGCCCCGACACGCCCGAGGAGGCGGTGGAGCTCTGCCGCTCGCTGGCCGACCAGGGGGTTCGGACGGTGGTCGCCACGCCCCATCAGCTCGGCTCGTACGGCCTGACCAACGACGCGGCGCGGGTCCGCGAGGCGGTCCGAAGCCTCTCCGCCCGGCTCGCGGACGAGGGCATCGACATCGACGTCCGCCCCGGCGGCGACGTCCGCGTGGACGAGAACTTCCTCGACCTCCTCGACCAGGATCGCATCCTGACGGTGGCCGACGCGGGGCGGGCCGTCCTCCTCGAGCTGCCCCACCGCACCTTCGTGGAGATCGGCGGCCTGGTGGAGGATCTCGTCGGCCGCGGAATCGTCCCGGTGGTCACGCATCCGGAGCGCCATCCCCACCTCCAGAAGCAGCCCGCCCGTCTGGTCGCGTGGGCGAACCGCGGGGCGGCGGTCCAGATCACCTCGGGTAGCCTTCTCGGCCACTTCGGCCCCGAGGCCGCCAGGGCGGCGTGGGAGATGGCCACCCTTAACGGCCGCGTGCTCGTGGCGTCGGACGCCCACGACGTCGCGGAGCGCCGCCCCTGTCTCCCCGAGGCGGCCGTGGCGCTGACGGGCCGCCTCGGCGCCGCGGCGGCGAAGGCGCTGTGCATCGACCATCCGCAAGAGCTCCTCTGAGTGGACGCGCCGAGCCCCCCACCGTATTCTGGCTCGACTTCGAACGTGTGTGAGAAGCGATTCTCACACACGTTCTTAGACAGGAGCGGCCCATGGGCGTAATGGACGGCAAGAAAGGCGTGGTCTTCGGCATCGCGAACGAGCGGAGCTACGCGTGGTACATCGCGAAGCAGCTCGTGAGCGAGGGCGCCCAGTGCGCCTTCACCCACCTTCCCGGCGAGAAGATGGCCCGCCGCTGTCAGAAGGCCGTGGAGCAGCTCGGCGTCTCGGACCCGTGGCTCTGTCCCTGCGACGTCAGCAGCGACGAGGATCTCGACGCGCTGTTCGAGAAGCTCCGGACGGACTTCGGGACCATCGACTTCGTGGTCCACTCTCTGGCCTACGCGGACCGGACCTACCTGGAGACGGGCCGCTTCCACGAGACGTCGCGCCAGGCGTGGGCGGAGGCGCTGGACATCTCGGCCTACAGCCTCGTCGCGATGGCGCGGCGGGCCGTGCCGCTCATGCCCGAAGGCGGCTCGCTGGTCGCGATGAGCTACGTGGGCGGGGAGGAGGTGGTCCCCGGCTACAACGTCATGGGTGTCGCCAAGGCGGCCCTCGAGCACAGCGCCCGATACCTCGCCGCGGAGCTCGGGGAGAACAACATCCGGGTCAACTGCATCAGCGGAGGTCCGCTCCGGACCATGGCCGCGATGGCGGTGGGCAACATCAACGAGATGTTCGAGCACCAGGCGAAAAAGGCGCCGCTCCAGCGGAACATCAGCGGGGAGGAGGTGGGGAACACCGCCACGTATCTCCTCTCCGACCTCAGCAGCGGGGTGACCGGCGAGGTGATCCACGTGGACGGCGGCTTCCACGTGGTCGGGCTCTGAGCCGTCGCGAAGCCGTCCGATGGCCCAGCGTCCCTCCGACATCGTCGGGATGCTCCGCGCCCACGGCATCCGTCCGCACACGGGCCTCGGCCAGCACTTCCTCCACGACGCCAACAAGATCCAGCAGGTGGTCGCCGCCGCCGGCCCATCCGCGGGCGAGACGGTGCTGGAGGTTGGCGCGGGGACCGGCGCCCTCACGGAGCGTCTCCTCGCCGCGGACGCCTCCGTGATCGCCGTGGAGGTGGATCCGGGGCTGATTTCCATCCTCCGCGAGCGGCTCGGTCCGGACCGACCGGGCTTTCGCCTCGTCGAGGGCGACGTCCTCGAGACCAAGCATCGGCTGAGCCCGGAGGTGGCCCGGGCCCTTGGCCGCCGTGACCGGTCGTTCCAGCTCGTCGCCAACCTGCCCTACCAGGTGGCCTCCCCGCTTCTCGCGACGCTGGCGACGGACTGGCCCGGCATGCACCGGGCCGTCGTGACAATTCAAAAGGAGGTGGCGGACCGCCTGATGGCACCCCCGGGCAAGAAGGAATACGGCCCGCTCGGCATCCTGGTGGGGGCGATCTACCACGTCGATCCCGTGGCGCAGGTGCCCCCGTCCTGCTTCTGGCCCCGTCCCAAGGTTGGGTCAACCGTGGTGCGTCTGGTCCGCCGGTCCCCGCCGCTGACCGACGACCCGTCGACGCTCGGCCGCTTTCTCGGCGAGCTGTTCGCCCGCCGGCGGAAGCAGATCGGCGCCCTCGTCGGACGGTCCACGGAGCTGCCCGAGGGCGTCCGCCCGACACAGCGGCCCGAGGAGCTCACCCCGGAGCAGCTCGTGGCGCTCGCCCGGCGCCGGGAATGATCGGCACGGGGTATGGGACCTGTCCGGCCCACGGAGGTCGGGATCGGCCGGGCGCCGAGCCCCACACCCCATGCCCCGTGCACCATGCAGCCCATATCATCCGCCGATTGAGACCGCGGGCCGCGATTGAAAGGAGCCGCGATGGAACCGATCCGCATCGGTGTGATCGGGGGCACGGGTCTCGGCGAGGCCCTCGGCGCCGAGCAGGGCGAGGCCCACGACATCGACACGCCGTTCGGCAAGCCCAGCGCGCCGATCGTCACGACCCAGTGGGAGGGCGTGGACATCGCGATCCTCAAGCGCCACGGCGACGGCCACATCTACAACCCCGGCCAGGTTCCCTACCGCGCCAACATCTACGCGATGAAGGCCCTCGGGGTCACCCACATCGTCGCGAGCGGCGCCATCGGGTCGCTCCGCGAGGAGATCCGCCCTCGCGACCTCGTCCTCGCGGACCAGGTGATCGACAAGACCTACAAGCGGTCCAACATCTTCTACGAGCGTGCCGCGGTCCACGTGGAGCTGTCGGAGCCGTTCTGTCCGGTCACCCGGAAGTGGCTCCTCTCGGCCGCGGAGGGGCTGGACGTGACGGTCCACGACGGCGGCACGTACGTCTGCATGGAGGGCCCGGCGTTCTCCACGAAGGCGGAATCTCATCTCCACCGCTCGTGGGGCGGCGACCTCATCGGCATGACCTGCATGCCCGAGGCCCGTCTCGCGAAGGAGGCGGAGATGGCCTACGCGCTGGTGGCGCTGTCCACGGACTACGACTGCTGGCGTCCGCCGGAGCCGGGAGCCACCCCGCAGCAGCTCCTCGAGGAGATCGGCGGCAATCTCCAGGCAGCGAGCGAGAACTCCATCCGCCTGATTCGCCGGGCGCTGAGCGATCCGTCGCTTCTCCGCAACGAGCGGAGCCCCAACCACGACGCCCTTCGGCTCGCGATCTGGTCCGACAAGGCGAAGATCCCTCGCGACGAGGTGGAGCGGCTGTGGCCGCTGTGGGGTCGTTACTTCGAGTGACGCCCGGACGAGCGGACAGCCGGGTTGCGGAGCCGAGCGTCCGAGAAGGCCCGTCGGACGCTCCTTCCCGCACGCGGCTCGTGAGGGTCCCACGACCTGGCCGTCGGACGGTCACTGCTCCGCCGCCCACCCCCGGAGACGCGGGAGCAGCGCTTCTCTGGCCAGGATCTTGATACACGAAGCGATCGGGATCGCGAGGATCATCCCATACAGCCCGCCGACTGCCCCGCCAACGAACACGACAATCAGGATGGTCACGGCGCTCAGATTCGTGGACTGGCTCTGGATCCATGGAGTCAGAAACCACCCCTCGACGAATTGCACGACGCCGTAGACGAATGTGGGCCAGAAGATCACCCGCCAGAAGTCGAAGCCGCCCTCCACATACGTCAGGACCATCGCCAGCGGCAACACGATGACCGCCGCGAACGGGACGATGCTCAGGAGTCCCGTCGCCATGCCGAGGAAGAAGGCCTGTGGGACACCCGCGAGCCACCACCCGACCGAGAAGAGCACCCCCATGATCAGGGCGATGATCAGCCGGCCCCGGAAGAAGCTGCTGACGGTCTCGTCCATCTCCCGGAAGATGCGGTGGATCTCCTCCCGCTTGCTCCGGGGCAGATAGGCGTCGATCGGCGGGATGTTATCGAAGTGCCACGCGAAGAAGAAGAAATACACGGGGATGAGAAAGACCGTGACGATCACGTAGGTCGTCGCGCCGACGAGCGTTCTCAGGAATCCGAGGACCTCGCTGGTTCCGGCGAAGAGCTTCCTCACGGCTGTCATCGGATTCTCGAGATTCGGCCGCACCCGCTTTCGGATCTGGGTCCCGAGCGCTGCGAGCAGCCCTCGGTGCGGAACCACATTTTCTGTTTTCCGATGAACGACGTTGCCCTGGGCCAGCGTGATCTCGAGCGGCTTGTCGGCTCCCTCCTCCACCGCCGTGATCGTGCCGACCACCTCCTCGCCGTCCACCGTGAGAAGGACCCGGCTGTCGAGGAGTTCTTTGTACAGCTCCACGTCCTTCGCGTGCCGTCGGACCACCTCTCCCGTGGTCCCCACCTCGATCTTGAGCGGCTTCTCCGCTCCCTCTTCGATCGCCGTGACCGTCCCGGTCACCTCCTCGCCATCCAAGGGGAGAAGGACCCGGCTGTCGAGGAGTTCCTCGTGCAGCGTCACGTCCTTCGCGTGCCGTCGGACTACCTCTCCCGTGGTCCCCACCTCGATCTTGAGCGGCTTCTCCGCTCCCTCCTCGATCGCCGTGACCGTCCCGGTCACCTCCTCGCCGTCCACGGAGAGAAAGACCTTGCTCCCGACCTCGGGCTTCGCCCCATCGGCCCAGCGCCTGTCCACATCGGCGATCCCCTGTTCCTTCGCCCACTCGTTGAACCACTTCGGCCGCCGTGTCGGATCCTCGAGGAATTGCGTAACACCGGCAGCCACCGCGTTCATGCTCTGAAACAGCGCCGGCCCGGCGAATGCCAGGAGCAGGACCACCATGATGAGAAGGGTGGCGAGGAGAGATGACACGCTCATGGCCCGCGGAATCCGCCAGCGCTGGTCGAGGGCGGTGATCAGCGGATGGAAGAGATAGGCGAGGACCAGCGCGATCAGGACGGGCGTGAAGATCGCACGGAGGTAATACCCGAACCAGATCAGGAAAGCGACGATCCCGAGCCAGAAAAGATCGCGGACCGCCCGGATCTCCCACAAATGCGGATCGGGCCGCTGGCTCTCGCTCGGCGACGGATCTCGCCTGCATGAGGCCGCCGTTAACCATGGCGAAGACGATCTCCCCGAAGTCCTCGCTGCGGTGGATCCGCCACCGCTCAAGGACCGTCCGCGCCAGGTAGCCGTACTCCTCGATCGCGAAGTCTTTCAACCCCTCGGACAGCTGTCGCCCGTCGACGTGGCGCTCGTGCTCCTCCGCCGCGTCAGGGTCGTCGTGGCGGCGGCGCAC
>CAZQQP010000012.1:0-12887 GCA_964595475.1 uncultured Planctomycetaceae bacterium | reverse complement strand
ACCGTGTAGTCGAGGCCTCGTCGGACGAAGTGGAACGCGTCGATCGGATACTTGGTCTCCGTCGCGATCTCCGCCAGCGGCTTCGGGTCGGACTGCCCCATATCAGGCCCTCCGCAAGAGACCCCGTCCTGTCGCGATCTACGATATTGCACCGCTTTCCACGCTTCTAGCCCGCGTCATCGCTTGCTGACGTGCGGGTTGCCCGACTCGTAGAACCGAAGCGGCGTCTCCGCCCAACTTCCCGCGTAGGCCACCCCCACCCGCGCGGTCGTGACGATGGCCGCGGGGTCGACCGGCGGCCCCGGCTGGAGGTGGAGGCGGCCGCTCCGGGTGAGGTCCTCCCCGTCGAGAGTCCGGTCGATCGAAAGGGCCTGACAGAGCTTGGCGGGGCCGGACGCGAGGTTCACGGGCCGGAGCCGCTCCGCGGGGATCTTCCCCGCGCGACGAACCCGCATGGCCTCGGCTCCCTCGGTCGGCTCGACGGCCCGGATCAGACACGCCGTGGGCACATCGGCCGCGTCCGCGACCACGTTCAGGCAGTGGTGCATGCCGTACGTGAAGTAGACGTAGGCGTGGCCCGCATCGAGGAACATGCTCGCGTTTCGCTTGGTCCGCCGGCCGCGATAGGTGTGGGCGGCGGCGTCCGCCTCGCCGAGGTAGGCCTCCGTCTCCACGATGCGGCCGGCGAGGCGGGTGCCGTCCACCCGCCGAACGAGCAACTGGCCGAGGAGTGCCCGCCCCAGCGACGTGGCGTCGGTCCGGTAGAAGCGCCGGGGCAGACGGGACGGAGCGGCGCCGGCCAAGCTACGTCCCCACGATGAAGATCACGGCGACGCCTACCGCGAGGAGGACCAGCGTGGCCGACGTGGCCAGGCTCGCCCCCGTCCTCGGCGAGCTGCGGCGGCCGCTGGTGAGCACGTTCCACACGGGCAGCGGGATCAGCCCCACCGCGATGATCAGAAGCTGGGAGATGACGAACGCCGACAGCCAGAAGCGGGCCGTCCCCATGAAGCCGTAGGAGTGGAGGCCCACACCCAGCATGTTCACGCCGAACCACGACCAGCTCGTGACGATGTTTCCGACGATGGCGAGGTGAGCCAGGCCTCGCTCCCGGATCATCCCGCCCCACCGGCTGTGGAGGATCAGCGCGTTCCAGAGCACGATGATCAGCGCGCCGTTCTCCTTGGGGTCCCAGCCCCAGAAGCGGCCCCAGGAGTCGTCCGCCCAGAGGCCGCCGAGGACGGTTCCGACGAAGCTGAACAGCAGCGCGAAGCAGAGCACGCCGTAGATCATCCGGCCGAGCACCTGGAAGATCTGCTTCTGGTCGGCCTGGGTCACCCTCCGGGCCAGCCCGAAGATCACCCCCAGCGCCACGAAGAGGATGCCGATGAGGCCGGCGAGGAACGTCGCCGTGTAGCCGAGGGTGACGGTCGTCACGTGCGTGGCCAGCCAGAAGTTGGTATCCAGCACGGCTTGCATGACCTGGAGGGTGTCCTGGTCCTGGGCCATGGCCAGATGGTGGGCGACGAAGACGCACCCCGCCCCCAGGATGCCCGCGACGACGTTGCCGAACCCCATGCGGTAGATCGCCTGGATGATCAGCCCGCCGATGACGGCCGCCCAGCCCATGAAGACCGCGGAGGAGTAGAGGTTGGTCACGGGCGGCCGCCCCGACAGGTAGATGCGGAGGGCGATGCCGAACGTGTGGATGAGCAGACCGACGAAGATCAGCCCCGCGCCCGTCCAGTGGAGCGGCCGCCGCCAGACGAGCCAGCCGAGGCACGTGACGATGAAGCCCGCGACGTAGAGCCAAAGGCTTCGGTAGAACGGCTGCATCTTGTTGAAGAACGTCTCGAAGGAGAGCCTGGTCAGGTCCGTCTCGCTCCGGCTCCCCAGCCTGGATCGATATCGCTCGACAGCGCGGTTGAAGGCGCCGGCGTTGTCGTTCCGCCAGGCATGGAGGATCGCGGCGAGGTCCCTCGCCGCGGGGACGGGCTCCACGCTCTTCCCCGCCGCGTAGGGGCGGAGGCCCTCCTCGAAGGCGACCGTCACGAAGGGCCGCCAGTCCCCTTTCCCTTTCGCCGGTGGGATGGCGTGGGGGACGGGCTGGTTGGCCACGCTCTTCACGATGCGCTTGTAATGGCCGACCGCCTTCTGGATGCGCTTTCGCCCCTGCGAACCCAGCGTCCGGTTGGTCCGGAGGATGCGGTGGTACAGCTGGCTCAGATTGAAGGCCTGCCGGAGCCGCATGTATCGCTGCAGATGATTGCCGATCTCCAGCGCCCGCGTCTCGTATAGCGACCGCTTCCCCTCCTTCTTCCGCCGGGCGGCGTTGAGGTCCTTCTGGAAGACGCGGATCTTGCCGTGGAACTCCTCGATCGCGTAGCGAAAGCCCTCCCGCGGCTCGAGGCCGAGGCGACTGAGGACCTGCTTGTTCTCGATACGGAAGACGCGGTGCCGGGTCGCCTCGGGCGCCCCGGAGATGACGTCGAGGAGCCACTGGACAGCGGGCCGCCGCTCTCCATCGCGATCCTCCCACGTCTGGCGGTCCGAGATGATCAGAAGCGCCACCCGGGCCAGCGTGTCGTAGGGCTTGATCCGCCCCTGGTAGGCCACGGGAAGCTCGGCGAACTTCTCCATCTCCATTTTCTCGGGCGACCCGGCCACGTCCGCCTGCGCCGAGGCGGCGAGGATCAGCGCGGCGAGCAGGCCCGTCGTGCATGCCCTGAGGCCATTCATCAAGACATCCTCCGGATGAAGCGCTTCAGATGCCCACCGAACTGCGCCACCAGGCCCGTGGCCACGATGACACAGGCGATGTAGGGGATGAGCCACCCGGCGTTCTCCACCACCTGGAGAATGGTCCCGCTGTTATCGGGCAGGAACGCGGACTGGTAGAAGGTCCGCCCCTGATACCGCAGCGGGTTGTTCATGGAGATCTTCACGTCCCGCTCGATGTTTCGCGCGGGATCGATCAGCCGGATGTGGCTCGCGTAGGTCTTCGGCGTGTTGGTCCCGCCGTACGTCTCGTGGACAAAGTCCTTCAGGTGGAACCGCAGCGCCTCCTTTTGTGTGGCGTCCGCCGTGGTGCGGATGTACTCCCGCTCCGGCCGGAGCTCCACGCGGTAGCGCTGCCCGTCCACCTCCAGATACTGCGGCACGTCGATCTGGCGATTCGTGGCGTTGGGATAGAACCAGTAGGAGACGATGTACACCCCCAGCGACTCGTCCGTGCCCTCCTTGAAGAACTCCACGTAGGCGCTCGGGTAGTTCTGGGAGCTCTGCGGTCCCCCGCCCGGCGGGCGCTCGAGGATCAGGAACTGCTTCCCCGCTCCGGCGGTCGCCCGGTTCTTCGCTTTCATCGGGCCGCCCACGCGGCTCATGGGGATGGGCTGGCGGGAGTTGGCCATGTACTCGACGAGCTTCACGTCGAACGGCAGGCTCTCGTGCTGGATGCGGCCGCCGCGGCGGAGCACGGAGTCGGGGACGGTCACCACGCGATCCGTCTCGGATCCGTCCTGGCCGATGACGGCGAGCTCCGTCTCGCGGGAGCGGTCCACGAAGCTCACGGTCTCCCCCTCCTTGATGGTCATCCGCGACTCCACGGCGAACATGCCCGTGAAGAACTGGCTGACCATCAGGAGGATGACACCCGTGTGGAGGAGGACGATGCCGGCTCGTCGGGTGAACAGCAGGTGGCAGGCCCAGTAGAGCATGCCCGCGACCGCGACGCCCTGGAAGAGCCGCCAGAGCACCCGCCAGAAAGAGGCCACGGAGGTGCCGAGCACGAGGTCGTGAGTGAGATAGCCCGCGAGGACGAAGTAGGTGAGGACCCCGCCGGCGACCAGGACGAGCAGACCGCCGAAGAGCCGCTTTCCCTGCGCTTTCACGGTGAACCGCACCGCGTGGGCCGCGAAGAGGTTGGTTAGCAGCGCCGCGCCGATCATCCAGCCGCTCGGGAAGAAAAAGCCGCGGTTGGTCGGGACGTCCCACGAGCTCGGGAAGAAGATCCCCAGGCGGATCCAGGCGACGGTCGACCGGAAGTACTGGTCGACCACCACCCAGACACCCTTATCGATCTGGGCCAGCGTGGCCGCGAAGACGATGAAGACCGCCATCGCCAAGAGCACGACGGTCAGCCGCAGCGACGCCAGCAGCTTGAGCGTCGCGAGCAGCCCGTCCCGGACCAGGTCGCCGACCGACGCCATCAGTGAGGGACGCGGCTGGCCCTCCGTCTCGCCGTTGGATGCGTTGGTGCTGCTCATCGCCGGAGCTCTATCCCTTGAAGCGGACCGCTTGAAGGAAGCTGCGGAAGGCCTCCACCTGCTTCGCCACCGCCTTCGACGGCCCGCGCATCTTGAAAAACCACGTGCGGCTCTCCCGCGGGACGACCGCGGCGACGATGCGCTTGGCGTGGTTCTCGCCCTCGCCGCCGAGGTCGACGAAGAGGCCGCTTTGCTTGCCGACGGGGACGACCTCCGCCCGCTTTTTCAGCGCCGACCGGCCGATCTTGCCGAGGCCGATCTGCTTCCGCCATCGGTTGACGTTGCGGAGCACGCCCCCGCCGCGGCCTTGTAGGGGTGTAACGCTCACGCTCACCTTCTTGTTCGCCCCGGCACGGAAGGCCGCGAACCGCATCGAGCCCGTGTCGGCCTTTTTCTCCCAGCCGTCGGGCGGCTCGAGGGTGAGCGAGGGACCGCCGTCGGCGGCTTGCGGCTCTCTCTCTCCGGATCCGCCGCCCTGGTCGGGTCGCACCGGACGGGTCGGTGCATTCGAGGCGGCGGGACCGCCCCGCGTCATTGCCTCCACGGACTGCGACGGCTGCGAGGGCTTGTCGTCCGTCCGGTCCACCGCGAGCTTCTCGGGAACCTTGTAGGACCGGATCTTCTCCTCCTTACAGCCGCCGGCGAGCGCTGCGGCCGCGGCGGCGATCGGAACGATCCGTTGTCTGATGGCCATGGTCTTGTGCCGCTGAAGGCGGTCGGGTGGGTCGACCTTGGGTTCTCAGTCCGTGCCCATTCTACGCGCGTGTCGGGTGGGGGCCCACCGCGGCGGGGCTATCGGCCGTCGCTGTATCGCATCTCCGCGAGCTTCTCGAAGACCCGGCAGAGGGCCTGGGTTCCCTCGCGGCCGTGGCCCGCCGTCGCGGCGACCCGGAAGAGCTCGGCCGCCTGTCGGGTGCCGGGCATCGGAAGGCCGAGGTCCCTCCCCTCCTCGTAGACGATGTTCAGATCCTTGTTGATCAGGTCGATCATGAAGCCGGGATCGTGGTCGCCCTGTGCGATCTTGGGGCCGAGGTTGGCCAGCGCCCACGAGCCGCCGGCGCCCGCGGCGGTCACCTCGAGCATCCTGTCGAGGTCCACCCCTTCCCGCACCGCGAGCCCCATCGCCTCGCACACCGCGACGAGGTTCACCGCGCAGAGCACCTGGTTGCACGCCTTGGTCGCCTGACCCGCACCGGTGGACCCCACGTGGGTGATGTTCTTCCCCACGGTCTCGAACAGCGGCCGACACGCCTCGAAGGCCGCGGGGGTGCCGCCCGCCATGATGGACAACGTCCCGGCCCGAGCCCCCACGTCGCCGCCGCTCACAGGCGCGTCGACCAGGTCGATGCCCTTCTCCCCGAGCCGGCGGGCGAAGTCGCGCGTGGCGGCGGGGCTGATCGTCGAGTGGTCCACCACGATGAGGCCCGACCGACCCCCCTCGGCCACCCCGTCCGCGCCGAAGAGGACCTCCTCCACATCCGGGGTGTCCGTGACGTTGACGCACACCGCGTCCACCTCCGCCGCGAGCGTCGCCGGCGTCTCGGCGGACGCGGCGCCCGCGTCGACGAGGGGGCGCACCTTCTCCCGGCTGCGGTTCCACACCGTCACGCCGAAGCCCGCGTTCATTAGGTTCTCGGCCATGGGGGCTCCCATGATGCCGAGGCCGATGTAGCCGACGCTCTTCATGACACGCTCCTCACCGGCTCTTCCGCTTGCGGTCCTTGCGCTTCCGCTTGGATCTTTGTCGCACCTTG
Organism: uncultured Planctomycetaceae bacterium; assembly: GCA_964595475.1. Taxonomy (GTDB): domain Bacteria; phylum Planctomycetota; class Phycisphaerae; order Phycisphaerales; family Zrk34; genus CAZQQP01. Next base: position 6,868 of record CAZQQP010000012.1, on the reverse strand, counting down.
AAGTTGCTTCCGCCGCGGGTGCCCATCTGGCTGAGCTCGGACTCGCCGAGGCCGGACAACGCCTTCATCCGCTCCGTCCCGGAGAGGCCGGACATCTGCTGGGTCATGTTGGAGACGGTCTCGGAGGCCCGCTGGAGCTGGCTCACGTCCTCGGGCTGGGCGCCCGAGCCCCGCGCGATCCGCCGGCGCCGCGAGTTGTCGATGATGTCCGCGTCGTCCCGCTCGTCCCTGGTCATGGACTGGATCATCGCCTCCGTCCGGACGAGCTCGTTGTCGTCGAGGTCCATGTCCTGCAGCTGCGAGCCGAGGCCGGGGAGCATGCCGAGCAGCGACTTCATCGAGCCCATCTTCCGGACCTTCCTCATCTGCTCGAGGAAGTCGTCCATGGTCATCTTCCCCGACGCCATCTTCTCCTGAAGCGCCTCCGCCTCCTCCTGCGAGACCTGCTCCTGGGCCTTCTCCGCGAGGCTGACCACGTCGCCCATGCCCAAAATGCGGCTGGCCATCCGGTCGGGGTGGAACGCCTCCAGCCCGTCGAGCTTCTCGCTGGTCCCGATGTACTTGATGGGCTTGCCGGTCACGGCCTTGACGGACAGCGCCGCCCCGCCCCGCGTGTCCGAGTCCATCTTGGTGAGGATCACCCCGTCCAGCTCCAGCCGCTCGTTGAAGGCCTTGGCGGAGTGGACCGCGTCCTGTCCCGTCATCGCGTCGACGACGAGGTAGATGTGCTGGGGCGTGACCGCCTTGTTGATCTCCGAGACCTCGTTCATGAGGTCGTCGTCGACGTGCTGCCGCCCCGCCGTGTCGAGGATGAGGACGTCCGCCCCACCCTTCCGCGCCGCCTTCACGGCGTTCTTGGCCACCTTGACCGCGACGCCGGTCGCCTTGCCGTACTCGTCGCACTTCTCCGGCTCGCCGTAAAACCAGACCCGGCCGCCGCCCGCGAACGCGTCCGCCTGCTCCGCGAGCGTGCGGAGCTGCTCCACCGCGGCGGGCCGCTGCAGGTCGACGGCGCCGAGGCACACGTTCTTCCCCGCCTTCTCCAGCTCCACCGCCAGCTTGGCGCACGCGGTGGTCTTCCCCGTTCCGTTCAGGCCGGCCATCATGATGACCGTCGGGCCGGGCTGGACATAGAGGATCTGCTGATCGACCGGCCCCATCAGCTCGATCAGCTCGTCGTGGACGATCTTGATCATCTGCTCGCCGGGGTGGAGGCTTCCGATCACCTCCTGTCCCTTGGCCTTCTCCAGGACGCGGGAGGTGAAGTCGCGAACCACGTCGTGGTTCACGTCCGCCTCCAGGAGGGCCCGGCGGACGTCCGCCATGGCCTCCCGGACGTTCTCCTCCGTGATCCGTCCGCGGCCGGAGAGCTGCTTCAGCGCGCCCGACAGCTTGTCCGTGAGATTCTCGAACATGATCCGCGATCCATTGCGTCTGGTGGCGTTCTCGCAATGATAGGACCGCCGCCCACATGGGTCGGGGAAAGCGGGCCGCACGCCCTCCACCCGGTGAGCCATCTCCGCCCCGCCGCCGTCCTTCCTTGGGTGGCACGGGCGAGCCCGTCCGCGGGCTTCCCCGTGGTTGTGGGCTCGTCTCGGGCGGCAGCGCACGCCATCGAGCCATTGTCCCCGAGCCCACGCCGCGAGACGCGAGAGGAGGTCCGCTCACGGCGTTGCGTCCAGCTCGCCTGCCAGTGACCGCGGGGCGTCGCGCGGCGCACGGGGTCGCCGCCCCGAGAAGCGCCCTATGCCGCATCCGCGCTCGCAACGGGTCGGGCCGGCGGCCGGCCGACCGCGTAGTACCAGAAGCCCCGCCGGCGGACCGTCTCCGGCCGATGCAGATTTCGCCCGTCGAAGATGGCGCGGTGGTTCATCCGCCGGGCCGCCTCGGGGAAGTCCACCTGCTTGAACTCGTCCCAGTCCGTGCAGATGACCAGCGCGTCCGCGTCGTCGAGAGCGCCCATCGCGTGGTCCGCGTAGCGGATGCGGTCGCCGAAGATGCCTTGGGCGGCCGCCAACGCGACCAGGTCCCACGCCACCACCTCCGCCCCCCGGTCGATCAGCTTCTGTATCAGGCTCACCGCGGGGGCCTCGCGGATGTCGTCCGTCCCCGGCTTGAACGCGACCCCCCAGATCGCGAAGCGTCGCCCGGCGACGCCGTCGGGGAAGTGGGACGCGATCTTGTCCATGAAGCGGTCCCGCTGCATCTCGTTGACCTGGTGGACGGCCTCCAGCACGCGGGTGGGGAAGCCGCTGTCCCGGCCCATCTCGATGCACGCCTGGACGTCCTTCGGAAAGCAGGAGCCGCCGTAGCCGAGGCCCGGGTAGAAGAACTTGCGGCCGATCCGCACGTCGGCGCACATGCCCGCCCGGACCGACTCCACGTCCGCGCCGTAGGCCTCGCAGAGGCCGGCGATCTCGTTGATGAAGCTGATCTTGGTCGCGAGCATCGCGTTGGCCGCGTATTTGACCATCTCGGCGGAGCGGACGTCCATCGTGTAAATGGGGTTGCCCTGGCGGACGAAGGGGCCGTAGAGGTCGCGAAGCGTCTCCGCCGTGCTCTCCTCCTCGCAGCCGATCACCACGCGGTCGGGCCGGAGGAAGTCCTGGACCGCGGTGCCCTCCTTGAGGAACTCGGGGTTGGACGCCATGCGGAACGGCTTGCGGGTTCGCGAGGCGATCTCCTCGCGGACACGCGTCCCCGTGGAGACGGGCACCGTGGACTTGACGACGACGATGCGTCCGTCGGGGCCGGCGGGGTCCTCCTCCGTCCGCTCGATGGCGTCCCCGATGTCGCGGGCGGCCGCGAAGAGGGCCCGAAGGTCCGGCTGGCCGTGCTCGTCGCAGGGCGTGCCCACGCAGATGAAGATCAGCTCGGCGCGGGCGTAGGCCGCCTCCGCGTCCGTGGTGAAGTGGAGACGGCCGGCGCGTTGGTTGATCGCGATCAGGTCGTCGAGGCCCTGCTCGAAGATGGGACAGCCGCCCCGGTTGAGCGTCTCGATCTTCGTCGCGTCCGTATCGAGACACGTCACGTCGTAGCCCGTGTTCGCGAAGCACGTTCCGGTGACGAGTCCGACATAGCCCGTTCCAACCACGGTCAGTCGCATCGGAGATCTCCTGCAAGCCGGAAAGCGGCTAGTCTCCTGCTCGGCCGCACGCGGTCAAGGGCGGTAGAAGCGGACAGCGGCCGACCGGTATGCTACGCGGGTCCGGCCCGGCCCGGGCGTCGATGGAAGGAACGACCATGGCAACGACCTACAGCGACCGACGCGCCGCGTTCTGGTCGGCGGCGCTCGACAAGGCGAGCGACTACGAGACGTATCTGTCGGCCTCGCCGCGGGAGCACGCGGACCGCTGGCGGACGCTCGCGGGGAAGCTCCCCGCGCTGACGGAGGAACAGCGGGGGCGGCTCGCCGGATACAACCGCACCCTCCACGTCCTCGTCAGCTCCGGTGTCTGGTGCGGCGACTGCGTGCGGCAGGTGCCGATGGTCAAGCAGATCGCCGACGCGGCGGACCCGGGCGTGACGCTCCGGATCCTCGACCGCGATGCGGACGAGGCGCTCCGCGAGGAGCTCACGCTCGTCGGCGCCGACCGGGTGCCCGTCGCGGTCTTCCTCACGGAGGACTTCTGGGAGGTGGGCCGCTTCGGCGACCGCAGCCTGACCGCCTACCGCGCCAAGGCTCAGCGGGAGACGGGCGCCGCGTGTGCCCTCGGCCACGTCCCGCCGCCCGCGGACGAGCTCGCCGCGGAGCAGGCCGAGTGGGTGGACCTTTTCGAGCGTATGCTCCTGATGGTCCGCCTCTCCCCCGCGCTCCGCCAGCGCCATGGCGACTGAGACGGTGGGCGGTACGCGGTTGGCTGGGCCGCCGGGCGGTTCCAACGCCTGCAAGTCACCGCTTCCCGCCAACCGCCCACGGCCCACAGCCAACCGCCCACGGGACACGGTCCACCGCTACCGCCGCGCCCACGCCGGCAGATCGAACTGGTCCGCGATGGCGCGGCGCTCGTCGGCGTCGAGGGCGTACCGCTCCATCCCCGCCGCCCGCCGCTGTCGCGTCATCTCGTGGAGGCAGACGGCCCCGGTCACCGAGAGGTTGAGGCTGCGGATGATCCCCCGCAGCGGGATGGCCATCCGCACGTCCGACATCGCGACCGCGGTGGGCGAGAGGCCGCGATGCTCGTTGCCGAGGACCAACGCCACCCGCTCCCGGTCGAAGCCCGCGTGGTCGATGGGTACCGCGTCGGGGGCGGCCACCGTGGAGACGACGTGGTAGCCGGCGTCCTTGAGGCGGCCGAGACACGCCGCCGTGGAGCGGTCCGAGTGGAAGCGGAGCCAGCGGTCCGCGGAGACGGAGGAGCCGCGGGTCGCCCGCGGGGGAAAGCCCGCCTCCTGCTCGAAGACGAGGAAGACGTCGTGGACGCCGAAGGCGTCGCACGACCGGAAGACGGCGCCCGCGTTGTGGGGATCGTGGATGTCCTCGAGGACGACTACCGCCTTCTGCCGCCCGTCGATTAGCCGCCGGATCCGCTCGGCGCGGGCGCCGGTCACGGCTCCGCTCCGTCCCGACGCATCCACCACCCATCCGAGTCCCGCCGGCGGATCGCCTCGGCGAGCCGCCGGCCCTCCTCCGTCTGCAAGCGGGCGACGGTGTTGGCCATCCACGTTTCCGCCCGGCGATTGCCGCGGTCGAGCTGCTCCTTCAGCGACAGAAGCAGCTCGATCCGGTCCGCGTCCCTCGCGAGGCGGGCGGCGTCGGTTTGCTCCGCCTCGAACTCCTCGATCAGCGAACGCACCTCCTCGCCGACGGGCACACCACGGGTGAGGTCGCGGATCGCCCCCTCCGTGTCCGACCGGTTGTAGCGCTTGGAGACGTTGTCGAGGTCCGACGTCCTCGCCTCCGGGTGATCGTGGAAGAGCGCCATCTTCAGGATGTGATCCGCGTCGTCGCGTGCCCCGAGCCGGCCGAGGGTGTACGCCACCACCGCCACCCGATGGGCGTGCTCGGCCACGCTCTGCTCGCCGCTGCCGAGGAAGGAGAAGCCGCTGCGGCCCATCCGGGCGAGCATGCCGGTCTCGAAGAGAAAGTCCGCGAGGCGGTCGACGTCGGTCATCGGGAGATCGTAGGCGGGGAGCGCCGCGTGCCATGCAGGCGACCCGCGGCTCGTCTCCGCGGACGCACGGACGGCGCCGTCGGCGTCCCACGGACAAGGCCGCGGACGGCCTTGTCCGGGCCACCCACGCGAGGGTGTGCACGGATCGGCGTCGTCGGGCGCTCGCCGGCGAGCTGCCCGGGGCACCGACGAGGAGAAACGGGCACCGTGGGGAAAACACGCCGAGCGCGTAGATGGGGACACGGACTTGGTTCCCGACATCGGGTGGCACAAGCCCGTCCGCGGGCTTGCCCGTGCTCCGCCTGAAGCACACGCATCGAGCCATTGTCCCTCTCCGAGACGCGAAGAGAGTCCGTTCACCGCGACGGCAGCGCGGGGTAGAGGTCGGCGAGCGGGCAGCGGGGGAAGCCCGAACGCCGGGCCGGTCGCGGCGGCGTGGCGGTGAGCCGCGGGGGAGACCGGACACGCTCGTAAGGGACTCACGGAGTTCGCCGCGGCGAGCGGACGCGTACCATGGACACAAGCGACGGAGCGGTGAGACGTCGGTTTCTACTGAAAGGGCCACCGTGCGAGGACGACCCAAGATCGCAATCGTGGGCGGCGGCAACGTCGGCTCGACATGCGCGCTGCGGGCGGCGACCAAGGCCCTCGGCGACGTGGTGGTCGTCGACATCCCCGACGCGGAGGGCATGGTCAAGGGACGCATGCTCGACCTCGCGGAGGCGGGACCCGTGGAGCGTGCCGACGTGCAGGTGGTCGGGACCACGGACTACAGCGACATCGACGGGGCGGACGTGGTGGTCATCACCGCGGGCATCCCCCGGAAGCCGGGGATGAGCCGGGACGACCTCATCAAGACCAACGTCTCCATCGTGCGGTCCGTGAGCGAGAAGGTGAAGGAGCACGCGCCGGAGGCGGTGGTGGTGGTCGTCTCCAACCCCCTCGACGCGATGGTCTACACCGCGTGGCGGGCGACCGGCTTTCCAACCCATCGCATTGTCGGGCAGGCGGGCTGCCTGGACGTCGCCCGCTTCAAGGCCTTCCTCGCGATGGAGACGGGCTTCAGCGTGGAGGACATCAACGCCCTCCTTCTTGGCGGCCACGGCGACGACATGGTTCCGCTGCCCCGGTTCACCAACGTTAGCGGCATTCCGATCACGCAGTTCATCGACAAGGATCGCCTCGACGCGATCGTGGAGCGGGCGAAGAAGGGTGGCGGGGAGATCGTCCAGCTCATGGGGACCAGCGCCTACTACGCCCCCGCCTCCGGCGTGATCCAGATGGTCGAGGCGATCGTCCGCGACAAGAAGCGAGTCCTCCCGTGCGCCGGCTACTGCGACGGCGAGTTCGGGATCAACGGCTACTTCGTGGGCGTGCCCTGTCTCCTCGGGGCGGACGGCGTGGAGCGCGTCGTGGAGATCGACCTGAACGAGGAGGAGAAGGCCAAGCTCCACACCTCCGCGACCCACGTGGCGGAGCTCGTCGACACGGTGAAGCAGGTGGCGCCGGACCTCGGGTAGGGCCGGGTGCTTGGAGCATGGGGCCTGGAGCCCGGAGCGTGGCGCTTCGAGTACGGATGCGGGCGTGGTCAGCCACGCGTCGGCTGCGTCCCGGCGAGCTCGTGGAGCGTCCGCTCGACCTCACGCACGTTCGCGACGCCGATGAAGCCGACCGGAACGACGCGGCCCTCCTCGTAAGCAGGCGGAAAAGAATAAGTTGAGCCTATACGCCAAAGCAAGGAGGAGGAGCCTCCT
>CAZQQP010000011.1:0-34824 GCA_964595475.1 uncultured Planctomycetaceae bacterium | reverse complement strand
CATCGGCTTCGCCGTCTCATCGGTGCCAAGGCGGAAGCCGACTTCCGCCTTGGCACCGATGAATAGGCTCAACTTATTCTTTTCCGCCTACTTAGGCGTCCCGCGGCCTCTCCGCCAATTCCCTCAAGCGGCGAAGCGCGTCCCGGACCCTGCTTAGCCGCGTGCACAGGATTTCCCGGTCGATGGACATCTCAGTCCTGCCTGGCTGCGAGCTGTTCGAGCAGCGCCCGGTCGTATTGGCGGGAGTACGGCTCGAAGTCCAGGGCTCGTTTGATCGCCATGGCCTCCCACGAGACCCGGTCGGCTTCGCTCCGGGTGTAAACGAGCCGACCGCCCCGGACGACCCGGTGCGCGATGATCGGCCCGGCGGTGTTGAGGATCACGAGGTCCACGTCCTCCCGGCCGCTGACGTTTTGGACGGCTTCTAGGAGCCGGACCCGCACCTCGGCGGAACGAGCCGCCGCGGGCTCCAGGACGGCCGCGACGTCCAGATCGGTCAGCCGGCTCTGCGTCCCGTGGGCGTGGGCGCCGTGGAGGTACATCAGCGTGACGGGATGGTGGGCACAGAGGGACGCCAGCCGGTCGACCAGCGTCGCGACATCCTCCGCGGTGAGGACGGATGACTCTCTGGCTGCGCGGATGGATCGCATCGCTCGCGATTGTGTCCGACCGCCGCAAGGCCGGGTCCTTCCGAAGGGGGTCGGTCGGACCCGCCACCGATCGGTCGCCTTCTGGATGGCGAAGGCGAGCTCGCGGGACCCGCCCGCGGAGGCTCTCCTGGCGGTCGCGAGCGTGTGCGCCGCTCCGTGCCCGCAATGTCTTCCGTACGACGCGGCGAGCCCGTGCCACACGACGCCGGCGAGACCTTTCATCGTGCAGCGCCGATCGGGCGGAGCAAGCCGCCCACCCGCTCACGACCGGCAGGATTGGTTTCATTCCGGCATCGGCCGACGGCCGGCGACCTCGCCCATGGCCACGAGACCCCATCGGGGCGCGCAGCGCCGCCGGACGAGCCAGAGGGAGACGCAGAGGACCAGGCTGCCGATCGCGACGAGTTGCGAGAAGGTGAAGGGTCCGACGACGGCGGCATTGTCGGCGCGGAGCGGCTCCAGAAGCAGACGGATCGCCGCGTAGCCCATCGCGAGCAAGAGGAAGGTCTCTCCCCAGACGCGCGGCCGGCGGAAGTGCCAGCACAGCAGCAGGAAGACGGCGGCGAGCAGCGTGGCCTCGTAGAGCTGGACCGGGTGGACGGCCAGCGACGGCGCCCGCGGCGGAACCAGACCGAGGCTCAGGTGCTGGCGCTGGGCGAAGCTCTCCGCGGGAAACCGGACCGCGAGCGGCCATCCCGGTGGGGAGAGCCACGCGACCGTGTGAACCTGCTCCCGCGTCGCCGCGGCGAGCGACCGGAGCCGGTCGCCCGCCACGCAGACGTCGCCCCAGCAGCAGCCGGCGAGGAAGCAGCCCACCCTACCGATTCCCACCCCGATCGCCAGCGACGGCGCGACGGCGTCGCCGAGGCGGCCGAGCGGAAGCCGCATCCACGCCGCGTACCCGATGGCCGCCGCGACGCCCGCGAGGAGGGCGCCATAGAGCACGCGGCCGTGCGTCGCCGCCACCCCGTCCACCCACCCCGCGACCACGGACCCGGCGAGGCCCGCACCGACCGTCAGCGGGACGAGCACGTCCACGTGGACGCGTGGGATGCCCGCCGCCGGTGACCGGAGGCGGGCGACCCACCAGCCGACGCCCATGCCAACAAGGAGCAGGACGCCGTAGGCACCGACGCGGGGCGAGGCGAGCAGGATCGGGTGCATGCCGCGCTCCGACCGGTGCGGCCCGCCGGGGCCGCCGGGGCCGCATCGGTCACTTGACGTGGAACGCCTCGAGGACGGACCGGACACGCTCCTTGTCGTCGTCGCCCGCCCGCGAGAGGGTGACCGCCTCCTGGTACAACGCGTCGTCGTCGACGTGCTTTCGGATCGCCGCCTCGGCGTCCTCACGCGTGTCGACGCCCTTCAGGAACGACGCGTTCGGGTCGGTCGGCCGGAGCGTGGCCTCGTCGCCCGAGACGCTCAGCCGACCGACGATGTAGAACCGCTTCCCCTTCTGCTTCATCCCGAGGAAGCGATGCGTGTTCAACGGCTTCATCACGGCAAAGGTCTTCCCCTTAATGGTGGTGAACCAGAGTTTCGCGACCCCCGCCTGCTTCGGCTGGATGCTGCCGTATTCGGCCTTGTAATCGAACCACTGGACAAGGTGGGTTCGCTCGTCGTAAGGGCGGACCACGTAGAGGGAGGACTTGTCCTCCTGTTCGCGGAGCCACGCCCCGTTGAGCTTGGGCTTCACCTCGCTCTTGCTGGGGTCGCCCACCGGAACCGGGAGGCACGCGGTGAGCGTCACGATCGCCACGGCGAGCGGCACGGCGGCGAGACCGGCCACGGCTTGCCAGCGTCGAGGGCTCCGGATCGGGGATGGGGCTCGGAACATGGTCGTTCTCCTTTCTCGGGATTCACAGGCGGCTCCCACGGCGGGAGGGCGGTCCTTCCCGCCGTCCGTCTTCGTTCCCCTAGGCGAACACCGGCCCGCGATCGGATACACCGCGGCCCACCTTCCGCTCGGAAGCGCGTGGACCTTGGCCCCTCCGCGATTCCTCCCCGTCCGTAAATCCGGATTTTCTAGGACGTTGCAGTCGGTCGAACGTCGGACTCGCTCTCTTTTCGGCGAGGAACAGGCCGACTGCTTTTCCGCCTGCATCGCGCTGTGGAGCGGACCAGCGAAATGAGACGAGAGTGGCCGCTCGCCCCCCACGCCGAGGGCCGTCCACGCGGACACACGAGCGACCCTCCCCGGCCCCTCGCGCCGCAGGCGGCGAGCCGGCGCCTCCCGCCCTACGGAACCGATTCCTCCCACTCATGACAAAGAGGACGCTCGCCCCCAAGGGCGAGCGTCCTCGCGTCGAAGGCAGTCGTCGTGAGGCGGGAAGCTCCTACGTCAGGATGTCCTTGACCGGGTAGGCCTCCTCTCGCACGCCCGTCAGCCGCTGGTCGAGGCCCTGGAACTTGTAGGTGAGTTTGTTGTCGTCGATGCCCAGACAGTGGAGGATGGTGGCGTTCATGTCCCGGATGTGGACCGGGTTCTTCACCACGTTGTAGGAGAAGTCGTCCGTCTCGCCGTAGACGGTGCCGCCTTTCACGCCACCGCCGGCCATCCAGATGCTGAAGCACCTCGGATGGTGGTCCCTCCCGTAGTTGTCCTTCGAGAGATTGCCCTGCGAGTAGACGGTCCGCCCGAACTCGCCGCCCCAGACGACCAGCGTGTCCTCGAGAAGACCCCTCTGCTTGAGATCCTTGATCAGCGCCGCAGCGGGCTGGTCCATGTCCTTGCACTGCAGGCTCAGGTCCCGCGGCAGGTTTCCGTGCTGGTCCCACCCGCGGTGGAAGACCTGCACGCACCGTACGTCCCGCTCCGCCATGCGTCGGGCGAGGAGGCAGCAGGACGCGAAGCTGCCCGGCTCGTTCACGTCCGACCCGTACATGTCGAGCGTGGCCTGCGACTCCTCGGAGAAGTTCGCGAGCCGCGGCACCGCCCGCTGCATGCGGTAGGCCATCTCGTACTGGGCGATCCGCGTCTGGATCTCCCGATCCCCCTGCTCCTCGAAGTGCTGCTCATTGAGCTGGTTCACGGTGTCGAGCATGTCCCGGCGCCCTTCCCGGCTGATCCCCTTCGGGTTGTTCAGGTAGAGCACCGGGTCGCCCTTCGACCGGAACCGCACGCCCGCGTGCCGGGACGGGAGGAAGCCGGAGCCCCACAGCCGGGAGAACAGCGCCTGGGCGTCCCGCTTGGCGCTCCACGTGGAGATGAGCGTGACGTACGTGGGCAGGTTCTGGTTGGCGCTGCCGAGCCCGTAGGACAGCCACGCCCCGAGGCTCGGCTTGCCGGGCTTCTGGTCGCCGGTCTGGATGTAGGTGATCGCGGGATCGTGGTTGATCGCGTCCGTGTTGACGGTCTTGATCACCGAAAGGTCGTCGACCACCTCCGCCATGTGGGGGAGAAGGTCCGTGTTCAGCCAGATGCCCGACTGCCCACACCGCTCGAAGTTGTAGATGGTCGGGGCGACCGGGAAGCGGTCCTGCCCCGAGGTCATCGTGGTCAGCCGCTGGTCTCCCCGCACCGAAGGAGGCAGATCCTTGTCGTACCACTTCTGGAGCTGCGGCTTGTAGTCCCACAGATCCATCTGCGCCGGCCCGCCGGCCGCGAAGAGATAGATCACCCGCTTGGCCTTCGGCGCAAAGTGGGGGACGCCGAGCTGGCCCCGCTCCGTCAGCGCCGTGCGGGCGCCCAGGGCGGCCGGGTCGAGGGACGCGAGGGCGGCCGCTCCCACCCCGGAGGCGATGTTCTTCCCGAGGCTTCCGAACAGCTGCCGCCGGGTCATCTGGAGGGCGTGTTCGCGTCGAGGATCCATGGCGGTGCCTCCTTCGTTGGGGTCAACCCTTCGTGATCGTCTCGCTGAGGTTCAGGAGAACGTGTCCGACCATCGTCCACGTGGCGAGGCGGACGGGATCGAGCTCCTCGGCCACGGGCGCCTCCCCCCGCCGGATCAGCTTCTTCGCGGCGGAGGGGTCGTCCTTGTATCGCGCCCGCTGCGACCGGTGCTCCTGGAGCATCAGCTCCATTTCCTTCGCGGACGGCAGCCGGCCGAGGACCACCTCGAAGGCGTAGCGGATCTTCTCCTTGGCGGTCTCACCACCTTCTCTCACGATCCGCTCGCCGAGCTTCCTCGCCGCTTCCACGAACTGCACGTCGTCCATCAGGACGAGCGCCTGCAGCGGCGTGTTCGTCCGGCTGCGGCGGACCTGGCAGGAGGTCCGCTTCGGCGCGTCGAACGCGGTCATATTCGGCGGCGGCGAGGTTCGCTTCCAGAAGGTGTACAGACTCCGCCGGTAGAGCTTCGCCCCGTCGTCTCGGACGAACTTCCGCGTGTTGCTCGACTCGTAGGCGACCGCCTTCCACAGCCCCTTGGGCTGATACGGGTTGACGGGCGGGCCGCCGATGCGGTCGACGAGCAGGCCGCTCACCGCGAGCGCGTAGTCGCGGATGGCCTCGGCGTCGAGTCGGTGGTGAGGGCCGCGGGCGAGCCACTTGTTGTTCGGGTCGCGCTTGCGAAGATCCGGGCTGACCTGCGACGCCTGTTGGTACGTCGCGGAGCGGACGATCAGCCGGAACATGTGCTTGACGTCCCACCCGCTCTCCACGAACTCCACCGCGAGCCAGTCGAGGAGCTTCGGGTGCGTGGGCTTCTCGCCGAGGGCGCCGAAGTTCTCGGAGGTCTTCACGATGCCCCGGCCGAAGCACTCCTGCCAGAGCCGATTGACGATCACACGCGGGGTCAGCGGGTTGTCCGAGTCGACCAGCCACTTCGCGAGCCCCAAGCGGTTGCGGGGCGCGTCCTCCGGCCAGTCGTGGAGCATCGATGGCACGCCGGGCTCCACCGGCTCACCCTTCCGGTCGTACATGCCCCGGATGAGCACGTGGGACTGTCGCTTCTTCCCCTCCGGCAGCGTGCGGGCGATCATCGTGCCCGGGATGGACCGCTTCAGCTCCTTCTTCTCCCGCTTCAGCGCCTTCATCTGCCGGTGGAGCGGGGCGAAGGTGGACCGTGTCTTGGAGTAGGCGTGCTCCACGAAGTAGTCGCGGAGACGATCCTTCTCGGCGTCGCTGCGGTCGCCGCGGTCCTTCTTCACGATCTCCCGGATGGACTTCGGAAGCGAGCTGCTGTCCGTGGAGCGCTGGGCCCTCGCCCACGCGATGAGCGAGTCGAACGTGCCCCCGCTCTGCGGCGTCTTGGTGACGACGCCCGCCTTGTCCCAGTAGACCGTGCCGCCGTACTGGGTGAACGCCCAACCGTTGAGCTTGTCGCCGGGCTCGAGGCCCACCTTCTTGGCGGGGACCTCCAACCGAACCCACTTCCCGGGCTCGGGAAGCTCGCCCATCATCCGACGGCTCGGGGTTCCCTTCTTCCCGAAGCCGATGCGGTCCTCGCCCCAGACGGCGCGGTGGCCCCACTTGCCGTCGTTGAACTGGAGCATGATCTCCTTCGGCGGGTCCTTCGGGTCCAGCCAGACGTAAGCGAAGAGCGTGTCTCCCTTGCCGATGACGAGCTTGTCGTCGGCGCCCTCGAAGTAGTGCTGGGCCTTCCCGTCCGCCTTTCGCCGCGTCGACCGCTGGCCGCTGAGGACGGGTCCTTCGGACTCTCCGATGAAGGCCCACTTCTTCGGCTTGCCGCCGCCCACCTGAGGGTTGGCGCCCTTGGGCAGCGCGTCATCGATCCAGACGTAGGGCTTTCGCTGGGGCCCGCCGTCGCTCGACGCCTCGGCGGGCTGGTAGTCCACCGCGTCCACCTTTTTGTCGATCTTCTTGCGCACCTTGGAGATCTTCGCGTTCACCTCCTCGAGCTTCCGCTCCTGCCGTGGCGAGGGCACCTCGATGGCCGGCGGTGGAAGAAGAGCGTTGCCGTCGCGGGCGTTGTCCGCGATGCTCTTGAAAAAGGCGTAGAAGCGGTAGAACTCCTTCTGGCCGATCGGGTCGTACTTGTGGTCGTGGCACTGGGCGCAGCCGAGGGTGAGGCCCAGCCAGTTGGTGCCCGTGACGATCGCCCGGTCCTTCGTATACCGGACACGCAGCTCCTCGTTGATCGAGCCTCCCTCGTTCGAGGTGATGTTGCAGCGGTTGTAGCCGCTGGCGACCAATTGCTCGCGCGTCGGGTTCGGGAGGAGGTCCCCCGCGAGCTGCTCCACCGTGAAGCGGTCGAAGGGCATGTTCTCGTTGTACGCCTCGATCACCCAGTCGCGATAGGGCCACATGGACCGCTTGTTGTCGAAGTGCATGCCGTGGGTGTCGGCGTAGCGGACCGCGTCGAGCGAGCGGCGAGCCTGGTGCTCGCCGTAACGGGGCGACGCGAGGAGGCGGTCGACGGCGCGGCGGTACGCCGCCGGCGAGCCGTCGGCGAGGAACGCGTGGAGCTCCGCGGGCGTCGGCGGGAGACCCGTGAGGTCCAGCGTGACGCGGCGGAGCAGGGTGCGCTTGTCCGCGGCGGACGAGGGGGTCAACCCCTTGTCTTCCAGCTTGTCCAGGACGAAGTAGTCGATCGGGTTGCGTGGCCAGTCCTCGCGGTCCACTTCGGGGGGAGTCGGACGCTCCGGCGGGATGAGGGCCCACTGCTTCTCCCAGGGAGCGCCCTGCTTGATCCACCGCTTGAAGAGCTTGACCTCGCGGTCCGTCAGCGTCTTGCCGGAGTCGGCCGGCGGCATGCGGTTGGCGGGATCGTCCGCGGTGATCCGCTTGTAAAGCTCACTGGCGCCGGGCTTCCCCGGGACGATGGCGCGGTAGCCGCCGAGATCCTGAAAGGCGTTGGCCTTGCGGTCGAAGCGAAGGTCCGTCTGGCTGTTCTTCGCGCCCGGTCCGTGGCACTTGAAGCACTTCTTGGTCAGGATCGGCCGGATGTCGCGGTTGAAGTCAACCTTCTCCGGCAGCGGCTCCGCCGCGTGAGCCGAGCCGACCACCGCTCCGAAGATCCACGCTACAAGGCCAATGAGTCGGATCGCTCGGTTGTTCATAGACACACTCCCTTGTTCGCGGGAGCCTTGGGAGGATGGCACGTCGAAGCGGGACCGGGCCGTCGAGCCCGGCCCTCGGGACCCCACATGGCGTCGTGAGGTACTACGTATTCTAGCACAGGGGTGTGCGGCTCGGCCATGGGCGGCGACGCGGGCGGCGAGAAGGGGTGCTTGCTCGGGAGGGCCTCCCGCTATGATCGGGCGATGACTGGTGCGATCCCTACGGAGTTGCTTCTTCCCATCGCCGTCGTCCTCGCCGCCGCCACGCTGCTGCAGTGGGCGGCGGGGTTCGGCATGGGGCTGTTCGCGATCCCCATCCTCGTGCTCCTCGGGCTCGGGCCCGAGCAGGCCATCCCCGTCGTCATCGTCGCGGCCGCGACCCAGATGATCAGCGGCCTCTGTCGCCACCGCCACGAGGTGGAGTGGCGAGAGGTCCTTTGGATGGCGCCGTTCATGGTGACCGCCCAGCCGGTCGGAGTGCTGATCCTCGGGGAGATCGCCACCCTCGACAAGGCGACCGTGCGGGCCTTCTTCGGCGCACTGCTCCTCCTCGTCCTCGCGGCCCAGTGGTGGATCCGACCGGAACCGCGGGAGCGGCTGCACCCCGCGTGGTCCGCCGCCGCGGCGATGACCGGCGGGGCGCTCGGGGGGATGGCCGGCATGCCCGGTCCCCCGCTCGTCCTCTGGGTGATGGCTCACAAGTGGTCCGCGTGGAAGAGCCGGGCCACGCTGTGGGCGTTGTTCATCATCGGGATTCCGGCCAACCTCACCTTCCTCACGCTTCGCTTCCAGTGGGTCGTCCCGGAGACGGCGGCGACCGCCCTTCTCTTCGCGCCGGTGGTGCTCCTCGCGATGCTCCCCGGCACCTGGCTGGGGAACCGAATCCCCAAGCCGGCGCTGCGACGCCTCGCCGTAGGCATCCTGCTGCTCATCGGCGTGTGGGCGCTGTCCAAGCCCGTGATCGGGTGAGACGAGGCGGGCGGCCCGAGGAGAAGGGCAACCGACCCATGCGCGAGCGCGAGCTCAACTGACGGCGCGGGGAGCCTCGCGGCGGCACAGCATCGCTCACGGCACGGCGGTGCTCGCCGCGCCGCCACAACAAGCAGAGACGCCCGTACGACACGCGCCGCCGAGTTGCACAGCTCGGCGCGAGGAGGGCCCGGCGGCGATCGGGGCGCGTCACCGGGCGCGGACGTAGAGCCCTCGGCCCGACCTCTTGAACCGCTTGTCCTTGCCGAGGGTCTGGCCGACCACGGTCGTGAATCGCTTGGAGTTGGACTTGTAATTCGTGCGACGCTGCACGGCATCCGCGATCTGGCGAACCGACATGGCGCGGTCCTTCCGCATGACACTCGCCATCGCCTCGCCGAGGCTGATCTGTTTGCGGGGACGCCCCGGCGAGTGCTTGCCCGCGGACGGGCGCGACGTCCGGCGCGATGCGCTTTGCTTCCGCTTGGCGCCGCTCTGTCGGCTCGAACGGACAGCGCTGCGCCGCGGCGCTTGCGAGGGATTGCCGTCGAGCGCCTTGATCTGCTTGTCAAGCTCGTCCACCTTCGCTGCGAGGCGATCACGCTCGCGACGCAAGGGCGTTAAGTCGCGCTGTCGCCGCTGAAGCTCTTGTTGCAGCTCCGCGACCGAGGCGCCCTTCAATTCGCTTCCAGCCATGGCATGGCCTCCGTAAAAATAACCACCTAATCCAACAAGTTTAGAAGCGTGGTCGGGCGACGGGCAATCACCGGCGGCGGCTCGCGTCGGGCGCGGAAGGGTGTGGACGGAGGCTGCTATAGTCGGCAGGCACGGGGAGGCTTCAGCGACGACCGGACAGCGAGGGCCCATGAGTGAGGCGATCGACGAAGGGACACTGCTGGTGGCGACGCTCCGGACCGAGCGCGACCCGAACTTCCGGCGGAGCGTGGCGCTGGTGGTGGAGCACGACGACGAACAGGGGACGTTCGGAGTGGTGGTCAACAAGCCGCTCGGTGAGCTGGTGAGCCATTACGACCGGGAGCAGCTCGCGAGCACGGCGGAGCAGGTCTACGGCTCGGAGCCGGCGGACGACGCGGCGCTCGGGCGCATGTTCCTGCGGGGAGGTCCCGTCGAGCCGGGAGCGCTCCTTCTCCTTCATGACGTGCCGGAGATCCCCGGGTGTCAGGAGGTGGCCGACGGGGTGTGCCTCGGTGGAGATCAGGAGATGGTCCGGTCGCAGGTGGCGCAGGGACCGGGCACGGCGTCCGTGCGGCTGTGCCTCGGGTACGCCGGGTGGGCCGCGGGACAGCTCGAGCAGGAGATCGAGCACGGTGGGTGGGTCGTCTGTCCACAGTCCGCGGGCGTCATCTTCGACGCGGAGCCCGAGGCGCTGTGGGAGCGGATCCTCTATACGCTCGGTGATCCCTATCGGTGGATGGCCATGGCACCGGAGAATCCGAGAACCAATTGAGGGCCGCTGGCGCGGCTACGGCACGCCCTCCGTTTGCTTGGTCCGATAGCCGAACGGATGGGCTCGGTGCCACGCCCACGCGGAGGCGACGATGTCGCGGAGGGTCGGGTAGGCGGGTCGCCAGCCGAGCCCGGTGCGGAGCCTCGAGGCGTCCGCCACCAGCGTGTGGGCGTCGCCGGGGCGGCGGCCCGTGACCTCGTAGGGGATGCGCTCGCCGACCACTTCTTCGCAGGTGCGGATCACGTCGAGGACGCTGTGGCCGCGGCCCGTTCCCACGTTGTAGACGGCGCGGGTGGCCGGCCCCGTCGCCTCCATCGCGAGGAGGTGAGCCCGGGCGAGATCCTCGGTGTGCACGTAGTCACGGACACAGCTCCCGTCGGGCGTGGCGTAGTCGTCGCCGAAGACGTAGACCTTCTCCCGCTGGCGGAGGGGGACCTGCAGGACGAGGGGGATGAGGTGGGTCTCCGGAGCGTGGTCCTCGCCGTGAGCGCCGCCGGGTGAGGCACCCGCCGCGTTGAAATAGCGGAGGAGTGTGAACCCGAGACCGTAGGCGGCGGCGAAGTCCTCGATCATCCACTCCACGGCGAGCTTGGAGCGGGCGTACGGGCTGTCCGGTGAGCGGGAGGCGGTCTCGGGGATGGGCACGGGGGCGTCGGGGCCGTAAAGAGCGCAAGTGCTCGAGAAGAGGAGGCGGCGGACGCCCACGGCCCGCATGGCCCGGAGCAGGTTGAGCGATCCGGCGACGTTGGTGCGGTAGTAGTCCTCGGGCGCCTTCACGGACTCCCCGACGTAGGCCTTCGCGGCGAAATGCATCACCGCGTCGGCGCCGGCGAGGGCGTCGCGGACCGCCGCCTCGTCCGTTAAGTCCCCGACGACGAGACGATCGCCGGGGACGGCCTCGGCGTGGCCCTCGGTGAGGTTGTCGAAGGCGACGGCCTCGTGGCCCGCGGCGAGCAAGGCGCGAAGGCAAGCGCTGCCCACGTAGCCGGCTCCGCCCGTGATGAGCACCTTCATGGATCGCTCCGGTCAGCCACCGATCTGGTACATCTCCACCTTCTCCTCACCCGCCGCCGGTCGCCTGGATCGCTCCTCGGAGTAGCGGTCCGTCCGGGCGGACCAGACACTGTGCAGGCGGTCGCGGAGGGTGTGGTCCGAGGCGCCTTCCAAGAGCGGTGTACGCAGGTCCACGCCCCGCGACGCGAAGAGACAGGTGTAGAGCTGGCCGTCGGAGGAGAGGCGAGCGCGGGTGCAGGCGCCGCAGAACGGCTGCGTGACGGATGCGATCAGGCCGATCTCGCCGCGGCCGTCGACGTAGCGGTATCGGTTCGCGACCTCGCCGGGCTCGTGCTTCGAAACCGGCTCCAGCGGGTGGACGGCGTCGATGCGGCGGCGGATCTCCTCGGCGGAGACGACATCGCGCTGCTCCCAGCCGTTGTGGTTGCCCACGTCCATGTACTCGATGAAGCGGACCACCACGCCCGTGTCACGGAAGTGCTCCGCGGTCTCCTCGATGGTGTGGTCGTTCATCCCGCGCTGCACGACGACGTTGGCCTTGATGGGGGAGAGGCCCGCGTCCCGTGCGGCGCGGAGACCGTCGAGGACGCGGCCGAGATCGCCGCGGTGGCCGCTCATCCGGGCGAAGACCGCGGGATCGACGGAGTCGAGGCTGACGGTGACGCGGGAGAGGCCCGCCGCACGCAGCGTCGCCGCGTGCTTGGACAGGTGGTAGGCGTTGGTCGTCATCGCGATGTCCTCGATGCCGTCGATGCGGCGGAGGCCCGCGACGATGTCGGGGAGGTCCTTGCGGAGGAGGGGCTCGCCGCCCGTCAGACGGATCTTCCGGACGCCGAGGTCCGCGAAGAGACGGGCGAGGCGGAGGATCTGATCGCAGGTGAGCCGACGGCCCTTCTCGAAGAAGTTCATGAGCTCCGGATACTCGTCGGCGGGCATGCAATAGGGACAGCGGAAATTGCACGCGTCGATGACGGAGATGCGGAGATCGCGGAGCGGTCGGTTGTATCGGTCGCGGGCCATAGGGAGCTTCGAGGATCGCGGCGGCGTTGGTTCGTCGCGACGGCATCGCATTCTACGAAGATCGCGGGCGTGGTCTCCGCTCGTCGAGCGCCGTCCGCCTCGTGGGCGGCCGCCGCGTGGGCGCTCCTAGACTCGACCGCGAGCGGCACCGCTGCGACGGGAGCGCCGCGAAGATCGGACGCCGTGCAAGAAAGGATGATTGCGGTGGATCGGCCGAGGATCGTCTCGCTCCTTCCGAGCGCCACGGAGATCGTCGGGGCGCTCGGGCTCCGAGATTGTCTGGTGGGGCGGTCCCACGAGTGCGACCACCCGCCCGAGGTGACGAGCCTGCCGAGCTGCACCTCCACCCAAGTGGACGCCGGCGGGACGAGTCGGGCGATTCATGAGCAGGTGGCCGCGGCCGTCGGGACGCCCGGTCCGGAAGAGGCCCTCAACCTCTACACGGTGGACGCGGAGCGGATCGACCGGCTCGCGCCGGACCTGGTCCTCACCCAGTCGCAGTGCGACGTGTGCGCGGTGGACCTCGTGGCGGTGGAGCGGGCCGTCGCGGAGCGGGTGGCGTCGAGGCCGCGGGTCGTCTCGCTGGAGCCCGAGCGGCTCGCGGACATCTGGGGCGACGTGCGGCGGGTGGCGGACGCGGCGGGCGTGGCGGAGCGGGGGAGCGAGGTGGCGGAAGCGCTTCGCCGCGAGACGGAGGAAGTGGCCGCGTGCACGCGGGGGCTTCCTCGGCCGACCGTCGCGTGTCTGGAGTGGCTGGACCCGATCATGGGCGCGGGCAACTGGGTGCCGGAGATGGTCGAGCGGGCCGGTGGTGTGGAGTGCTTCGGAACGGCGGGAGAGCACGCCCAGTGGCTGTCGGCGGAGGCGCTGACGGCGGTGGACCCCACGGTGCTCGTCGCGATGCCCTGTGGGATGGGGCTCACCCACGCCCGGCGAGAGATGGAAGCGGCGGCGCGGCGGTCCCCTTGGCGGGAGCTGTCGGCCGTGCGTGAGAGGCGGGTCGCGGTGGTCGACGGCCATCGCTACTTCAGTCGGCCGGGGCCGCGATGCCTGGAGGCGATCGAGATCCTCCGGGAGATTCTCCACCCGGGAACGTTCCCCGCCCGGTGGCGAGGGAGCGCTTGGCAGTGGCTTTGACCGCCGACGGAGCCCATCCATGTCGACGGACGATCCGAAGGGCGTGCTCATCGTCGCGAACCCTTACAGCGGCTCCGGCGACAACCACGGGAAAGTGGACCGGCTCCGGTCCGCGTTGGAGCGACACGGGCGGTCGGCCGAGGTCTGCTGGGACCTCGAGCAGTGGGCCGAGGCGATGCGGACGCGACGGGCCGCCGTCGTGGCCGCGGGCGGTGACGGGACGCTGAGGGAGGCGTTGCGGCGACGGCCGACGGCGCCGGTCGCCATGCTCCCCCTCGGCGTGGAGAACCTCTTCGCGCAGTATTTCGGCCATCCGGCGTCGCCGGAGGCGCTCGCGGACCTCGTCGCGGCCGGCCACGCCCGGTGGGTGGACCTCGCGTGGGCGGGTGACCGGCCGTTCACCCTCATGCTCAGCGTCGGCTTCGACGCGGCGGTCGTTCAACGGCTGCACACGTGGCGTCAGCAAGCCACGGGCGTCCGGCGGATCCGGCGGTGGCACTACACGGGACCGATCCTCCGGAGCTTCCTCGGCGAGCCGTCGGCACAAATCGAGCTCGACGCGGACGGTGCGCGTCACGAGGGCGCTCACGCCTTCATCTTCAACATCCCGAAGTACGGCCTCGGATTCGACTTCCTCCGCGACGTCCCCGACGACGACGGCGAGGTGGATTGGATCCTCTTTCAGCGGCCGGGCCGGTGGCCGCTTCTGCGATACGCGTGGGCGCTTCGCCGCGGCCGCCATCTCGACCGGCCCGACGTCCAAACCGGCCGGGCGAAGCATGTCCGGATCCGCTCGGACCCGACCACGGCCGTCCAGACGGACGGCGACTTCGCCGGCGGCACGCCGGTCGACGTCCGGGCGGAGCCGTCGGCGCTCCGGGTCCTCGTCCCGGCCGAAGGTTGAGAAGCCCGCCGGAAGCCGGACTCGGTCCATCCTCCCCGAAAGGACGCCCGCTTCGCTGAAGCGGCTTGGGTCGCCCTTGCCCGCCCGAGTGGGCAGGATAGGCTAGTTTAGAAGACTGGTTGATATCGGAGCTCGCCATGAACACCATCGGGGCTTTTGAAGCGAAAACCCACTTGGCCCGACTGCTCCAGCGCGTCGTGCAGGGCGAGACCGTGACCATTACCCGTCACGGTTGTCCTGTGGCCCGGCTTGTGCCCGTGGAAGCAAGTCAGACCAAGGCCCGGGAAGCGGCTGAGCGGATCCGCGACCGCCGCAAGCGTCTCGGCCGGGGATCAATCGAAGAGCGGATCGTCACCACTCACGAAGGACATCGATATTGAAGCCGATCGTGATTGATAACTCAATCGTTCTTGCGTGGTGTCTCGGCGACGAGAGTCACTCGCTCGCGGACGCCGCGATGGAGGCCGTCCTCACGCGCGGAGGGGTTGTCCCTCACATCTAGTGGTAAGGAGGCGGAAAAGAATAAGTTGAGCCTATTCATCGGTGCCAGGGCGGAAGTCGGCTTCCGCCCTGGCACCGATGAGACGGCGAAGCCGATGATCGAGCGAGCGCCACGTCCGCAAATGCCGGGAGCTGTGGCCGGCGGGGCATCGCAAATGGTCGAGGCCCACGCCAAAGCAAGGAGGCTTCCCGCTCCTCGCTTTGGCGTATAGGCTCAACTTATTCTTTTCCGCCTCCTTACGAGGACCGCAATAGCTTGGTGGTTAATGAACGGCGAGGTCGGGTGACGGCGCCGGACACTGAGGCGCTTCTCACCGATCTGCGGGACCTCGGCCTCGCAATCGACCGCGACCACGATGACGGTGTTCTGCTGAACTTGGCCCGGATTCATGGCCTATCCGTCTATGACGCGGCGTATATGGAGGTGGGGGATCGCCGGGCACTCGAGTTGGCGTCCCTGGATATCGGTCTCCGCAACGCCGCCAACGCCGCCGGCATCGCCCTCTTCGGGACCGAGCTAAGCTGACTCTCCGACACAGACGACTTAGCTGGGACCGCTCCTCTTCGGGGTGGGGCTACGCCGCATGAGAGACGGAGCGCCCCACATCTTCGCGGTCTCGTCGCTACGCCCCCGTCGGCTGATAGAAGGGCATCTTCACCACCTCCGCCGTGGCGGAGCGACGGCCGAAGTCGACGGTGAGGCTCGTCCCGGGCTCCGCGTGCGAGGGACGGACGTAGGCCATCGCGATGGGCTCCTCGAGGACGGGGGAAAGGCACCCGCTCGTCACTTCTCCCACGGGGTCGGACGCGTCCATGACCGCCATGCCCTGTCGGGGCGTGCGACGACCCTCCACCTTGAGGCCGACGAGATGCTTGCCCGAGCCCTCCTCGGCGACCTTCTTGAGGGCCTCCTGGCCGATGAACTGCTCGGGGTCGCCGTACTGCGTGTCCTGGTCCTTGTCGAGGGAGACGGCGAAGCCGAGGCCCGCCGAGAGGGGGTCCGTCGTCTCGTCGAGCTCGTGGCCGTAGAGCGGGAGGCCCGCTTCCAACCGGAGCGTGTCGCGTGCGCCGAGGCCGCAGGGGCGGATGTTGAGGTTGCCCTCGCTGTCCTGCTTGAGCAGAAGCTTCTGCGCCATCGGGACCATCTTGGACGGGAGGATGACCTCCACGCCGTCCTCGCCGGTGTACCCCGTCCGCGAGATGACCATCTTGAGCGCCAGGAGGTTCTTCTGGGTGAAGGCGAACTTCTTGAGCTGGGGCACCTCGCTGGAGAACTCCCCGAGCATCTCCATCACCTCGGGACCCTGCAGGGCGACCATCGCCAGCTCCTCCGTCTTGTCCTCGATCTGGACCGCGAGGTCCTCCGCGTGGCGGCGAAAGTGGTCGAGGAGCTTGGGCCGGTTCGCGGCGTTGCAGACGAGGATCCAGTGGTCGTCGAAGCGGTAGATCACGCCGTCATCGAGGGTGCCGCCCTGGTCGTTGCACAGCAGCGTGTAGCGACAGCGGCCCGGCTCCATGCTGCTGACCCGACGGGTGAGGATGCGCTCGAGAAAGCGTCGGGCGTGGCGGCCGGAGAACTTCACGCGGCCCATGTGGGAGACGTCGAACATGCCGGCGTGGTTTCGGACGGCGAGATGCTCGTCGCGGATGGAGCCGAAGTGGATGGGCATCTCCCACCCGGCGAAATCCACCATCTTGCCGCCGTGGCTGACGTGGAAGTCGTAGAAGGCGGTCCGTTGCACGCGGGAGTCCTTTCGGGAAGAGCTTCGCCCCAACCCGCATCGGGAGACCAGTCCCGTCGTTGAGAGGAGGGCCGGCGGGGGCGCCGGCGAGCCACAACATAGGCGAGCGTGGGGGTGCTGCCAACCCGCGTGGCGACGGGCCGCTCACGGAAGCGGCGGGCCGAAGGAAACCCGACGCCGCCGGTAAGTAGGCGGAAAAGTATCCGTTGAGCCGATTCATCGCTGGCCGCCGACGCTCGAACGAGGGCGACGTCCGAAAACGCCCGGCCTGCCTGTGCGGCCCGTACGCAGACGCGTCTGGCGCCGGCGGGGAATCGCAAATGGGTCGGAGCCCACGCCCGAGCAAGGAGGCCCCCTTGGGCGGACAGCCTCAACGGATTCTTTCCGTCTACTTAGAATCGCCTTATGGCTCCGCCGCTGCTCGAAGAGTGGGCCCCGGTCGACACGCCCGTCATCGGGATGCTCCACCTCGCGCCGCTTCCGGGGAGCCCGGGCCACGCCGGTGACATGGCGGAGGTGCGCGGGGCCATGCTCCGCGACGCGGAGACGCTGGTGGACGGCGGCGTGGACGGGCTCCTCCTGGAGAACTTCGGGGACACCCCCTTTCCGGGAGGCCGCAGCGAGCCCTCCGTCGTGGCGCAGGTCACGGCGCTGGCGACGGAAGTGCGGCGACGCTTCGACGTGCCGCTGGGGATCAACCTCCTCCGCAATGACGGTGTCGGGGCGCTCGCCGTGGCGGCGGCCGCCGGCGCCCGGTTCATCCGGGTGAACGTCCTCTGCGGTGCGCGGCTGACCGAGGGGGGCGTCACCCAAGGCATCGCCGCGGAGCTCCTCCGCGAGCGGGAGCGCCTCGGTGTCCGCTCCGTCCGGCTCCTCGCGGACGTCGACGTGAAGCACTCCGCTCCGCTCTCGCAACTGCCGCTCGAACAGGAGGCCGAGACCTTGGTCGACCGCGGCCACGCGGACGGGCTGGTGGTCTCCGGCGGGGCCACCGGCGAGGGAACGGCTCTTGGCGACGTGAACCGTGTGAAGCGGGCGGCGGGGGACCGCCCCGTCCTCGTGGGAAGTGGCGCCCGGCCCGAGACGGCGGCGGACCTCGCCGCGACCGCCGACGGCCTCATCGTCGGTACGGCGGTGAAGGAGGGCGACGTGACCACGCGACCGGTCGACCCCCGTCGGCTCCACCGCTTCCTCCGCGCCGCTCGGGAACAGCCCTCCTCGCCCCCATAATCGGCCGTTGGGCCGCGTCGTCCGTGCCCTCCCGGCGGGTTGCTTCCGAGCCACACCGCGACGGACTCCTGCGGGCGGGAGCTGACCCGAGTGGAGACCTTCGAGCACCCCGCGACGGGAGTGGCCGCGGCCGGCATCCGCGAGCTCCCGCGGCCGCTTGGTCAGATCATCTCCGGCATCGGCCCGTAGTTCTGGTCGAGGACGTACCGCGGGCGGCCCGTGAGGTCCGGCAGCTTGACGTGGGGGTCGATGCCCAGGTTGTGGTAGAGGGTCGCGAAGACCTCCTGGAAGTGCACCGGCCGCTCCTTCGGCTCGGCCGCGATGCGGTCGGTCTCGCCGATCGCCTGGCCCGTCCGCATGCCGCCGCCGGCGAGGAGGCCGCACGCGACCCGCGGCCAGTGGTCGCGGCCGTCGTTGCCGTTGATCTTCGGCGTGCGGCCGAACTCGCCCCAGACCACCACGGTCACGTCCTCGTCCATCCCCCGGGCGTGGAGGTCCTCCACCAGCGCCGTGACACCCTGGTCGAGGTCGGGCATGTTGGTCCGCGCGTTCTCGAAGTTGTGGCCGTGCCAGTCCCAGAAGCTGAAGCTGAGCGTGACGCAGCGGGCGCCCGCCTCGACGAGGCGGCGGGCCATCAGGAACTGCTGCATGCGGCGGGGCGCGGCGTCGCCCTGCGGCTTGCTCGTGCCGTAGCCGTAGCGCTCCCGCGTGGCCTTGTCCTCGTTCTTCAGATCCATCGCCTCCGCCACCTTGCTCGACGTGAGCATGCCGAAGGCGCGCTCGGTGAACGTGTCCCACCCCGCCATCTGCCCCTGGGCGTCGACGGAGCGGCGAAAGTTGTCGAAGCGGTTGAGCAGCGTCCGCCGGTCCTGCAGGCGGTCGAGCGTCACCCCGTTGAGCGTGAGGTTGTCCTGCCCTTGGCCATTGGGCTGGAAGGGAGCGGCGCTCGGACCGAGGAAGCCGGGGTCTCCGTTGTTGTACGGCGTGTGCTCCATCTTCGGGGAGAGGGCGACGAAGGGCGGCACGCCGGAGTGGACCGGCCCCTGGACCCGCGAGATGACGGAGCCGAGCTCCGGCCAGCCGCCGGGCGGCTGGTTGCCGGGCGTGCGGCCCGTCATGCACTGGAAGGAGTCGTGGCGGCCCGCCGAGCCGACCAGCGTGCGGATGGGCACCAGCTTGTCCATCGAGCGAGCCATCCGCGGGAGCAGCTCGGAGATCTCGATGCCCGGCACGTTGGTCTTGATCGGACTGAACTCCCCGCGGACCTCCTGCGGCGCGTTGGGCTTCAGGTCGAACATGTCCTGATGGGGTGGGCCGCCGGGGAGGTAGATCATGATCACCGCCTTATGGGACCGGCGGATGCCCGCCTGCGACTCCGCGGCGAGGAGCTGGGGCAGCGAGAGGCCGCCGAGCGCCAGGCCGCCGATCTTCAGGAACGAGCGGCGGGAGACACCGTCACAGAAGGTGTGGGACTCACCGGGGACGTTCAGCATGGAGACCTCCAAGCGAAGGCAGGGAAGGCCCAGATTGTCGGCCGGCGTCCTCGGCTGTCAAAAAAGGGATGCGAACCGTCGGGAGGACAATGGGCTCGGCGGGACTCGAACCCGCACGTCCCAGTGGGACAGGAGATTTTAAGTCTCCCGCGTCTGCCCATTCCGCCACGAGCCCGTGCCATCGATCCTACCAACGGGCCGGGACGAGCGTCCACGCGGACCGTCGCCGGAGCGGACGAGCGGGACCGGCTCACTTCACGCGGAAGGGGCGGCGGCCGCGATAGGTGTGGCCGTAGGCGTCCTCGGCACGTACCTCGACCAGATGCGTGCCCGTCGGGAGGCCCTCGGGCAGCGTGGCCACCCAGATGTGGGTGCTCTTCCGCGGCGCCTTCATCCGCTCGGTGTTCTTCATCGGGGTGGCCTGGTCGATCTTGTGCTGCTCCACGTAGAAGGGGTCCTTGCGGAAGGTCCGCCGCATCGGCAGCCAGTCCGTCTCGCCGGGCACACGCAGGTGGACCGCGGAGCGCTCGCTTCCGTTGAAGACGTTGACCACCACTTTCGCCTCCTCGCCGCCGAGGGCGTCCGCCGGCAGGGCGTCCGGCGCGGCGATCCGCATCTGGTAGCTCCGCGGGTGGTTCGCCGCCTTCCACCTCACCGTCATGCCGTCGGCGCCGTCGAAGGTGGCGATGGCGTAGCCGTTGGGTGTGCCGTCACGCATCGTGGTGATGGGGATGCCGCGGGCGTCGAGCGGACCCTTCCACCAGCTGCCCGACGCCGTTCCGAGGTTGTGGTGGGTGTGGACGCCGTGGCCGTGGGCGGGGGCGTAGCCGTCGTCCGCGTCCAGGTGGTAGACGGCGTTGAGGTGGGTATGGGCGGAGAAGGAGGCCGTGTTGGCGAACTTGGAGAGCATCTCCAGAACCCGCTCGCGTTGCCGCGTGGTGTGGCGCTTCTTGTTGTAGCGGTTGTAGAGGGGGATGTGGGTCGCGAGGACGATGCGGTGGCTCGCGGGGACGGTCGCCAGGTAGTTCTCGAGAAAGGTGAGCCGTCGGTCCGTGAGACCGCCGTGGTAGCCACGCTCGGGGTGGCCGTGGTAGACCACGTTGTCCAGCGGGAGGAAGTGGACCTTGCCGTACTGGAAGGCGTAGTCGGTCGGGCCGTAGACGCGCTCGAAGGTCTCGTTGGCGTGGGCGTCGGCGGGGGAGCGGAAGTTGATGTCGTGGTTGCCGACCACGTTGTGCCAGGGGACGCCGGCGAGGGCCTGCATCTCGTTGACGGGGCCGAACAGCGACAGGTCGTTGCCCACGATGTCGCCGAGCGAGAGGCCGAACGCGGCGTCCACGCCGACGAGCTCGCTCATGATGTCGCGGCCGTAGTAGCGAACTTCCCGCATATTGCTCGGCTGGGGATCGCCCATGAGGACGACGCGGAAGCTCGCCCCTCCATCCTGACGGTGCAGCGGAAAGTCGACCGAGTCGGGCAGCGGCCCCGTCGGCTCGCTGCCGGGATACTTGAACTTCGCGTCGGGGGAGCCGTCCGGCTTGTGGATGTAGTAGAAGCGGGGGAGGTTCAGCTCGTCCGTGGGATAGGTCCAGCCGCGGGGCTTGCAGACGAACAAAATGGTGTCGCCGTCGACCGGAAGACGGTACCGTCCGTCCGCGTCCGTGCGGGTGACCTCGCGTCCGTTGGAGACGCGGACCCCCTCGATGCCCGGCTCGCCGTCGTCTCGGGCTCCGTCGTCGTCGCGGTCGTGGAAGACCACTCCCGTGGCCGTCTCGGCCGAGGCGTGCGTCGCCGGGGCGAGGCCGACGGCGAGGAGGAGCAGCAGGGAGAGCCAGCGGTTCATCTCGATCTCCTTATGGGCACCGCCCATGGTTGCGGAGCCACGCGGCGCCGCAAATGTCGCTCGCGTGGGCCCGTTGGTACCATGTGTGCTCGGGAGCGGGAGGCCGGCGGACGTGGTGGACGAGCCCGAGACGTTCAAGCTGAGCGAGTACCGGAGGGGCACGGGAAGCCGCGTGGCGTGTCCGAAGTGCAACGCGGCCATCCCCGCGGAGACGACCCGGTGTCCATACTGCGGGGTTCACTTCCGGGGCGCGGCCCACACGTTCGCCCCGGACGCGGAAGCGGCGATGGAGAAGCGGCGACGGCCTGTGGTTCGAGCGCTGGTCGCCGCGGCCGTCGGCGGGGGCCTCCTCCTCCTCGCCGCCCGGGGCCTCTGGTGAAGCGGCAAGGGGAGCACGGATACGATGGTGGAGCAAGCCCCTCCGGAACCGTTGCGGCCCGCTGAAGCGGCCGAGTGGCGCCGGCCCAAGTCGTGGCGACGTATGCTTCTCAACACCGCCATCATCCTCGCCGTCCTCTACGGCCTCTGGCTCGTCGCCGGGTGTGCGTTCCAGCGGCGCATCCTGTATCCCCGGCACATCGCCGGCTCCGGCGACGCGGAGGCGCTGGAGGCGGAGCCGGTGGAGCGGATGTGGGTCGACACGCCGGAGGGCAAGGTGGAAGGGTGGTACATCCACGGCGAGGGGGTGACCGAGGAGGAGCCGGGTCCCGCGGTCCTCTTCGCCCACGGCAACGGCGAGCTCATCGACGACGTCGCGGATCAGCTCATGCCCTATCGGGCCCTCGGCGTCAGCGTGCTCGTCGGCGAATACCGCGGCTACGGCCGGTCCGCGGGGGCGCCGTCGCAGGCGAAGATCACCTCCGACTTTCTCGAGTTCGCGGACTGGCTCGCGGAGCGGCCCGAAGTGGACGCGGACCGCCTCGTCTTCCACGGCCGCTCCCTCGGCGCCGGTGTGGTCTGCTCCGTGGCCCGGCAGCGAGCGCCCGCGGCGATGATCCTCCAGTCGCCGTTCACCAGCGTGCGGGCGATGGCCGGGCGGTATCTGTTCCCCGCCTTCCTCGTCTCCGATCCCTACGACAACGCGGCGGTGGTCCGGGACTTCGAGCGTCCCGTGCTGATCGTCCACGGCCGACGGGACGAAGTGGTCCCGGTCCGCCACGGCCGTCGGCTCCACGAGCTGGCCCCGCAGTCCACATACCGCGAATGGGACTGCGGCCACAACGACTTTCCCTTCGACAGCGAGCGACACTGGCGGGTGGTCGAGAGCTTCCTCGTCGACAGCGGCGTGCTGAAAGAGAACCCGACCTCCCCCTGACGCGAGGACCGTGAGGGAGAAGGGTTCACCGCCACCGCATGTGGTTTTCATCCCCGAGAGCGCCGACGTGCGAGACAAGAAGGGACGCCGGTCCGATGACCAGGAGCAGGATCCCCGAGCTTTCATCGGAGGGAAGTGCTTGCGTCATCCGCACGGGGCATTGATGGTTTCCGCCATCGGTCCTCGGTCATTTCCCCATGGGTCATTCCAACCCGCTCTCCTGGCTTTGATCCGCCACAGCATCGGTCTACGTGTGCGGGGGGCCGTAGCGCCGCTCCACCTCCTTCTGGAGCTGCTTGATCTTCTCCGCCTCCTCGCGATGGCAGACGAGCGTGGCGTGAGGCGTGTGGACCACCACGAGATCCCGGACGCCGATCGTCGCGACGAGGTGGTCGGGGTCCTCGCTGGCGACGAGGGTGTTCTCGGTCTCGTGGAGAATGGCGTGGTCCGTGCCCGTCCGGTTGCCCTGGTCGTCCGGGGTGAGGGTCTGCCCGTACGACGGCCAGCCGCCCACGTCGGTCCACTGCACGTCCATGGCCACGGTGACGACCCGGACCGACGGGTCCCGGCTCGCGGGCTCCATCACCGCGTAGTCCACGCTGGTCTTGGGCAGGCTCGGGTAGACCTCGCGGAGCACCGCGTCCCGCTTCTCCGTCGCCCAGGCCTCCCCGATCTTCATCAGCCCCTCGTAGGCGTCGGGCCGATAGCGGCGGATGCACTCGAGCAGCGTCCTCGCCCGCCAGACGAACATGCCGCTGTTCCACAGATAGTCGCCGGACGCGAGGTACCGCTCCGCCGTGGCGGGGTCCGGCTTCTCCGTGAACTCGTGGAGCCCCCGCGTGTGGTCCGTGCCCTCGACGGGGTCGCCCATCGCGACGTAGCCGTAGCCCGTCGCGGGGTGGGTCGGGCGGACGCCGAAGGTGCCGAGCGTGCTCTCCGTCGACTCCACGAGGCGGAGACCCTCGCGGATCCGCTCCTGGAAGGTCTCCACGGGGGAGATCAGGTGGTCCGCGGTGAGGACGATCATGACGGCGTCGGGGTCGGCGTGGGCGAGGACCGCGGCGGGAAAGCCCACCGCCGCGAGCGTGTCCCGCCCCTCCGGCTCGCCGAGGATCTGCTCGTCCGTGAAGGCGGGCAGCGACCGGCGGATGGGCTCGCGGTACGCCTCGCCGGTGCAGATGAGCCGCTGGGGCGGGTCGATGAGGCCCTCGAGGCGGTCCGCCGCGATCTCCAGCAGGCTCTTCCCGCCGAACAGCGGGATGAGCTGCTTCGGCTGATCGCTGCGGGACATGGGCCAGAGCCGCGTGCCCGCGCCGCCCGCCATGATGACCGCGTATCGCATCGCCGTGCTACGCTCCTTCGAGGAGAGGACGGTAGTGATCGGCGTCGGACTCGGAGAAGCCGCAGAAGATCACCCGACGGGGCCGCTCGTGGGCGGCTACCCACTCCCGCGCCGTCTCCACCGCGACACGGGCGGCCTGGTCGGGCGGATACCCGAAGACGCCCGTCGAGATCGCGGGAAACGCAATGCTGTCGAGGCCGTGGGCCTCCGCGAGCCGAAGCGACTCGCGATAGCAGGAGGCGAGGAGGTCCGGCTCGCCCTCGCTTCCCCCGTGCCAGACGGGCCCGACCGTGTGGATGACGTGCTTCGCGGGGAGGTTGTGGCCGCCCGTGATCCGGGCCTCGCCGGTCGGGCAGCGGACGCCGGAGCGGACCTCCGGCACCTGCTTGCACTCCTCCTTCAGGTTGGGGCCGGCGGCCTTGTGGATCGCCCCGTCCACGCCGCCGCCGCCGAGCATGCGCTCGTTGGCCGCGTTGACGATCGCGTCCACCGAGAGCTTCGTGATGTCCCCGACGGTCACTTCAAGCCGCTGCTCGTCCGCCATCGTGTCAGTCCTCCGTGGATTCGCGAAGTCATTGTACAAGCGACGGCAAGCGCCGAGGGCGTCGCGGGCCCGTGACAAGGGCAGGCGCTCAGCGAGGGGGAACCCGCCACAGCGGCGTGGGGCGCTTCTCGCTGGTGAGGTAGAGCGTCCTCCCGTCCGCTCCGCAGCAGATGGTCTCCCCTTGCCGACGGTCCGGCATGGAGACGACCGCGGGGTCCGCGGCGAACGCGGCGGACCACGGCTCGTCAGCGGCGCGGCGGAAGATGTACGCGGGGCCGTAGGTGCCCACGACGGCGCGGCGGCCGTCCGGGCTTACGTCGAGGGCCGTGGCGAGGGGCACGGTCACGGTCGCGACCCGCTCCGTGGTCGGCTGGGATGTCTCGGGGAAAAGCGGCAGGCGGTGCACGGCGCCTCCGAAGAGCCTCTTCGTGAGGAGGAGGATTCGCTCCGCGGACGGGTGCACCGCTAGCGCCTCGCAGTCGGCGGGGCCGCCGGCGAGGTGGAACGGGACCTTCCGCCGGATCGGCAGCGGCTCGACAGCCTCCTCGTCGCCGCGGATCTTGGGCTCACGGACCGCGTAGAGGGTGAGGTGGTCTCGCCGCCCGCGGTTGTCGCCGATGTCCCCGACAAGGAGGCGGGCGCGGCCGTCCCGCCGATACGAGGCCATATCCTCCCAGTCGACGGCGTCGGCGCCGTCGACGCGAAAGGTGGCCGCGACGCTTCCGTCGGTGTGAAAGGCGTAGAGCTTGGGCCCGTCGCCCGAGTCGTTGTGGGTCCAGAAGAGATCGTCGCGGCGGCGGCTGACGGCGAGGCCGCTGCTCTCGTCCACCGCGGGTCGGTCCAGCGTCGCGAGGCGCTCCGGCTCGCCGTAGCGGGGCGATTCCGCCACGGCCGCGGCGGGGGCGAGGAGAAGGAGGGCCACGACCTCACGAAAGCGGAGGGGTCTCACGCGCACGAGGGAGCCTCCGTCACGGCGACGGCGTGCCGTCGGATCAAGCCTGGTCGAAGAGCGTGCCGCCGCCCGCGGTGCCCGGTGAGCGAAGGCCGACCCGCTCCGCGGCCTTCGCGGTGAGCTGCCGCCCGCGGCGGGTGCGGGCGAGCAGCTCGAGTTGGAGGAGGTAGGGCTCGACGAGGTCCTCGAGGGTACCCGCGTCCTCGTTGAGGGTCGCCGCGATCGCCTCCAGGCCGACCGGGCCGCCCTGATACACCTCCGCGACGGTCCGCAGATACTGATGGTCCAGCTCGTCGAGGCCGAGAGGGTCCACCCCTTCCAGCTCGAGGGCCTCCTCCACCGTCGCCCCGTCGAGGCCGCCGTCGCCGCGGACCTGCGCGAAGTCGCGAGCGCGGCGGAGGAGGCGGTTGGCCACCCGCGGTGTGCCCCGCGACCGGCTGGCGATCCGCTGCAACGCCTCTTCCAACGCGTCGGGCGCCTCGTGGGCGCCGCCCACGGCGAGGAGCTCCGCGCTGCGGCGGAGGATGCTCCGCAGCTCCTCCTCGTCGTAGAAGTCGAGGTGGTGGGCGATGCCGAAGCGGCTCCGCATGGGGCCGGAGAGGAGGCCGGCGCGGGTGGTGGCGCCGATGAGCGTGAAGGGCTGGAGGGGCATGGTGATGGTCTTGGCGTGCATGCCCGAGTCCACCACGAAGTCGATCTTGAACTCCTCCATCGCGGAGTAGAGATACTCCTCGAGGGCGACGGGGAGGCGGTGCATCTCGTCGATGAAGAGCACGTCGTGGGCTTGGAGCTTGGTCAGCGTGCCCACGAGGTCCGTCCCCTTCGTCAACGCCGGGCCGGACGTGACGGTGAGGTGGGTCCCCATCTCGTTGGCGACCACGTGGGCGAGCGTGGTCTTGCCGGTGCCGGGCGGGCCGTGGAGGAGGAGGTGCTCCACCGCCTCGTCTCGCTGCTTCGCCGCAGTCAGCGCGATCCGGAGCTTCTCCACGAGACGCTTCTGCCCGACGTAGGTCGCGAGCGTGGTCGGGCGGAGGGAGCTGTTGAGCCGGTCCTCCCCTTCGTCCTCCGAGGCGCCGGAGATGATCCGCTTCTGGGTCATGCCGGGTGGCGCTCTCGCTCGGGTGCGACGAGATCCTCGTACGTCTCGCGGCGACGGATCACCTCGGCGTGGTCCCCGTCGATGAGGACCTCCGGCGGCCGGGGCAGCGCGTTGTACTGGCTGGCCATGGCCATGCCGTAGGCGCCGGCGCCGAAGACGCCGAGGAGGTCGCCGCCGCGGAGCGGGGGAAGGTCGCGGTCCGCGCCGACGACGTCCGAGCTCTCGCAGATCGGCCCCGCGACGTCCACGCGCTCGAGGCCCTCCACGTCCACGGTGGCCCGCCGCGACGGCGGCATCTGCGAGGGGTCCACGGCCGCGGGCCAGATGAAGTGGAAGGCGTCGTACAAGGCGGGGCGGAGGAGCTGGTGCATGCCCGTGTCCACCATGGCGAAGCGCTTGGCGCCCGCTCGCTTCATGTACTGCACGCGGGTGAGGAGCACGCCCGCGTTGGCCGCGATGCTCCGGCCGGGCTCGAGGAGGACGCGGCCGCCCTCGCGGACGAAGGGCTCGAGGGGGGAGACGATCTGCTCCGCGTACTCCTCGAACGGCGGGGTCTGCTGGGTTCGGTAGTCCGCGCCGAAGCCGCCGCCGATGTCGAGGGTATCGATGCGGTGGCCCGCGGCACGGAGATCGCCGATGAGGTCGACCGCCTTGCCGATCGCGTCGACGTAGGGCTCGACCGTATAGATGGGCGAGCCGATGTGGAGGTGGATGCCGCGGAGACGGAGCGTGGTCCGGTCGCCGTGGCGGTCGAAGAGGTGGCGAGCCCGCTCGATGTCCACGCCGAACTTCGTCTCCTTCTTGCCCGTGGTGGTCTTCGCGTGGGTCCGCGGGTCGACGTCCGGGTTCACCCGGAGGGCCGCGTTCGCCACCGTGCCCCGCTCCCCCGCGATCGCCGCGACGTTCTCGAGCTCCTCCTCGGACTCGATGTTGAACCACGCGATGCCCGCGGCGAGCGCCTCGCGGATCTCCTCGCGGGTCTTGGCCACGCCGGCGTAGACCACGCGGGTGGGGTCCACGCCCGCGGCCTGGGTGCGGTAGAGCTCGCCGCCGCTGACCACGTCCATTCCCGCGCCGCGCTCCGCGAGGAGGCGGAGGAGATGGACGTTGCCGCAGCTCTTGACCGAGTAGCAGATGAGCGGGCGAAGGCGGGCGAACGCCTCGGCGAGCGCGTCGTAGTGATGCTCGAGCGTCTTCCGGGAATAGACGAAGGCGGGCGTGCCCACACGGGACGCGAGATCGACGAGGTCGACGTCCTCCGCGTACAGACGTCCGTCGCGATAGGCGAACCAGTCCATGCGGGCCTCCAAAGGCCGCTATTTTACTGACGGGGGGATTGAGCGTCGATAATGGTGTCGCGTACGCCTCGCCGCGGCGCGGACGAAAGTTCGGGCGTGCGGACGGTCGTCCGCGACCGGTGAGCCGTCGCGACGTCGTCGGATGGGGAGCCCGCCCCTTCCTAAGATGGGGACTTGGAGCGGAGAAGGATCACCATGAGTCAGTCGCAAGTGCACGTTCGGCGGGCGACGCGGGAAGACATCCCCAGGATGCTCGAGGTGCATCGGGCGGCGTACCCCTCGCAGGCGAGGAGCGACCTCGCGTGGGGACGGTCGCACCTCGAGAGCCACCAACGCATCTTCCCGCAGGGGCAGATCGTCGCGGAGCTCGACGGCGAGCTGGTCGGCGCCGTCGCCACGCTCATGGTCACGCTCCGCCCCGACCCGCTGAGGAACCACACCTGGGCGGGGATCACGGAGAGCGGCTACTTCTACAACCACGACCCCAACGGCGACACGCTCTACGGCGCCGACGTGTACATCCACCCGGAGGCGCGGGGGAAGGGCGTGGGCCACGCGCTGTACGAGGCCCGGCGGCAGCTGTGCAAGCGGCTGAACCTCCGACGCATCCTCTTCGGCGGGCAGATGTGGAACTACTGGGAGTACGCCGATCAGTACACGCCCGAGGAGTACGCGGAGCGCGTGGCGGCCGGCGAGCTCCACGACCTGGTCCTCAGCTTCCAGATCCAGGAGGGCTTCGAGGTCCGGGGCGTCATGCCGAACTACCTCGTCGACGAGCGGAGCCACAACTACGCCTGTCTGATGGAGTGGCTCAACCCGGACCATCAGCCGCGGTACAAGGGGTCGCGAAAGGTGCGGCTCGCCTGCGTGCAGTATCAGATGCGGGTGGTGGGCGGCTTCGACGACTTCGCCCGGCAGGTGAGCTACTTCACCGATACCGCGGCGGACTACCGCGCCGACTTCGTGACCTTCCCCGAGCTGTTCACCATGGAGCTGCTGTCCTCCATGGACGTGCTCTCCTCGCAGGAGGGCATGTGGCAGCTCGCGGAGTACACGGATCAGCTGTTCGAGCTGCTCCGGTCGCTCGCGACGAGCTACGGCATCACCATCATCGGGGGGAGCCACCCCGTGGCCGAGGAGGGGCGGCTGTACAACGTGTGCCCCGTCTGCCTCCCCGACGGCACGATCGTGACCCAGCCCAAGCTCCACATCACCCCCAGTGAGCAGAAGTGGTGGAGCATCACGGGCGGGAACATGCTCTCCGTGATCGACACGCCCAAGCTCCGCATCGGGGTGCTCATCTGCTACGACGTGCAGTTTCCGGAGGCGGCCCGCCACCAGGCGGACGAGGGGGCGGAGGTCATCTTCGTGCCCTTCTGCACGGACACCCGCCACGGCTATCTGCGGGTTCGCTACTGCTCCGCGGCGCGGGCGATCGAGAACCAGGTCTACGTGCCGCTCGCGGGCAACGTGGGCAACCTGCCCAACGTCGACGCGCTGGACATCAACTACGGACAGGCGGCCGTCCATACGCCGTCGGACTTCGCGTTCGCGCGGGACGGCATCCAGGCGGAGGCGGACTCCAACGAGGAGACGGTGCTCGTGACGGACGTGGACCTCGACGACCTGCACGAGGCGCGTCACTGGGGGACCGTGACGCCCCGGCTCGACCGGCGGCCGGACCTCTTCGAGCACGTGGCCCACCTTCCGAAGAAGTCCAAGCCGGGCCATCGCGATCCGACCGATCGTCCGCTGGGGCCGCAGCCGGCGCGGGCGGATCTCACCTCCGAGGGCCCGCTGACGTAGCGGTCAGCGGCCGAGGCCGAGGCGATCCGAGCCCGTGGGGAGCGAGCTCTCGTAGTCCGGCTCGTCCGGCGCGGGCGGGGCGGCGTCGGAGACGTGGTCGAGCACGCGGAGGAGAGCCCAGTCGTCGGCGACCTTGTGCTTCTCCGCCCGGAGACGCTCGCTCCAGACCTTCAGCGGGATGGCGTTGCGGTCGATGACGTGGAAGCCGAGCCGCTCGAAGAGGGCTCGCTTGCTCGTCAGCGCGAAGACGCGGCGAACCCCCAGGGTCTCGGCGTCCGCGACGGCCGCCTCGACGAGGTGGCGGCCCACGCCCCCGCCGCAGGCGGAGGGACGGACCGCGAGGCCGTAGAGCTCCGCGAGGTTGGCCCACATCACGCCGAGGCCCACCACGCCGTCGATCGTGCCGCCGCGGTCCGCGACATGAAAGTCGCGGAGGCGGTCGTAGAGCTCCGGGAGCGAGCGGTGGACCATCAGCCCACGCTCGGCGTACTCGTTGATGACCGACGCGATCGCCGGCGCGTCCGCCGCGCGGGCTCGTCGAAGCTCGTGAGAGGGGCCGCTCATCGGGCGATTCTAGAAGCGCGGGGCCGCGGTCGGACGCTGAACACGCATCCGCCGCCGACGGCGAGCGGGTGGCACTGGCAGCTTGCCTGCCAGTGGTCGAGAGGCGGAAGGATCCCGCCTGCACGGGGCAAGTCGGAGCGTCCGCGGGTACCGGTTGCGCACACGTCGCGACCGGTAAGTAGGCGGAAAAGAATAAGTTGAGCCTATTCCTCGGTGCCAAGGCGGAAGTCGGCTTCCGCCTTGGCACCGAGGAGACGGCGAAGCCGATGATCGAGCAAGCGCACCGTCCGCAAATGCCGGGAGCTGTGGCCGGCGGGGCATCGCAAATGGTTCGAGGCCCACGCCAAAGCAAGGAGGCTTCCCGCTCCTCGCTTTGGCGTATAGGCTCAACTTATTCTTTTCCGCCTCCTTAGGAAAACGTTTCCGCCGGCGGCGGAGCGGGGCCCGGTCATCTTCCGTTGACCCCGTCACGTCGGCTCCGAATCATCGCACCGTTTTCCGGGCCTTTCGCGGAAGGCAGCGATGGTCTCCCTCGTCGAGCTGGTCCACGCTGTGCCCATCGCGACTACCGCCATCGCCGCGGCCTTCGCGGTGGGGCTCGCCGGCCACGCGGCGAGCCGTGGCTGGCCGCCCCATCTGGCGTGGTGGACGGCGGGCGTGGTCTCCTACGGTGCAGGGACGGCGCTGGAGGGAGCCGTCATGCTCCTCGGCAACGGGACGCTCCTCAATCGCTTGTGGTACTGGGCGGGGGCGGTCCTCGGGGCGTATCCGCTCGCCACCGGGACGGTGTACCTCCTGTTGCCGCGGGGGCGGGCCCACCGACTGACGCTGCTGTCGGGCCTCGTGGTGGTCGCCGCCTCCGTCGCCGTGCTCCTCACCCCGATGCGGGCGGACGCCCTCGACCCGGCCCACCCCTCGGGGGCTGCGCTCGGGTGGCAGTGGATCCGCGGGCTCACCCCGGTGATCAACGGCTACGCCGCGGTCTTCCTGATCGGCGGAGCGGCGTACTCCGTGCTGCGAAACCGACGCGGCTCCACCGCGGAGCCCGGCGTCGGAACGGCGCTCATCGCGGGCGGGGCGTTGCTCCCGGCGGTCGGCGGCGTGCTCGCGAAGACGGGGCGCGTGGAAGCGTTGTACGTGGCCGAGTTTCTCGGAATCCTCGTGATCGGCGCGGGATACCGCCTGACCCGGCGGAGGGCGCGGCCGATCGCGACGTCGGAGCAGGCGAGCGCACATGGGGGGTGACTGGCCGCTTTCCATCCCGCTGACCGGCAACTACTCCGTAGCCGGGTGGGTCTTCCTCCGCCTCCTCGGCGTGGTCTACTTCTGCGCCTTCGCGTCGTGGGCGACCCAGATCGTGGGCCTCGTCGGGCGGAACGGCATCGTGCCCATCGCGGACATCCTCGAGGCCCAAAAGCCGCGGCTCGGCGGACGGCCCTTCCTCGCCGTGCCCACGCTCTGCTGGTGGCGGAGCGACGATCGGGGCCTCCGAGCCCACTGCTGGGTGGGTGCCGTGCTCTCCCTGTGTCTCGTCGCGGGCGTGGCGCCGATTCCCGTGCTCGTGGCGCTCTGGCTTCTCTATCTGTCGCTGTCCACCGCCTGCACGATCTTCGCGGGCTTCCAATGGGACGCCCTCCTCGTGGAGATGGGCTTCCTCGCCATCTTCTTCGCGCCCGCGGACCTCTGGACCGGCGAGCCGTGGGCGGCGGCCGTGATGGCGAGCGCGGAGGCCCCCCTCCCCGAGCCGCCCGTGGTCGCCCGGCTGCTGATGTACTGGCTGCTGTTCCGGTTGATGTTCACGTCGGGCGTGGTCAAGCTCCAGAACAGCAACCCGGCGTGGCGGAACCTGACCGCCATGCGGCACCACTACTACACGCAGCCGCTTCCCTCGCGCTGGGCGTGGCACGCCCAGCAGACGCCGGAGTGGTTCCACAAGGGCGAGACGCTCGCGACGCTCGTCATCGAGACGCTGCTGCCGCTGCTCATCTTCTTCCCCTCGCCGCTCGCGGAGATCGGCGCGGCGGGGGTCATCCTGCTCATGGTCCTGATCCACCTGACGGGCAACTACTGCTTCTTCAACCTCCAGGCGGTCGCGCTGTCGCTGCTGCTGATCGACGACGGCTCGTGGGCGAAGCTCGCGTCGGGCATGGGGATCGGCATGCCCGCGGGCGTGGAGACGATGCGACGGTTCGCGCCGTTGGAATGGCCCGTCTGGTGGTGGGTCTCCGTCGTCGCGGCCGTGGTCCTCGTCCCGCTCACCCTCGTTCTCCTCGGCCGGCAGTTGCTCGGGTGGAATCCCGCGCCCGCGTGGCTCCGCCGCGCCTACGCCGCGCTGCAGCCGTTCCGGCTCGTCAACCCCTACGGCCTCTTCGCCAACATGACGATGTCGCGGCCGGAGATCATCGTGGAGGGCAGCGACGACGGGGCGAACTGGGTCCCCTACCGGTTCAAGCACAAGCCCGGCCGGCTCGACGCCCCGCCGCGGCGGGCGGCGCCCCATCAGCCCCGCCTCGACTGGCAGATGTGGTTCGCGGCGCTGACCAACTATCGAATGATGCCCTGGTTCGACCGCTTTCTGCAGAAGCTGCTCGCGGGGTCACCCGAGGTGCTCGCCCTCCTCGACCACAACCCCTTCCCGAACGAGCCGCCCCGCTACCTCCGGGCCGTCCTCTACGAGTACGGGTTCACGAGCTGGCGGGAGCGGCGGCGAACGGGCCAGTGGTGGTCCTGCCGACAGGTCGGCCTCTACTGCCCCGCCCTCTCGCAGCACGGGCCGCTCTACGGCCTCGGCTTCGTCTGACCTCCGGGGCAGCGTGGGGCCTGGGGCCTGGGGCCTGGAGCATGGAGCCGGAGGGGCGGCCGGCAACGCGACGCTCCACGCTGAAGGAACGGTGCGGTTGCAGCGTGGGTGAGCCGCCCGGGCCGGATGCGGTGGCGCTCCCGCGCAGCGTGTCCGGCAGAGAACCTCGAGGACCGCACTCGAGCCCCCA
The DNA here is from genome assembly GCA_964595475.1 of uncultured Planctomycetaceae bacterium. Lineage (GTDB taxonomy): Bacteria > Planctomycetota > Phycisphaerae > Phycisphaerales > Zrk34 > CAZQQP01. Next base: position 1,980 of record CAZQQP010000011.1, on the reverse strand, counting down.
CTCATGCTTCCGGCTGTCCGCTCCATGCCCCAGGCGCCACCGCCTCACCGCTTTCGTTTGCCCTTTTTCCGCTTGGACCGCTGTTTCTTCCGGAACCCCTTCCGCGAGGGCGCTCGCTCGACCTTTTCCCGGAACATCGCGTAATGCCGCTTGAGCCGTTCGACGTAGTCCGGGTCCGCGAGAAGATAGTTGTTCGCGAGCTCGAGGATCTTCGTCGCCAGCTCGCCCTGCGGGCTCATGTCGTTCAGGACCGGCCCCTGGAGCTCGTCGAGCATCTCCGAATCGTCCATGCCGAGCCACCGGGCGTAAAAATCGCGGTCCTCCCATCCGTACGCCACGACCGCTTCGGGCGCTGACGCTTCGTGGCCGTCACGGCAGACGTAGAGCATCACGCGACGGCAGTCGCAGCCCGCCTCATTGCAGTACATCTCGGGAAAGGCGTAGGTGCCGGCGGGCAGGCCGTGCGAGGCCCGGGGCAAGGTGATCGTCCGGGTCTCTCTCTCGGCGACGTCTGGGAACTCCTCGTAGAAAAAGGCATAAGGCATCGGCGGTTCTCCCGACGCTGGGCGGCATCCACTCTCACCTCGCGTCACCGCTCCACCGAACCGACGCGAGCGGACCACCCGGAAAGCTTCGGCGAGGGAGCGGGCGAGAACTCCGGAATCGTATACCCTGAGATGCTCTTTTCGGGATGCCCGACCCGCCGGTTGGTGGAATAGCCACCGACATCGAAATAGAGCTTGCGATGCTCTTCGTCCGCGATCAGCTTGGTGAGGTCCTCCCGAGCAATCTCGACGATGCTCTCCTGCGCGTCCCCGTCCTTGAACTTCACAAAGCCAGCAGACACCTCGTCGAGGAGCTTTCCTCGCCGGTAGGGGCGCGGCCACCCCATAGGCCACCGGCGGATCCCGCGAAGATCTCCGGCCCACCGTATCCTTGCGTCATCGCGTCGGTTTCGTTATGGTGATTACCTCCTCCCGGACCGAATTCCCATAGCAAAGGAGCACCTGTGATGCGCGGTCATTTGCGAAACCTCCTGTCGGTCGCTGTCCTCGGAGCCGTCTACGGCTCGTTCGCCACGGCGGCGTCGGCGGGCTCCTTCGACGCGTGGACCGTCGACAGCGCCGAGGACTGGAAGGGGGCGAAGGCGACGGCGAGCCATCTCGCCCTCGCCGACGGCCTCGCGAGTCCCAAGGAGAAGACCGCCCGGTACTCGAGCGTGGTGAAGACCTTCCGCGCCGAGCGGTCCGCTAAGGCGATCACCTTCGAACAGTCGGGTGCGTGGACCCACTGGTCCAAGGCGTCGGTCGGGCCGAAGGGCACAGTGAACGCGCCCGTCTTCCTCCCGGTCGGCAAGGACGACTACTGGTACTTCGCGGAGAAGTCGGACGAGCGGGGCGCCTACCACGCGTGGCACAGCAGCGACCTGAAGGAGTGGACCCACCACGGAAAGGTCATGGACAGCCGGTGGATGACCAGCGCGGAGCACGCGAACGGGAAGTTCTACCTCTACTACGACAAGCCCAACGACGAGGACCCGCACCTGGTCATCCACAAGGATCTGACTGACGGGTCCCGGAAGAACGTGGGGAAGGTCCTCGCCGACCCCTCCCACGGCTCGGACGCGGGCTTCTTCCGGGATGCGGACGGGTCCTTCCACGTGATCTACGAGGACTGGAGCCCGATCAACGCGAGCGCCCACAGCTGGGACTCGCCGCTCGCGGGCCACGCGGAGAGCCCCGACGGCATCAAGGGCTTCGAGCCCCACGAGCACACGCCGCCGATCGACGAGCGGACCGTGCCGCTGCCGGAGTTCGGCACGTACAACCACGGGCCGACGGGCGAGCATCGGTACCACAAGCACAAGGGGCCGCAGAACGCCTACGGCGACTACACCCTCGTGAAAGTGGGCCCGCGGTACTACATCTTCTGCGACTACGACCCCCACGGCCGCCCGATGCGGATCGGCCACTGGTTCAG
>CAZQQP010000010.1:29438-35540 GCA_964595475.1 uncultured Planctomycetaceae bacterium | reverse complement strand
CCTGGGGCTGAAGAAGGTCCCAAGGGTTCGGCTGTTCGCCGATTAAAGCGGTACGCGAGCTGGGTTCAGACCGGCGCGAGCCAGGTCGGTCCCTATCCGCCGCGGGCGTAGGAGCCTTGAGGGGACTCGACTTTAGTACGAGAGGATTAGGTCGGACGCACCCCTGGTGGGCCTGTTGGCGCGCTAGCGCCACCGCAGGGTAGCTAAGTGCGGCAGGGATAACCGCTGAAAGCATCTAAGCGGGAAGCCTCCCCCAAGATAAGGGCTCCACGTCCCTTTGGGACGAGAGACCCCCGGAAGACGACCGGGTTGATAGGCCGGAGCTGCAAGGGCAGAGATGTCCTGAGGTGACCGGTACTAACGGTCGAGCGCTTGGTCACATCGACCGGCAGTCGATGGGAGGCTGAGCAGTCTCGTTCGGTGTTCACGGCATATCCAGATCTGTACGTGTCGCGGAGCGACGCGAGAGCGTCGTTCCACGCTTCGTCGGTGGTTCTATAGGCACAGGGGCACACGCGATCCCATTCCGAACTCGGCCGTTAAGCCCGTGCCGCCGATGATACTGCCTCCGTGGCGGGAAAGTAGGTACCGCCGGCTTTGTCACCCCCGCTCGTCATACGCGAGCGGGGGTGTTTTTATGCGCTGCACCCAGGTTCGGAGGCGGCGACCCCTTTTGATAGGGCCAGCGGACGGCTTCGTTGGGTGCGGGGGGGTGAGGTGGGGGCGAGCTTCGGCTTGCAGGCGGTTCCCCGCGTGTCGGTCGCGGTCGGGAGAGGATGGCTCCGTTGGCGCGGAGCAAGGCTCGGGAGAACCGGGCGGATCGGTTTTCCCGCGGTCCTGATCGGACATCGGTCCCGGGTCGCCTGTGTCCGCTGCCACCCTGACAGGAAGTTGCTCACCGCCGCACGCCAGCGGCCGTGTCCCATCCGGGTCGCTGGGGTTTTACTTTTGGCACGCACGTTGCAACGCGGTTCTAAGAGACGTCTGTCTCGGTCGAAGCTCGGAGGTCGTTGAAGGAGAAAGGAGGTGGAAAATGTTGCCGGACCTGCTGTATCGACGGCCGACGGGTTCTTCGCCTGACCCGGTGCAGGAACTCGAGCGCCTGCTGGGCCCGACGTTCGGGGGTGGTGGTCGTGAGCCGTTGGCAGCGTATCCGGTCGACATCCACGAGGACAACGGTCACGTGTATGTCGAGGCGGAGCTGCCCGGCTTCAACAAGGACGACGTTGACGTTCGGCTCGAGCGCGGTGCCCTGTCGATCTCCGCGGAACGGAAGGACGAGGAGAAGTCGGGTTCTCAGCACCTGACGGAGCGTCGCTTCCGCCGGTATCAGCGGAGCTTCGTCCTGCCGAGCCGCGTGGACGAGTCCAATGTGGATGCCAGGCTGGAGAACGGCATCCTCCACATCACCCTCAACAAGGAGCAGCAGGCGAGAGGGCACCGGATCGAGGTGAAGTGAACGGATGAGCCGTATCGACCGCGTGGGCCGCGGCGCGCCGCGGCCCTTTTTCTATGGTCCGCGGTTGGCGCGGATTTTTGCCTCGAGACAGCTCTCGGACGGGCGCTCTTCCGTCCGCGGGCTGGCCCCGCTCAGGTGGGCAGGAGGGGCCTCGTCGTCGACCGGGTACTTATGCTGCTTTCCCGGCGCCATGCGAAGCCTCGTCGTCCACGAGCCATCCCCATCGCCGGTAGATCGCCCGGGCTTCGCTCGATCCGAGCCAAGCGAGGAACTGACGAGCGGCCTCCGGGTTCCGCGGCTGAGCAGTAATGCCGATGCCGGTGGATCGTTGGACGCTCAGCCGCTCCGGCAGCTCCACGAAATCCAGGTCCGCGGTCGGCAGGCGGCTGAAGCTCGCCCACCCGATGGCGGCGTCCACTCGTCCCTGATTCACCACGCGAATCAGGTCGCCACACCCCTTGGCGCGGATGGCGATCCGAGACCGGATCGCCTCGACCATCTCCGCCCGCCCGGCGACCTCGTCCCAGAGCCCGAGCGTGCACCCTTCCACGGCAATCGCTGTCCGAACGTCCTCGCGGGCGAGGTCCTCGACCCGCTCCACGCCCGCGGGGTTGCCCGCGGGGACGAGGAGGGCCGCACGTCGCCGGCCGAGGCTCCTCCGGCCGTCCGGCTGGAGAAGTCCCTCCGCTTCCGCGAGGTCGAGGAGATACTCGGCTCCGCAGGAGATCATGTCGGCCGGGGTGCCCTCCCTCAGCTTCGGCATCCATTGCTCGGGCCGACCGGGACGGACGTCGATGGTCACGCCCGTCTGTTCGCCGTATGCCTTGGCCGCGTCGGTCAGGGGCACCGAGGGCACGTACGCCGAGTAGATGATCAGGTCGGGACGGGCAGGCTCGGTCACGGCTCGCTCCTTCTCGGAACTTCGGATGGCTCACGCCTGATGCTTCCGGACCCTCGTCCGCATACCGGACAGTTCGTCTCCGCGGCGACGCTCACGACTCGGCTGCGCATCTCGCCTAAGTCGACCCAGAACAGCCGGCCGAGCAACGGCCGACGTATGCCCGTCAGCAGCTTAATGACCTCCATCGCGGCCATACAGCCCACGGTACCGGAGACGGCTCCGAACACGGGAAACTCCCTCCGCCAGCCCGCCGGGCGCTCTGGATACAAGCACGCGAGACACGGCGTCCGCCCGGGGACGAAGGTGGTCAGGACGGCCTCGAGTTCGTACATCGCCGCCTCGACCATCGGTTTGTTCTGTCGACACGCCTCGCGATTCATCGCGAACCGCTCCTCGAATAGCGGCGCGGCGTCGACGACCACGTCGGCATCCTTTATCAGCCGCTCGGCATTCGCTTCGCTGACATTCTCGGGAACGGCATCGACCGACAGCCGCGGGTTGAGCTCCCGGAGCCGGCTCGCCGCGGACGCGACCCGGCTGGTCCCGATCGCGTCGTGGGTCATGAGCAGCTGACGGTTGAGATCGCTCCGCCGGACGGCGCCGGCGTGGGCGAGTGTCAGACGTTTGACCCCCGCGGCCGCGAGCTCGTACGCGACGGCGCCGCCGAGCCCACCGACGCGAGAGATGAACACGGAGCTGTTCCGGAGGCATCGCTGGCCGGCCTCCCCCACGCCGGGCACCCACATCTGCCACGCGTAGGTGGTCCGCTCCTCCTCGGTTAGCGGCTCCGCGGGATTGCTCACCGTGGTGGGCTCGCCGTCCATAGGCGTGATCCTAGAAATCGGCTGGAACGCCCGCAATCGACGGCTGGACACGCCCGTTATCGCGACGCTCGTCTCCCTCCGAAGCCGGGCGGGGCGCTCAGCCCCGGTTCTCCTTCCGACCGACCATGCGGTCGAGGGCGTCGGACGTGTAGTCGACCAGCGCCTCCGGAGAGGTGGGAAACGGGTTGAAGTACTCGAAGGTGAGATAGCCGCGGTAGCCCGTCTGGTGGAGCGCCTCGAGGACCTTCGGCCAGTTCGTCGATCCGTCCAGGAGGGGCCGGAATGTGTTGAGATTGAACTCGTTCACTTTCTTCGACGCCTCCTTCACGTGGACGTTCTGGATCCGGTCGCCGAGGATGGGGATCCAGTGCTCGGGAAACTGATACTGCATGACGTTCCCCGTATCGAAGTGGATGCGAAGGTGCTCGGAGTCGAAGGAGTCCACGAAGCGGACCATCTCCTGCGGGGTCATCAGGAAGCCGGTCGTGTTGATGTTCTCGAGGTTCAGATACACCCCGGCGTCTTCCGCGATGGGCAACAGCTCCTCGAGCGCCGCCCTCGCCCGTTCATACGCGGCCTCGGGCCGGACGACCGGCGCCTCGTCAAGCCAGGGGATGTACACGGCACCCGGGACCACGAGGAGGTTCTCGGTGCCGAGGAGGCTCGCCGCCTCGATCATCTTCTTGGCGAGGTCGAGGCCCTTCCTCCGTCGCTTCTCGTCGGGATGGGTCAACGCGTAGGGCCAGAAGAGGAAGGAACAGACACTGCTGATGTCCACGCCGAGCTCCCTCGCCGTGCGGCCGATTTTTACTAGATCGTCGGCGCTCGCCTTGGGAGAGAGATCCCCCTCCAACGCATAGTTCACTTCCACGGCGTCGAAGCCGGCGTGGGCACAGACCTCGAAGCACCGGCGGAGGGACATCTTCTTCGGGTACGGAAGCGCCCAGAGATTGATGGACTTGTTCATGGGATAGGCCTTCCCCGCGGCGGTAGCGTCCTCCTCCTCCGCGTTGCCCTCCCCGGAGCCTCCTCCGGGCGCCGCTGCCGCCAGGAAGCTCGTTCCGAACGCCGCGGCGTAGCCGAACAGCTCACGTCGTCCGAGGTCGTGAGGACCGCTTCCGGTTGCATCCCGTGCGGCCCGCTGCGATCGCTTTCCTTCGTCCATGGCAGGCTCCTGCATGCTCCGGGTCTCGTTCGTCGTGCCCGCCCTCGGGTCACCAGGGGGGCACCGCCAGCGTGCCCCCGTCCATGACGATCGACGTCCCGTTGATGTAGCTCGCCTCGTCGCTGAAGAGAAACGCGGCCGTTTGAGCCACGTCGCGTGGCTCGCCGAGCCGCCGAACCGGGATGCGCTGTCGCACGTCCGCGTAGACCTCCTCGACATCCTTCCCCCATGCCCCCACTGTCCTCGCGAGCAGCGGCGTGTCGATGGTCCCCGGGCAGATCCCCACGACACGCATTACGCCCGCGTGGTCCGTCGCCAGATTCCGGACGAGCGCCTCGGCCGCGGCCTTGGACGCCGAGTAGAGGAGATGGGAAGGAAACCCGAGGTGAGCGGCGACCGAGGTGCTGACGAGCAGCACACCCCCGCCCTGCTTCTCCATCACCGGCACCGCGTGCTTGGCGAGGTAGATCGGGCCGAGCACGTTGACGCCCATCATCTGGTCGAAGTCGCCACGGGTCACCTCCGGAGCGCCGCCTTTCTGCCAATCCCCAGCGTTGGCGTAGATGCCGTCGACCCGTCCGTGCCAGCTCACCGTCTGGTCGATGAGCTGCCGGACGGACTCCTCGTCCGTGACGTCCGTGTATAGGAACCTCACCTCCCGCCCCTGCCCGCGAAGCTCCTCCTGCAGTGCTTCCCCTGCCTCCTGCTGGTTCGACGCTGCGACCACCTTGGCCGCCCGCTCCGTGAACAGCCGCACGCACGCGTCGCCGATGCCGGAGGTTCCGCCCGTCACGATCAGCACCTTATCCTCGATCGACACGATGTGGCCTCCTTCGTTGGGTCCACGATACGGCGCTTCGCCTCCGACCGCCGTGGCTCGCTTCGAGACGACTCCGGGCGAGCGCGGCCCGTCGCTCTCGATTCCTATCCCAGCCGGACGACCTCTCCCGTTCGGCTCGCCTCGACCGCGGCGAGACACGCCCGGACCGCGGCTCGCGACTCCTCGGGCCGAATGACCTCCGGCTCGGTCCCCTCGCTCACGCAGGCGAGGAAGTAGCTCCACTCCTCCCGGAGCGCACCGGCCGTTTGCCCCCGAAGCCTCGGCCAGTACGTCATCTCCGGATACGACGCTCCGCTGCGGTCCACCACGGCGTAGCTCGGTCCGTAGTCCTGCACTCCGATCGACCCCTCTGTCCCCACGATCTCCATCCGTTCATCCATCTGCACGGGTGACCCGCTGGGGAGGCACCACACGGTCTCGCAGACGCCGATCCCCCCATTGGACAACCGATACATGGTCCAGCCGAGGTCGGGGTGGGGAAGCTCCCGCACGCTCGCGGTTTGGGCGTAGGCGCTGACGACGGCCGCACCGGTCATCCAGAGCATCAGGTCCGTATCGTGCACCGCGTCTCCCATGATCGGATCGATCTTCCGGAGTACGGGGCCGGTGACCGACGCGGGAAGGTTTCTCCGGGCGTAGATCGAGACCACCCGTCCGATCCGGCCGCTGTCGATCTCCTGCTTGGCCGCGACGAAGCGCGGGTTGAAGCGACAGATATGGCCGACCATCAGCGACCCGGCGGACCTCCGGGCGGCCTCCACGATCCGGTCGCACCCCGCGACGCTGGCCGCCATCGGCTTCTCGAGAAGCACGTGCTTGCCGGCCTCCAGCGCGGCGACCGCCGGCTGGACGTGCTGGTCTGCCATCGTGACGACGCTGACCGCCTCGATCTCCGGGTCCGCGACAAGCTGC
>CAZQQP010000010.1:18652-29428 GCA_964595475.1 uncultured Planctomycetaceae bacterium | reverse complement strand
CGGTAATCCGTGTAGGTCCGCTCCGGCCCGAAGCGCTCCGCCATCTCCTTCAGCCGCGATTCGGTCCGCGTGCACAGCCCGCGAATCTTCGCTTGCGGAAGGGCGGAGAGCACCTCGCAGTGCTTCTCCCCGAACCACCCGAGCCCAATGATGCCACAGTTCACCTGCTTCATGTCTCTCCCGTTGTCCTCGCCGAGGGCGGCGGGCCGCCGCTTTTCCCGTCGTGCCGGCGGAGTCAGCCGGGGTATCGCACCGGACTCCTTCTTCCGCCATGCTGACGAAACGCCCTCGCCTCGTCGACCATGCGGAAGACGTCCATCTCGGGCTCGTAGCCGAGGATCGAGCGCGCCTTGTTGATGTCGATCGAAAAATCGTGGCCCATTTCGCTTTGGAGCGAAACGACCGGCATCCCGAGCTTGTTCCCGATGTCCCCGGCGAGCGTGGCGTAAGAAAACGCCGCCGGCCCCGCGATGTTGAAGGTCTGGCCCGCCGCCGCGGGATTTCCCAGCGCCCGCATAAACGCCTGAACGACGTCGCGAACGCCGACGATGTGCCGGATGAACGGCCGGCCGTCGGGGTGCGCGAGCGCCACCGCGGCGTCCCGCCCGGCGTCGAGATATTGCTCCTTCACCGACGGGCCCGCGAGATCCCGCCAAGAGGGCGCCCCGAAGTCCGGGGGTCGCAGCGTCATGTGGGCGAGGATGTCGTCCTCGGCGTGCACCCACGAGCACCGCAGGACGGTCACCGGAAGGGCGTGCTGGATCCGATACTGCCCGACCATCGTCTCCTCGAGGACCTTGGAGAACGGGTAGTAGCCCGGGTAGGCGGCCAGCGGCGCGTTCTCGTCCAGCGGCCGGTCGTGGGGGTAGAAGAAGATCCCCATCGTGGCGTCGCCGCTCGCGAGGAGGAACTGCTTCAGGATTCCCCGCTGTCGCGCTTGGTCCAACAGATGGAAGGTTCCGCGGACACTGACGTCGAGGAACCCCTCTCGATCCTCCTTGGAGGACGCGAGATGGCAGACGGCGTCGACGCCCTCGAGCGCCCGGTGAACGAACATCTCGTCGGAGACACTCCCTACTACCGTCTCGACGCGTGGGGCCTGCACGGGCGTCACAAACTGCGTCGCCCGCACACGATACCCGGCGTCGAGCAGCGCGGGAACGAGCGACCGGCCGATCTTCCCGGTGGCGCCCGTGACAAGGACGCGATCGATCCTCATCGGGTCTCCCCCTCCATATTGGCGACCTCGCCGGCTTCCGCCGCGAGCATCCCTACGGACGTGTGAGGCGACGACGGAACGAGGTCGGGTTGTCTTCCGATCGGATCGGTCTGGGGAGAGCAGTTGCCGGGGTCGCCCATTGTCGTTTTCCCGCTCAGGTGACGAACTCGCGGTTGTAGAGCATGCTCGTCAAGCCGGCGTCCACCCGGAGCACCTGTCCCGTCACGGCGCGGCTCGCGTCGCTCAGGAGGAACGCCACCACCCGTCCGCAGTCGATCGGCTCGATCGGTGCGGGGACGGCCTGTTGGTCCCGTGTCTGCTCGTCGACCCATCCGGCGGCGTCGTCGGTCCAGTTGGACAGAAGCTCGCGGTTTTGTTCCGAGTGGACGTAGCCCGGCGCCACCGCGTTGCACCGCACGCCCTGCGGGCCGTAATGGACCGCCAACCCACGGGTCAAGCCTTCCACCCCGGACTTCGCCGCCGCGTAGAGGCCGTGACCGGGAATCGTGCACTCCGCGTGGACCGACGAGATGTTGACGATGGAGCCGCCGGGAAAGCCCTCCTCTCCGCTCGCGGCTCGCTCGAACAGCTGCCGGAGGTAGCCGCGGCACAGCAGCCATACGCCCCGGAGATCGACCCCGTGCACGCGGTCGTAGTCCGCCTCGTCGGCCTCGTGGGGCGGCTTCGACAGCCCGACGCCCGCGTTGTTGACGAGACCGTGGACGGGGCCCATGCTCCGTTCCGCTTCGCCAAAGACCTGATCGACGTCCTCGGGCCGGGAAACATCCCCGGGAAGCGCGACGGCTCCGTCATGCCGACCCGCCACCTCCCTCGCGGCCTCCTCGTCCACGTCGTTGATCAGCAACCGGCCCCCGAGCTCGGCAACGCCCTCCACCACGCCTGCCCCGACCCCTTCACGGCTTCCGCCGCCGGTGATCAGGATGTTTTTTCCTTCTAATGTCGGCCGCATCAAAAGGGCCTTTTTCACGGATGTTTTACCGTACTTCCCGGGCCACGGATCAGCCGCCTTTCGGCGATCAGCCCGCAGGCGAGCCGCGTCGCTCCATGCCCGCACGCGGGGCCGTGTCGTCGTGGCCCACGCCACCCCGTTCCCGGTTCCTCGGGAAGCGGGCCTCAGGGCTGTAGCTCACGGAGTGCCCTTCAGTCGAGCTCCTTGATCCGGACGTTCCGAAAGCGGACGGGATCTCCGTGGCCGGCGAACCCGATGTGACCCTCGCGCCGGTCTCGCCCCTTGAACTTCTTCGGGGGCGCCATAAAGGTCTCCGGGTCCACCTTGGAAAGGTCCGCGTCCACGATGCGGAACCCGTTCAGCTCGACCCGCACCTTCGATCCCTGGACCCGGACCCGCTGGAAGTTCCACGTGCCGGCCGGGCGCTGGTAGCCGCGATGTGCGGGCACCATGCCGTAGACGGAGCCGTGGTATTGGTGCGGGTTGAGATCGTCGTACTTGGGGTGGCTGTTGTCGAGGATCTGCAGCTCGCACATCCCGTCGAACGCGGGATTGCCGGAGCCCGGATATCGAACCGCAATGCCGTTGTTGCCTCCGGCGGGAATTCGGATCCCGAGCTCGAGAAGAAAGTCGCGGTAGGTCCTCTCGGTGTAGATCGTCCCCCCGCTTCCCTTCCGACACCCGAGCGTTCCGTCGACCGCCTCGTAGCCGTCGACCGCGCCGGCCCACCCGGTGAGGTCCTCGCCGTTGAAGATCGGCTCGAGTCCCTTCGGCGCCCGCTTATCGACCCCGTGCTCGCGAAGGATGCGATTCGCCTCCTCCGGGGGAATCTCGCGAAGGAAGATGTTCCTCCATCGGATCTCGCCGCCGTGGGTCTGCAGCTGAATGGGCCCCTTTCGTGGGATGGGCCGCTCGTCGCCGAAGAAGTTGTGCAGCCGCGCGTGGTCGACGATGCGCTTGCCGTTGAGGAAGACCGTCACCCTCGCCCCCACCATGACGATGCGGAAGTGGTTCCACTCGCCGAAGGGCTTGTCGGCGCGGACACGGGGAAACCTCCCCGGCGCTCCCTCGGGGTTGTTCCACAGCCCGCCCGACCCCTTGTCGGCCCCCAGATCCCACTTGCCGCCCTCTTTCGTGTAATCCCAGATCTGCACCTGGGGGATGCCGCGGAGGTAAATGCCGCTGTCCGCCTTGGGGACGGTCTTGTAGTCGATCAGCAGCTCGAAATCGCCGTAGTTCTCGTTCGTCGTCAGATACTTGCCGTGGCCGTCGTTGACGAGCACGCCGTCCTCGACTCGCCAGTGTTTCCGGATGTTCTTCCTGCTCTCTCGCTTCTTGGCCGCCAGCTCCTCTTCCGAGAGCTTCATCCATTTTCGCGGGTTCTCCGTCCCGGCGCCCCACCACCCCTCGAGGTTCTTCCCGTTGAATAGGGCGGTGAAACCGTCCGGCGGATCGTTCAGCTCCTTGGCGACCAGCCGAGGGGAGGCCCCAACCAAGCCGACGACGCACAACGCCCATCCGATCATCCGAAGGGTCTTCATCCGATGCACTCCTATTCTCGAAACGGAAGCACAAATTGTGACCGATGCACCTCGGCCTCGCAAACGCCCGAAGGAGCTGTCCCCTCGACGCTCGGCCCTCGTCTCTGCCCCCGCAAGGCGGTGGGCGGCTTGCCGATTTCCGTGACCCGCCGCGGTGGCCCGCTCACGCATCGGGGCGCGGGCGGCTCAGGTCCGGCCCCGTGGCCCGACGACATCCCTCCGACGGAGGCGAAGAATACATTCTGGTCGACCCCGTTTCATGACCGGAGGCCCCGATGAGCAGCGACGACCATGATCGAACGCGGCGGCACTTTCTCCGCTCCGTCACATTCGGCGCGGCCGCCCTCGCCGCTCCGGCCGCTCTCGCGGCCGAGCGTCGGCCTACGCCCAAGCAGACGGAGGGTCCCTTCTATCCGAACAAGCTTCCGCTCGACACCGACAACGACCTCCTTCTCGTCAACGACGCGACGCGACCCGCCGCCGGCGAGGTCACGCACCTCGCGGGCAGGGTCGTCGGGCCCTCGGGAGAGCCCGTAAGGAATGCCACTGTGGAGATCTGGCAGGTCGACAGCAACGGCATCTACCTGCATTCGGACAGCCCCCAGCGCGACCGACGCGACAGCCAGTTCCAGGGCTTCGGCCGCTTCCTGACCAACCGTTCCGGCGAGTATTACTTCCGCACGATCAAGCCGGTGCCCTACACCTTCGGCATCCGGCGCACGCCGCACATCCACTTCATCGTCCGAAAGGGGGAGAAGCGCCTCCTGACCACGCAGATGTACATCAAGGGCCACCCGATGAACGAGGAAGACTCGATCTTCCGCTCGCTCCGGACCGAAGAAGCCCGCCGGGCACTGACTGTGGATTTCAAGCCGGTGGAGGACTCGCGGTCGGACGAGCTGGCGGCCCAATTCGACATGGTCCTCGGCAAGACGCCGGAGGACCCGGCGTAAGAGCGTGACTCCACCGACGGCGAGCGCACATCCTCTGTCGTGCGAAACGCTCACGCTCGCAGGGCTCGTATATCCGGTGTCGTGCCGGACCATTTCCGCGGAAGCGGCCCTCCGCGGTCACGCTGCTTTCGTTCGGGTCCCCATCAAGGTCGGCCGTCCGATCAAAGGACCGACAATCCATCCACATGGGGGAGCACCGACTGCGACGAGAGGATCTCGATCGAGAGGGCCTCCAATGAGTGGGACCCGGCCAGGCAGGTTCCGACGGGACCTCGGACGGGGGCTTCTCTGGGCTACGCCTTCCGGACCTCCGGCTTGAGGCTCACCATCGCCGCGTGACCCGAGGGGACGTCTGCGGCATCCGCAGAGCTCGGCTCCGCCTCGTCGGGCCGGCTCGCGCTTCCGTCCGATTCGACAAGGCGCCGAAGTGGCTCGGGCCACCCGTCCCCCTCGAGGGCGGGCGCGAAGCCGGCGTCGAGCATCATTCGGAGTGTGTCGCTCGCTTCCTGCCCCTCAGTCAGGAGATATCCCTCCATGAAGAGGCTGTTGGCCGGCCAGAGCGCAAGCGGTTGAAGGCTGCGGAGATGGTACTCCCGCCCCGCCGCGATCCGCACTTCCGCGGAGGGGTTGGTCAGCCGAAACATGCAGAGCACACGGAGCGCGAACTGCGGATCGACCGCTTGGCCCTCGCACCTCGGGTCGTCGAGGCGGTTCCCCTCGATGGGGAGGAGGAAGTTCACCGGCACGGACTCCGCACCGACCTCCCGCAGCGCGATCGCCACGTCGACGAGGTCCTCTCGAGCCTCGTTCATTCCGACGATCAGCCCGGAGCAGATACCGAGGCCGGCGGACCGGGCGGCTTGCAGCGTGCTCACCCGATCGCGGTACGTGTGGGTCGAGCAGATCGCCGGATAATGCCGCTCCGATGTGTTGAGATTATGATTCAGTCGGTCGAGGCCCGCCTCCTTCAACCGCCTCGCCTTCGGCTCGTCGAGCAGTCCGGCGCTCAGGCACGTCCGAAGCCCCATTCCCCGGATGCGCCGGATCGCGTCGCAGACGTGCTTGACGTCCTGCTCGGACGGGCCCCGCCGCGCCATGGCCATACAGAACCGATACGCCCCCTGCTCCTTCGCCCGCGCCGCATCCGAGACGATCTCCTCGACGGGCTTCATCTTGTAGGGCTTGATCGGCGCCGCCGAGTCCTTGGACTGACCGCAATACCCGCAGTCCTCGGGGCAGGCCCCATTCCGTACGTTGTCGAGGACGTGGATGGCGACACGATTGCCGAAATAGCGCTGACGCACCGCACCGGCAGCGTGGATCAGAGGGAGGAGTCCGAGCTCAGGATCTTCCAGCACGTGCTTGGCTTCCTCCCGCCCGATCGCCTCGTTCTGCTTCCCGGCCTCGGCCCAGCGGGCCAGCCGCTCCCATTGTCGCTCGTCTGTCATCGTTCTCCGATCGTTCACCCCGTGTCAGCGGACAGCTTTCTGGATCACCCTGCCAATGTCGAGGTGTCCGACGATCTCAATCCGTTCCTGTTCGTTCAGCCGGTAGGCGAGCAGCTTCTCCTGCTTCGTGTTGAGCACGTAGAGAACCTCCATGTTGTTCTGGGCCTGGGTGGTGACCATGGAGAAAAAGTCCTTGTTCACCACCATCTCGCCGAAGGCCCGGTTCTCCATGTGTCGGGATGCCTGGACGAAGACCAGACCCGCCAGAACGAAGGCGGAGGCGAGAAGACAGTAGCCGGCGAGCTGTACGCGTCTCATCGGAGCACCTCTCTTGTTCCCGGGTCATCGTCCCCGGCGGAAGTCCTGGCCGAGGTTGTAAATGTCCGCCACCTCGAGCTGATTTCCGCGGCGTCCCCGGAAGACAACCGCGACGAGCAGGCCGTTGGCGATGTCCGCGAGATAGAGCGTGTTTGAGCTCCGGCCCCTCGTCTGTCCGCCGACCATGACGTAGCTGGCCGCCGCGAGGCGCTGTCCCTGAGCGGGCTCGGGCGTGAAGGTGAGCACGCCGAGGGCGATCAGCAGCGCCGCGTTGACGGTCACCAGACCCACGAGCGTGTTTCGGTTCATCACGGCCTCCTTTCGGGGCCTAATCCTGGTGAGTTCGCTTGGACGACTTGAGGCTCACCCCGCACACGATCGCGACGAGCAGGAGCCCCCAGATGTACGGTGCCACGGCTTGGCTCCCGGACGGCGCCGGCGGCGGGCCGGGATTGTCGGGAATCTGGCCGAGGAGAGGGCCCGCAAAAGCCGCCACGCCTCCGAGGACCATCGAGAGCCTCCAGAAACCACCGCACCGCATGGTAACGCCTTTTCGCTGGCCGTGCACATCGCTTCCGCGAGCGGTGTGCTTAGACACTCACTTCCGACGGCGAGGCGGCCGCTCCGGTTCGCTCGTGCAGATGATCCACGAGCTGCTCCATTCGGACGACCTGTTGCTCGCCGCTAGCCAAGTCCTTCACCGCCACGGCGCTGCGCTCCTTCACCTCCGGGTCGAGGATGACGGCGAACCGGGCCCCGCTCTGGTCCGCATCCCCGAGGAGCTTTCCGACGTTGGTGGTGGTCCGATAGCTGAACCGCGTGTGCACCCCCGCCTCCCGCAGCCACGCCGCTACGGAGGCCACCTCCGGTTGGAGCGCCTCGTCCGCCGCCATGACGAAGGCGTCGGGGCGGGCCCTCGTCTCGGTGGGCAGAAGCCCTTTGTCCGCGAGCACGAGGCTGAGGAAGCCCACGCCGGGTGTCGGCGACCCGCCGAACAGCTCGATCAGCTTGTCGTACCGGCCGCCGCCGGCCATCGCCCGCTCCGCGCCGCTCACCTCGTGAATCTCGAAGACCGTGCCCGTGTAGTAGGCGAGGCCGCGGACGATGCCGAGGTCGTACTCACACCACTCTTCCACCCCGAACGCCTTCAGCTGGCTGTGGACCTCCTCGAGGTCGGCGAGGTCCTGCTCGGGCACGCTGAACTGGCTCTTGAGCTGGTCCCACGCGTCCGAGGCGGAGTAACGCACCCGCGTCACTTCGTTGAACCGCTCGAGCGCGTTCTGGTCGAGGCCGAGCTGCTCCGCCTCTTTCGCGAACTCGTCGGGGTCCATCTTGGACCGTCGGTCGAGCAGGTCGAAGGCCGTGGTCATCTTGGACTCGGGCACTCCCAGCCGAAGCAGGATCCGCCCCACGACGTCCCGGTGGCTGATCTTGACCCGTGCCTGGTGGGGCTGCAGCCCGAGGCTCCGCATGAGGTCCACCGCGGTAAAAATGCACTCGGCATCCGCGACGGGGGAGGCCACCCCGAGCATGTCGATGTTCCACTGGAGGAACTCGCGCAGACGTCCCCGCTGGGGACGCTCCGCCCGACAGAGGTTGGGCATGCTGAACCACTTGATGGGCTTGGGCAGCGCGTGGGCCTTCGCCGCTACCATGCGGGCGAGCGTGGGGGTGAACTCCGGCCGGATGGCGAGCTCTCGATCGCCGCGGTCCGCGAAGTGGAACAGCTCGTTGACGATGCCTTCCCCGCTCTTGACCTTGTACAGGTCCAACGGCTCGAAGATCGGCCCGTCCACCTCCTCGAAACCGTTCCGGATCGACACCTCGCGCCACTTCCTCTCCAGATAGCGCCGCAGCGCCATCTCGTCGGGGTAGTAGTCACGCGTTCCTTTGGGGGCCTGGAACTTGGTCATCGGGTCCGATCGTCTCCAATTCCGCGAAGCCCACCGTACGCACCGGCTCGCTCCGAGGCGACTCCTCCGCCGGCTGCGCGCTCACGCTACGGCCACCAAGTACGCCACCCACGAGGGGTCCGGCTCGGCGGACCGACGCAGCCGGAACACCCCGTCGCCCTCGCCGGTGGACCGATCCGTGCCTTCCCAGTAGACGTCCACCCGCGAGAAGCCCGCCTCCAGAAGCGTCTCCCGAACCTCCGGCAGCGTCCACAGCCGCCACTCGTACGCGAACGCCCGATGCATCTCACTTCCGTCCGGGAAACGAAAGTGGATCGCGAAGGCGGTGTAGTGGCTGATCGGGTCGAACCGAAGCTGATCCCAGACATAGTCGAAGTGGTCCTTCCGCGTCACTTCCTCCTCCCCCTCGGTCTGCAGCTCCGGCCCGCCGAGCATGTCCAGGACGAACAGCCCCTCCGCCGCGAGGTTCCGCCGTGCCGCCCGGAAGTACTGCCGCAGCGCCGGACGCGTCTGGAAGCCGAAGAAGGAGAAGTTCTGGGCGGCGACCACATCTGCTTTCGGCCCCCTCACCTTCCTCACGTCATCGACGCAAAGCTTGACCCGCTCTCGTGCCGCGGGTGTGAGCCGCGTGAGGTTGTTCCGCTCGCACCAATCGACGGGCTCGGGGTCGAGATCCACCCCCATCGCCCGGCCCCTCCGCCGCCGCTTCACCCACTCGCAGCAGACCGCGGCGGTTCCGCAGAAGTCCTCCCGGAGCACCTCAGGCTCCCGTCCGAACATCCGTCGGAAGACGCGGCGAAAGAACTTGACCTCCACCTCCGGCTCCTGGACGGACCGCTGGTAGAGGTCGTACTTGTCGGCGCGGTCCGCCTGGTTGCTTGGATCGCGGCTCATGCTCACTTCCCGGTTAGGGCACGGGCCGCCCATTGTTTCCGCGCCGACCCTTCCGCTTCCATGGGCCGTGGCGGACCCCCCGCAGCCCCGTAAACTCCCGTCGATGCGGATCATCGCCGGCGCACACAAGGGGCGGCGTCTCCGCCCGCCCGACCGCAACGCGGTGACGCGTCCGATTCCCGACCGGATCAAAGAGGCGTTGTTCAGCCGCCTCGAGACGAGACTGGCGCTCAACGGTCGCTCCGTCCTCGACCTCTTCGCGGGAACCGGCTCGGTGGGCCTCGAGGCGCTGTCCCGCGGCGCCGGCGAGGTCACGTTCGTCGAGCGGAGCGAGCGGGCGCGTCGACGGCTGAAAGCGAATGTCCAGGAGCTGGGGGAGGGCGCTCGGGGACGGATCATCGGTGGTTCCGCTCTGACGGACCGGACGCTCCACGACCTCGCGACGGTCGCGTCCCGCCGCCCGTTCGGCCTCGTCTTCGCCGACCCGCCTTACGCCATGCTGGGCGCGACGCCCGATCGCGAGAAGCTCCTGAACCGGCTCGCCCGTCTGGCACCACGATGCACGGCGGACACGCCGCTGATCCTCCGCACCGACGCCACCGCGTCACCGGACCCGATTCCGGGTTGGGATGGCCCCGAGCCGACGGACTACGGCTCGATGGTTCTCCACTGGTACACCCGCTCGCGGACAGTCTGAGTCGGGTGGCGTCTTTCGCCCGGACCGAGCCATGGCACACCCACGGCAGCGACAGCCCACGCCCGATCATGCCCGTGCCGCGGCCACGGCGGTCGCGAGCCGGCTTCAGGAGGCGGGCCACACGGCCTACTTCGCCGGCGGCTGCGTCCGCGACATGCTCCTCGGGAGCCCGCCGAGCGACTACGACGTGGCGACGGACGCCCCTCCCGAGAAGGTCCTCACGCTCTTCCGCCGGGCCCACGCCGTGGGCGAGGCCTTCGGCGTGGTCCTGGTTCGGAAGATGGGCTGCGACATCGAGGTCGCGACCTTCCGGAAGGAGTGGGGCTACGCGGACGGCCGCCACCCGGATCACGTCGCCTACAGCGACGCGGCGAGCGACGCGGCGAGACGGGACTTCACGATCAACGGCCTCTTCTACGACCCGATGCGGCAAGCGGTCGTCGACCATGTCGGCGGTCGCGAGGACATCGAGCGACGCGTCATCCGCGCCATCGGCGATCCCGCCGCCCGCTTCAGCGAGGACTACCTTCGGATGCTCCGGGCCGTCCGCTTCGCCGCCCGCCTCGGGTTCGCCCTGGACCCGCGGACGGCGGACGCCGTCCGCGAGGAGGCCCCTCGTCTCCGGCAAATCAGCCGCGAGCGCATCGGCATGGAAATGGAGATGATGCTCGCCGCTCCCACTCGCGGCCGAGCCGTCCAGTTGCTCCAAGACCTCCACCTCGACGCGCCCGTCCTGGAGACGCCCACCCGTCAGACCCCGCCGACCTGTGTCCGCCGCCTGGAAGCTTCGGCCAGCTACCCGGCCACCCTCGCGGCGTGGATG
>CAZQQP010000010.1:5813-18642 GCA_964595475.1 uncultured Planctomycetaceae bacterium | reverse complement strand
CCGCCACTGCGGCCTGCCCGCGTCCGCGGGGGATCTGCCCGCCGCGCTCGCCGCGATGAAGGTCGAGCAGACCGTCCGCCGCTGCCGGGAGGCGCTGGTCCTCTCCAACGAGCAACGGGACACCCTCCGGGCGGTCCTCGCGTGCCTCCCCAAGTTGCTGCGGTGGTTCGACCTCTCCGTCGCCCAGCGAAAGCGGCTCCTCGCCGCCCCGGCGTGGCGGGACGTTCGGGCGGTGGTGGGAGCGCTCCGCGGATCGCTCCGGATGGACCCCCTCGGCGTCGCCTTCGAGAAGGATGTGGAGCGTCTGTCCGCGGAAGGGGTTGCCCCGCCCCCGCTGCTCGACGGCCGGGATCTGATCCGCTCCGGCCTGAGGCCCGGCCCGCTGTTCAAGCACTTGCTCGCTCGCGCCTACGACGCTCAGCTCGAAGGGCGGGTCACCACGCGGGAAGAGGCGATCGAGCTCGCGAAGGAGGAGGCCCGCGCCCGAGGAGAACGGCTCCCGTGACGGACACCGTGCGGGCCAGCCCCGTGACGATGGGCCGCTGCTCTCGAAATGGCTCGCCGTTCAAATACAATCGCAATCATGTCCATCTTCCACCCCATTGCCCGACGGGCCCCCCGCCGATGCCTTCCGCCCGTCCTGTTGGTCGCCTCGGCGGTCTCCGCCTCCGCCGCGGCTCCCACGCCGTCGGAGGGGCCTGCGATCTACGTGGACGATTCCCCCGCCGCCGCTCAGCTCTTTGAGGCCGCTCGGAAGCGCTTGGAGAAAGGGGACCTTCAGCCCGCCGCCAATCGCGTGCAGGAAGCGCTGGACAAGCACCGGAGGAAGCTGGTCGAGCGGAACGGTCGATACGTCGAGGTCTCCGCGGCCGCGGCGGCCTTTCTCGGGAAGCATCCGGAGCTTCTGGAGACCTACCGAGAGCTCCACCAGCCGGTCGCGGCTCGCGCCCTCGAGAAGGCCGGCACGGACCGCGCCAAGCTGGCCACGGTCGTCCGCCGATACCCGATGACCGAGGCGGGCCTCCGTGCGGCGCTCCGCCACGCCGGTCTCGCCCTCGAGACGTGGGACCCGACCATGGCCGGGATCGTCCTGGAGGGGGTCCGCTCCCACCCGGATCTGGAGAAGCATCGCGTGCGGTGGCAATGGCTCCGGGCGGCCGCCGCTCTGTACGCCGGCGAGCGGTCGACCTATCGGGAGGCCCGCGCCGCTTTGAAAGAGAGGGGGGCGACCGAGAAGCTCGCCCGCCTCCAGGCGTGGGAGGAGAGCGTGACCCGCCCGCCGTCCGCCGACGCCGTCAATCCGCTCGGCCGGGTCCCCAAGGCATCGGTTCCCTCGGAGCCCAAGCGGATCTGGTCCGTCGATTACAAGCCGGCTCTTCCGAAGCAGTGGCTCGCGGGCCGCGGCCGCAGCTCCTTCCAGCGCACGCTCACCGACCGGATGATGCTCACGGGCTTGCCGGTCGTGCAGAACCGCCGCGTCTACATGAGCAACGGCCGGTCGGTCTTTTCGGTGAAGCTCCGGACCGGCCAGGGGCGCTGGCAGTACGAGGACACCGACGCCGAGGCCGTCCGCGGCCGTATCCAGCCCGGCCGATCGGGCTTCCACGGCGGCTTGGCCCCGCTCAGCGGTGTGGCCCCCGCGGGCGATCGCGTGGTGAGCGTGCTCGGGTTCAAGGGGATGCTCCCGGTCCGATTCCGAAGCGACGGTCCCCCGAGCCAGCTGGTTTGCCTGCGGAGCGAGGACGGCAAGCACCTCTGGGACCTCCACGCCGACGATGTGGATCCCGACTTCGACAGCGCCTTCTGGCACGGCCAGCCGATCGTCTCGGGCGGCCGCGTCTTCGTTCAGCTCCGCCGTCGCCAGCGGACCCAGTTCCACGACGCGTACGTCGTCGCGGTGGATCTCGGCAGCGGCAAGATCCTCTGGGTCCGCCACATCGCGAGCACTGCGGTCTCGGAGCGAAGCGTGGTTCCGCCGCTCGGCCAGATGCGGATGGACGGGGGATGGCTCTATGTCCAGAGCCACCTCGGCGCCGTCGCCCGCGTGCGCGGGGCGGACGGTTCCGTCGACTGGCTGACGACGTTTCCCGGGGGGAAGCGGGAGATGCCCAAGATCCGCTCGCTGGCCTGGCAGGAGAGCCCTCCGCTTCTCGTCGACGCCGGCCTTCTCATACTGGACAAGTGGACGGGCACGGTTCGGCTGCTCGATCCCTCGACGGGCGAGCCTCAAAAGCAGTTCCCGGCCTCACGCTGGGCGAACCCTCGTTATCTGCTCGGCGCTCACGGCGACGTCTTCTCCCTCGGGGCCTCGGTCGTCCGCCGGGACGGAAAGACGCTCGAGACGAAGTGGACGAAGCAACGCGACGGCAAGGGCCAGGGCCGGGCGGTCGTCTCCGGCAAGCGTCTCTACATTCCCGAGAAAGGCCGCGTCAGTGTCGTCGACGTGGAAAGCGGCGATTCCGTCACCACGCTGGAAGTCGCCACGCCGGCCAACATCCTGCCGGCCCAGGGTCAGCTCCTCGTCGCCGAGAAGAACGCCCTGTCGGCCTACAGCGCCTGGTCCGTGGTCTCGGGCAAGCTCCGGGCCCGGATGAAGGAGACCCCAAAGGCTCCCGCACCTCGCGTGGCCCTGAGCTGGCTCGCGTTCAAGCTCGGTCACCACGACGCGCTGGTCGAGACCGTCAAGCGAGCGGTGGACCTCGTCGAGGAAAAGGAGGAGTCGCCGGCGAAGCGCCGTCTCTTCCAGCAGCTGATGACCATGGTGGGCGCCTCGGACCGGGCTCACGCGGCGTTGCGCGAGGCCCTCTTCGAGCAGCTCGGCCGCCTCGTGAACAAGCCCTCGCGGCAGGTGGCGTATCTCTTCGAGCTCGCTCGGTTCCGGGTGGAACAAGGCGACCCGAAGCGTGCGGTCGAGGCGTATCAACGGGTGCTCGCGTCCAAGGCGCTTCGGCGGAAGCTCTACCGACACGAGGCGGGCTCCCGCCGCGCTGGTTTGGAGGCGAAGCGTCGGCTCGCGGCGTTGATCGAGAAGCACGGCCGGGAGATCTATCAGAAGCAGGACGCCTACGCCTCCCAGCGGCTGCGGATCTTGAAGAAGAAGAGGGATGCAAAGGGGCTCGCGGCGCTGGCGCGGGCTTACCCGGTCGCCGAGGCGGCGTTGTCCGCGAGACGGCTCGCGGCCAAGTGGAAGGCCGCGGCCGGCGACGTGGACGCGGCCGACCGTCTGCTCCAGGAGGCCATCGACCAAGCGGCTTCCCCGGACAAGCTCGCCGAGCTCTACGGCCAGCGCGTCCAGCTCCTTGCGAGAAAGGGCCACCCCGGCCGTGCCCGCCGTGTCCTCCGGAAGCTGATCGACCGTCACTCCGATCTCCGCCCGCTGCGGAACGGACAAGCGGTCGACCCACGCGATTGGCTCGCGGATCTCCCGGCCGCCGAGCGGAACAAGGCCGTGGACTGGCCGCGGGTGGCGCCGTCGTTCAGTCCATCCGCGGACCGCCTCTCCGGCGAGCTTCTCCGGCCGAAGTTCCAATCCGCCCGGGCCACGCCCGTCGACCGGTTTCTCCTGCGGACGGCGTCCGGTCTCCAGATGCGAATGGGGGAGGACCTCTCGGTGGCGTGGACCAGGAGCGTCGACGCCGAGCGGGTGGAGCTGCTTCGGATCGACCGCTTTCGCGCCTGGATCTGGTATCCGAAACAGGACCGCTTGGCGGAGATCGACGCCGAGACCGGTAAGCTCCGCTGGTCGAACGAGCAGATCGACGGGCTCAGCGGCCTCGGCTCGGACGAGGGAGGGGGCCACGGCGGACGCGAACGAGTGCGGCTTCCGCTCCGCCGAATGGTGCAAAGAGCGCGGCAAACGCGAGAAGAGGAATCCGAGGAGAAGAGCGGGCGGATGCTCGCCTTCGGCCGAGGGGCGATCGCGGTCGCGAACTCCGGTAAGGTCAAGGTGCTCGATGCAAAAGGTGGGGAGGTACGGTGGGAGGTGGACACGGGCATGCAGCTCCGCGTGCTGGCGATGGGCAACGGTTTAGTGGCGGTAGGCGGCAAGTCGCCGGACGACTCTCGCATCATCTACCTTTACGACGCGGAGACCGGACAAGAGGTGCATCCGATCGTCCATCCGGCCAAGGAGACGTTGGTCTGGGCCGAGCTGACTGGGGACGGCACGCTGTTCTATCTGACCGCCTCCCGCATGGTCGCCTTCGACGTTCCGAGCCGCCGGTCGAGGTGGACGGCGGAGCCGGGCGCCGATCTCACCGGCGGCGAGGTCACGGTCGGTCGGGAGCACCTTGTGGTGCAGACCGAGCAGGGCGATCTCATTTGGGTCCGGGCCCGCGACGGCAATCTCGCCCACCGCCTTCCCTTCCGCTTCGAAGGGGCCCTGCGTGTTCGGTCCCTCGATGGCCGGTGGCTGGTGATCGGCTCCGAGCGGTGTCTGGTGACCCGTGCGTCCGGGAAGATCGTCTGGAAGGACGGCATCGCCGGGCCCAAGCGGTTCGTGGCCGCGGCGGTCAGCAAGGAGCTCGTCTGGTTGCTCAGCCGTCGCCGGGACCGGAAGGCCGTCCGCTTGTTCGGCCTCGATCGTCGCCACGGGATGATCCGGTTCGACTACCAATTGACAGACGGTGTTTCGGTCGACAAGGTGACCCTGCTCCCCGACGCCCTGCTGGTAAGCGGGGAGGACGGAACCGCGGTGCTGAAATCCAAGGGTGCTCGATGAGGCGAACGTCTGTGGCGCTGGCGGTCGCATGCTCGGCGACGCTCTCGGCGTGCCAGAAGCCGCTGTTCCCGGAGGACGCTCCGCGGACCCAATACCAACGCTTCGACGAGCTCCGTGGGAGGGGCGTTCCGACCGATCGCTCCGACTCGAGGGGCGGAAGCGATCCCGCCCTGCGGGAGCGGCTCGGAGATCTGGGACGGTGAAGGGGTTGCCCTCGCTCGGAGAATGTGTACTCTAGTGGCGCCGGCGGTGGGAGGAGGAGAGCGCCTTGGTCCCTTCTCCCTCGAAGGGGCCTTCCCGCTCGGCCATCGCCGGCACGCCACAGTTTTCCCGCGACGCAAACGCAGCGGAGGGCGCGTCGCGGAAGCGCAAGGAGGCGTGGGTGGCTCCCCGCCGACGACAAAAGGTGCTTCCCGCGCGACGCAGTGTGGCCGTCGTGTTGTCGCTGCTGCTGGCGCTCGTCGGCCTCGCAACGGTATTGTCGGCGCTGCGCCCGGCGCCGATCGCTCCGGCCGCCGAACTCGCGGAGCCGACCATCGGCCGGCGGCGGATCAACATGGAGCGCGTCTTCCAAACCCATCCGTCGCCGCGGCCCGCCCGTTGGAAGGGCATCGTCGTCCACCACTCGGGCCGGTCCTTCGGCAACGCCCAAACGCTCGCGGACCGGCATCGCGACCGGGGAGCGGCGGGGCTCGGGTATCATTTTGTCATCGGCAACGGCAACGGGGCGCCCGACGGGGGTCTGTTCATCGGGTACCGGTGGCGGCGACAGCTTCCGGCGGCCGCCGTGGAGGAGGAGCGAAAGGGGCGGTATCACCGACGCGCCATCGCCATCGGATTGATCGGCAATGGCAACGAGACCCGGCCGACGCGTGCCCAGCTCATCAAGCTCCGCCGGCTGGTGCGGGCTCTGCGTGCCCGCCTCGACATCCCCCGGGATCACGTCCGGCCGCACCGAGCGCTGTCGTCGGTCGCCTGCCCAGGGCGAGAGTTTCCGCTCGAGGCTCTTCGCGGGAAGTTGCCGCGGCAAGCGCGACGATGACCGATCCCTCGCGGGGATCAGTTGCCTCGGTGTCGTCCACCCGCTACGGATACTGTGGCTGTGGCCGCCGGGATGGACCGGTGTCTGTCTCGAGGAGGGCTTCTTTGCGGCTATAGGTTCCGGGATGTGACCCGTAAGGAAGGGGACTGGTAGGTTTGGCTACTTTGACCGGTAATTCTCAGCGACTGGCGGGCTACGAGGTGCTGAGCATCCTCGGGTATGGTGCCAAGAGCACGATCTACGTGGTCCAGGATCGCAAGGACAACGGCATCTATGCACTGAAGCGGGTGGTCCAGGAGACACGTGAGGACGAGCGCTTTGTCGATCAGGTCCTGACCGAGTACCACGTGACCAGCGCGCTGGACCATCCGGTTCTTCGGAAGAGCTACCGTCTCATCCGCCGCCGCGGTCTATTCCGCAAGCCGGAGGTGCTCCTGCTCATGGAGCTTGTGGACGGTCGCGGTCTCGACCAGCGGCGGCCGACGCGGCTCGTCGAGCTTCTCCGCGTCTTCCGTGGCGTCGCGGACGGGCTCTGCGCGATGCACGCGGCGTCGTATGCCCACGCGGACCTCAAGCCGAACAACATCCTGATCAACAGCAAGGGGGCCGCGAAAATCATCGACTTCGGCCAGTCGTGTCCCATCGGGACCGCAAAGCCCCGCATCCAGGGCACGCCCGACTACATTGCCCCGGAACAAGTGCAGCGGCATGCCATCACGGCCAGAACCGACGTGTTCAACCTCGCCGCCAGCCTGTATTGGTGCCTGACCACGCACCACATTCCCACTCTCATCCCGGGCGGTTCCGGAGGGACGGGCAACCCGGACTCGGACGTCGGCAAACCGAGCCGGTTCAACCGGGAGATCCCGCCGGAGCTCGACTCCCTCGTTCTCCAGTGCATTCGGCGAGATCCGGAGGAGCGTCCCGCTTGCATGAAAGACGTCCGGTACCGCTTGGACGCCGTGATCGACAAGCTGGAAGGGAAGGGGACGCAGGCGGAGGCTTCCTAGGCCGACCGCCGTGGTCGACCTCGCCGCGCGTCGTCGGGGAAGCCGGCGAGCGCGGAGGGAGCGTCGTCAGCGGTTGTTCGCGCCCGCCGACCGCGGCCGCGCAGGACGGTGGCGATGAACACGCTCCGCAACACGCTGATGCTCATGGGCCTCGTCCTCGCCTTCGTCGTGCTGGTGCCGGTCACGGAGCGGGTCTGGTCCGAGCACGTCCTCCATCGCTTGCCGCTGCGGGTGGAGTGGGGCTTGTCGCTGACACCGCTGGGGAGGGTTCTCCCTCGCATCCTCGTCGCCGCCGTCCTCGGAGCGCTCGTCCCGCCGGCGCTGACCACGTCGCGTCCGCTGCTCTGGGCGGCCGCTACGGGCGGTGCGGCATCCGCGTACGCGGCGGTGGTGGGCTCCGCCGGTCTCCTGGAGCCCGTACTCAGCGAGAAGCTGCCGGCGTATCAGCTTCACCTCATCCCTCCGGTCTTCGCACTGCTCGGGGCCGCGCTCGCGAGGGGGCTCGTCGGGTGAGCCGCTGCGCCTCCGATCGGCGCCGCGAGCCCGACGCGGCTTGTCACGGAGCCGGTCGGCGGCCCACCCGCTATACTCGTCTCCGATCCGCCCCGCGAGAGGGGCGTCCCAATGGCAAAGGCAACGGATGGCGAGACGCTACGAGCGGGAGCGGAGAGTGGCCCTCGAGGGTGTCCGGGCGGCCGGACGGCTGTGTCAGGGCGTCCGGGCGGGCGTCGATCCCGGTGTGCTCGTCAAGGACGACCTCAGTCCGGTCACGGTCGCGGACTACGGCAGCCAAGCGGTGGTTTGCCGGTTTCTCGAGGCCGCCTTTCCCGACGACCCGGTCGTCGGAGAGGAAGATGCGGCCGCCCTCCGCGAGCCCGACAACCGCGAGACGCTCGCCCAGGTCGTCGGCCACGTGCGGACCGTCGACTCGGAGGCGGACGAGCAAAGCGTGCTCCGGACGATCGACCACGGCGGCCACCACGAGGGCGCCCGCCGCTTCTGGACGGTCGACCCCATCGACGGGACGAAGGGCTTTCTTCGCGGCGATCAGTACGCCGTGGCGCTCGCCCTCATCGAGGACGGAACGGTCGTCGTCTCCGCACTCGCCTGCCCGATGCTTCCCCTCCGCCCGGGTGACCAAGGGACGACGGGTGTCGTCTTCGTGGCCGTGCGGGGAGAGGGAGCGGTGGGGGTGCCTCTCGAGGAGAACTCGGAAGAGGAGATTCGCGTCAGCGACGCCTCGGATCCGACGGGCGCTCGCTCGTGCGAGTCGCTGGAGAGCGGCCACAGCGCTCACGATCACGCGGCGCAGGTCCGAGAGAAGCTCGGAACGACGGCCGCACCCGTCCGCGTCGACAGCCAGGCCAAGTACGGGCTGGTCGCACGCGGCGACGCGGAGCTATATCTCCGCATCCCGACCCGGCCGGGGCGCCGCGAGAAGATCTGGGACCACGCCGCGGGTGTCGGGATCGTGGTAGAGGCGGGTGGACAGGTCACGGACCTCTTCGGCCATCCACTCCGTTTCACCGAAGGGGAGACGCTGGCGTCCAACCAAGGTGTCGTGGTCACCAACGGGCGGCTGCACACTGCCGTGCAAAAGGCCATCGAGCGGACGGGTCTGCTGAACGGCCTCCGCGGCGGATAGGCGTCAGGAGGAGCTGCTCGTCTGATTCCCGCCCGAGCCCTGCTCCCCCGTGCTCTGCTGACCGGAGGACTGCTGCCCCGAGCTCTGTTGGCCGCCGCTCTCCCCGCCTTGGCTCGAGGAGCCACCCTGGTCGGACTGGCTCTGCCCCGACCCCTCGCTGCCCTCCTTCTGTCCGTCCCCTTGATTCTCCTTGGCGACGGCGTCCTTGTATTCCTTGGAGCGATTGTAGTCCGTCTCGTAGAAGCCCGACCCCTTGAAGATCACCCCGGCGCCCGTGCCGACCAGCCGCTTCAGGCTCCGCTGCTGACACTGCGGACACTTCCGAAGCGGACGGGCGGTCATGGACTGAAACGCCTCGAACTGATGTCCGCAGCTCGCGCAAGCGTACTCATAGGTTGGCATGGGAGGCTCCCTTGTGATGGCCGCCGCTAGCCGTCGTTCCCTCGCTCCTCACCCTCGTCGCCGCTACCTTCGGTGGCACCCTGGCCGCTGTCCTCCTCCGGAGCGACCGCTACCTTCGCCGGGCGGAGAGTGCGTCCGTTATAGACATATCCAGGCACGTAGCAAGCCGTGATGTGGTGGGGGGCTACGCCCTCGGCGGGCTGCCGGAACATCGCCTCGTGGACGTGGGGGTCGAGCGGCCGCCCCGGCTCGGGCTCCAACCGCTCGGCGCCCGCCTGCTCGAGGGTCTTGAGGAACTCGTCCCGCACCATCTGCAGACCCTGGAGCACGCTCTTGGCGTCGCCCTGCTCGGGGTCCGCGGCGAGCGCCCGGTCGAAGTGGTCGATAACCGGGAGGAAGCTCTTGAGCACCTCACCTTTCGCGAGGTCCACGGACTCCTGGAGGTTCTGCTGGCTCCGCTTCTTGTAGTTCTCGTAATCCGCCGCCATCCGCCGGAGCCGCTCGAAGAGCTGGTCCCGCTCCTGCCGGACCGCCTCGATGTCTTCCTCGGCGCTTTGCTCCGCCTGAGAAGTCTCCTCCTCTCCCGCGCTCTCCGTCTGCTCGGGGCGCTCCCCTCCTTGGGCCTCGTTCCCTTCGCCCTGGTCCGTGCGGGCTTCGGCGTCCTCTCCCGTCTGCTCGCCCGTCTTCTCCGGCTCCTCCGAGTTCTCTGGCCGAATTCTCCGCATGGCTCAGCCTCTCCGCTTCGTCTTCCGATCCACTTCACTCACCCGCGATGTACCGCCGGATCTTCTCCCAGAAGCTCCTCGTATGGGGAAGCACCTCTTGCTTCTCCTTGCTCGCATACTCACGAAGAAGCGCCTCTTGTTCTTCGTCGATCTTCTTCGGAATCTCGATGACGACCCGGACCACCAGGTTCCCCGGCTGGCCGGTTCGGAGGTTGGGCAGCCCCTTCTCGGGGAGGGTCAGCGTATCGCCGTATTGGGTTCCCCGCGGGATGGTCACTTCCTCCGTGCCCTCGAGGGTGGGCACCTCGATCTTGGCGCCGAGGGCCGCTTGGGGGAAGCTCACCGGCACCTGGATCAGCAGATCGTCGTCCCTCCGCTCGAACAGCTCGTGGGGGCGGACCCGCACGATGACGTGAAGATCGCCCCGCGGCCCACCCTGGTCGCCCGGCTCCCCCTCGTCGGACACGCGGATGATGTTCCCGTCTCCGATGCCCGCGGGGACGTTGACGTTCAGCTTCCGATGGCGCGGCCGTCGCCCGCTGCCGCGACAGTCGGTGCACTTGTTCCGGATGATGGTCCCCTGTCCGCCGCAGTCGGGACAGGTGCGAACCATCTGGAAAAAGCCCTGTCGCATCGCGACCTGTCCGCGCCCGGCGCATGTGGAGCAGTGGCTCGGCTGCGTGCCGGGCTTGGCGCCGCTGCCCTCGCACGTCTCGCAAAGATCCTGCCGTCGGAACTCGACCTCGACCTCCTTGCCGGTCGCGACGTCGGCGAGGTCGACCTCCACTTCCGTCTCGAGGTCGTATCCCCGGCGAGCGCGACGCCCCCGCCCGCGCCGTCCGCCGAACATCCCCCCCATGCCCATGTCCCCGAACAGATCCTCGAACATGGAGAAGATGTCGGTGGCGTCCATGCCGCTGAAGTCGTGGGTGCTGCTCCCCTGGAGCCCGTCGTGGCCGTACCGATCATACCGCTGGCGCTTCTGGGGGTCCGAGAGCACCTCGTAGGCCTCGGCGCACTCCTTGAACTTCTGCTCCGCCTCCGGATCGTCGGGATTCCGATCCGGGTGGTACTGCATGGCGGCGCGTCGGTAGGCGCGCTTGATCTCCTCGGTGGAAGCCGATTGAGCGACTCCCAGAACCTCGTAGTAGTCAGTCCTCGGCATAGGGCATTCCGCTGCCGATTGCCGTGAAAAGGGCAGGAGCGCCCGCCGCGCCCCTGCCCTCCACAGTGCATGCGCTCCGTTGCTTCCGCCGGCCGATCACGCCACCGCGCTCTCGATCGGCTCGTCGTCGTCGCCGAGATCGGTCATGAGAACGTTGGTGGTCAGCATGAGGCCGGAGACGGACGCCGCGTTGAGCAGCGCGTTCCGGCTGACCATCGCCGCGTCGATCACGCCGGCGCGGACGAGGTCGCCATACTGCCCCCGCGACGCGTCGTAGCCGTGGTGGCCGCGGCTCTCCTTGACCTTTTCCACGATCACGTCGCCGTCGCCGCCCGCGTTCTCCACGATCTTGTGGGCGGGCCGCTCGAGCGCCGCCGCGACCACGTCGTAGCCGAGCTTCTCGTCGCCCCGGGCCTTCTGGCGGCCCTCCTGGACGGCCGAAATGGCTCGGAGGAACGCCACGCCGCCGCCGGGGACGTACCCCTCCTGGGCGGCGGCCCGGGCGGAGTGGAGGGCGTTCTGGACGAGGTCCTTCCGCTCCTTCATATCCACCTCGGTAGCGCCGCCGACGTTGATGACGGCGACTCCGCTCGTCAGTTTGGCGAGCCGCTCCTGCAGCTTCTCCCGGTCGTAGTCGCTGGTGGTGGCGTCGAGCTGCTTCCGGATCTGGTCCACGCGGGTGTTGATGTCCTTCTTCTTGCCCGCGCCCTCGATGACGGTGGTGCTGTCGCGGTCCACCGTGACCCGCTTGGCTCGGCCGAGCTGCTCCAGCTCGAGATTCTCGAGCTTCTGCCCGAGGTCCTCCGAGAGGAACGTGCCGCCGGTGAGCGCCGCGATGTCGCCGAGCATCGCTCGCCGCCGGTCGCCGAAGCCCGGCGCCTTCACGGCGCAGATCTTGAGCACGCCTCGCAGCTTGTTCACCACCAACGCCGAGAGAGCCTCGCTCTCCACCTCCTCGGAGATGATCAGAAGCGGCTCACCCGACTGGGCCACCTTGTTCAGGAGGGGGAGAAGGTCGGGAAGATTGCTGATCTTCTTCTCGTGGATGAGGATGCGGCAGTTCTCGAGCACGCAGTCCTGCGTGTTGGGGTCGGTCATGAAATAGGGGGACTGATACCCCTTGTCGAACTGCATGCCTTCCACATAGTCCAGCGTGGTGGTCGCGGCGTTCCCTTCCTCCACCTCCACCACGCCGTCCGTGCCGACCTTCTCCAGCGCCTCGGCGATGAGGTCGCCGATCTCCGGATCGTTGTTCGCGGAGATCGTCGCCACCTTCTTGATATCCTCGCGACCCTTGCACTTCACGGCGCTTTCCGAGATCGCGTCCGACGCCACGTTCGCGGCCGCGAGGATGCCCCGCTGCAGCGCCGCCGGGTTGGCCCCCGCCGCCACGTGCTTGAGGCCCGCGCCGAAAATGCCCTGGGCGAGGACGGTCGCCGTGGTGGTTCCGTCGCCCGCTCGGTCCGAGGTCTTCTTCGCGACCTCGTTGACCAGCTTGGCCGCCATGTTCTCGAAGGGCGCCTGCAGCTCGATCTCCTTCGAGACCGTCACGCCGTCCTTCGTGACGGTGGGGCTGCCGTACGACTTGTTGATCACAACGTGGCGGCCGGTCGGCCCGAGCGTCCCGGTCACCGTCTTCGCGAGCTGATCCAGCCCTTTCATCAGCTCGCTCGCCGCCTGATTGTCGAACATCATCTGCTTTGCCATCGTCTCACCCCGTCTTCTTGGAGTACTCGCGTGGCCCGATCCGATCGTCCTACTTCTCCACCGTCGCGAGGAGCTCCGACTCCCTCAGGAGCAGGTGCGACTCGCCGTCGACGTCGATCTCCGTCCCAGCGAACTTCCCGTACATCACGGTCTGTCCTTCTTTGACCGACGGGGCGGTTCGCTGGCCGTCCTCGCTCCGCTTCCCCGGACCGACGGCCACGACCTGTCCCGTGAGCGGCTTGTCCTTGGCCGTGTCCGGGAGGTAGATGCCCGACGGGGTCTTCTCTTCCGGCTCTTCCGGCTTCACCAATACGCGGTCTTCCAGCGGTCGGATGCTCATCGGCACGCTCTCCTTCCTGGTGGGTTTGGGAACT
Source organism: uncultured Planctomycetaceae bacterium (assembly GCA_964595475.1). Lineage (GTDB taxonomy): Bacteria > Planctomycetota > Phycisphaerae > Phycisphaerales > Zrk34 > CAZQQP01. The sequence continues at coordinate 5,852 of CAZQQP010000010.1, read as the reverse complement.
TTCCTTCTCCGACGTCCGGTCCTCCGGCGATTACATCAT
>CAZQQP010000010.1:5479-5803 GCA_964595475.1 uncultured Planctomycetaceae bacterium | reverse complement strand
CCCATGCCACCCATGCCTCCGTGGTGATCATGGCCGGCGCCTTCCTCGTCCTCTTCCTGCGGGATCTCCGTGACGATGCAGTCGGCGGTCAGGAGCACCGTGGCCACCGACGCGGCGTTCTCCAGCGCGATCCGATCGACCTTGGTCGGGGTAATGATCCCCTTCTCGTAGAGGTCGCCGTACTCGCGACGAAGCGCGTCGTAGCCGTAGCCGCCTTTCGCGTCCTGCACGTTGGCCGCCGCCACGGCGCCCTTCTCCCCGGCGTTCTCGGCGATCGCATGCGCCGGGATGCTCAAGGACCGGGCGACCATCTCCGCGCCGATC
>CAZQQP010000010.1:0-5469 GCA_964595475.1 uncultured Planctomycetaceae bacterium | reverse complement strand
CTGGGTCGCGCCGATGGCTCGAAGGAAGGAGACGCCGCCGCCCGGGACGATGCCCTCCTCCACCGCCGCGCGGGTCGCGTGGAGGGCGTCCTCGATCCGGGCCTTCCGCTCCTTCATCTCGGACTCGGAGGCGGCCCCCACGTTGATCTGGGCGACGCCGCCCGTGAGCTTCGCGAGCCGCTCCTGCAGCTTCTCCCGGTCGTAGTCGCTGGTGGTCTGATCGATCTCGTTGCGGATCTGCTGGATCCGTCCCTGGATGGCGTTGGTATCGCCCGCTCCCTCGACGATCGTGGTGTTGTCCGAGGTGACGGTGACCTTCTTCGCGAGCCCGAGCTGATCCACCTCTACGCTGTCGAGCTCCGTGCCGAGATCCTTCATCACGGGCTCCGCGCCGGTGAGGATGGCGATGTCCTGGAGCATCGCCTTCCGCCGCTCGCCGTAGCCGGGAGCTTTCACCGCGGACACCTGGAGGACGCCTCGGAGCTTGTTCACGACCAGCGTCGCGAGCGGCTCGCTCTCCACGTCCTCGGCGATGATGAGCAGCGGCCGTCCCGCCTTCTGGGCTTTCTCCAGGAAGGGCACGAGCTTCTGGACGCTGGAGATCTTCTCCTCGTGGACGAGCACGAGGCACTTCTCCAGCTCCACCGTCATGTCGTCCTGGTTCGTCACGAAGTTGGGGGAGAGGTACCCCCGGTCGAACTGCATCCCCTCCACCACATCGACCTCCGTCTCGAGGCCGCGGCCCTCCTCCACGGTGATCACGCCGTCCTTGCCGACCTTCATGAAGGCGTCGGCCATCGTCTTGCCGATGCTCCGATCGTTGTTGGCGGAGATGGCCGCGACGTTGGCGATGTCGTTCTTGCTGGTAATGTCGATCGGCTTGGAGAGCTTCTTCAGCGCGTCGACCGCGGCGTCCACACCCTTTTTCATGCCGCGTACCAGGGCGTTCGCGTCGGAGCCCGCGGTCACCTGCCGCAGGCCCTGTCGGAAGAGGGCCTCCGCGAGAATGGTGGAGGTGGTGGTTCCATCGCCCGCGTTATCGGAGGTCTGGCTCGCCGCCTCCTTCACGAGCTTCACGCCCATGTCCTCGTTCTTGTCGCGGAGCTCAAGCTCCTCCGCCACCGTGACCCCGTCCTTGGTCACGGTCGGCTCCCCCCAGCCTTTGTCCAGGACCGCGTTCCGCCCGCGCGGCCCCAGCGTGCTTCGGACGGCGGACGCGAGCTTGGACACGCCCGACAGCAGGCTTTGTCTCGCCTCGGCTTCGAAGGCCAGATTCTTTGCGGCCATAGGTCGCCTACCTCAAATGCAGTCCCGGCTTAAGCGCTCGTAATACCCCTGCACGCGGACTCCGCGCCGCGGATGATGCCCCTCGGGGCAAGATTGGTGCCAGCGGAGGCGCGGCCGCCCGATTGCGTCCGTTTTTGTAAGTTATTATATGATAGAGTCTTAGCTTTTTTGCCGGATAGGGCGGCCGCGGTCAGGCTGTCAGCGTGACAGCCGGGCCCCTCCGGGCTGCCACCGAACGGGCTCAGAACAGCTCCGCCATCTTGGCGGCCGCGACCACCATCAGTGCGACGAAGCAGGCGCGGACCAGGCGGATCGGAAAGCGGTGGGTGAGCTTCGCCCCGAGGTATCCGCCGACGAGGGCGGTCGGGGCGAGCAGGCCGGCGATACCAAGGCTCCTCGCGATCGGGAGGCCAAGGGTGGGGAGGGTGGCGTTCTTGTAGGAGGCGCCCAACAGCGCGGTCACGCAGATCAGAGCGGAGCTGTTCGCGATGCACGACCGCAGGCGGAGCTTGAGGAGGACCTGCTGAAGCGGGACGGCCACCGATCCTCCGCCGATCCCCAAGAGCCCCGCGAGGAGCCCCATTCCTGTGCCGACCGTGCCGCACCGCAGCGGGGTGAGGGAAGCCGCGACCGGGTCGGGCCCCTCCCGCGAGTCGCGCCCGAAGAGCTGGCGGAGGTTCGCGACGATCACGTAGAGGAGGAAGACCGCCATGATGCGGCCGAGCAATCGCGGGCCTTCCGCCGAGGCCGAGCCGGTGGCGCCCGCTTCGCTCGCCCCCACGGAGAAGAAGGAAAGGTTGCTGAGGAAGACGCCGCCGACGACCGCGATGACGGCTGCGGGGAAGATCAGTTTCAGAGCACGCGGCGACATCTCGCCCGCCCGGTGGTGCCGGAGCGCCGCGGGGACCGAGACGAACACGTTCACGATCATCGCGGCGGCTTGGTACAGGTGCTGGTTCCAGTCCGGCCGCTGACCGAACAGGAGGACGAGGCCCGGGATCATGATGGTGCTCCCGCCCACCCCGAGCATCCCGCCGAGGATGCCCGCGACGAGCCCGAGCAGCACGATCTCACCAAGGACGAAGAGATCCAGCCCCATGCGGCGATACGGTAGGCGACTGGGGTGCGCGACGCGCCGCGACCGCCGAAGCCGGGCACGGGCGATACGGTCCGCGGCCGTGCCGCTGTCATCAGCCAGCCACGGGTGGAGGCGGGCCTATCCGACCTGGTCGAGGACGTGCTCCTCGACGTAGATCTCGACGTCGTTGGCCACGCCGAGCGCGATCGCGTCGCTCGGGCGGCTGTCCACCTCCACCAGCGACCCGTTCTGGCGGATCAGGAGCTGAGCGAAGAAGGTATGGTGCTGGAGGTCGTTGACGACGATCCGTTCCAGGGTGCCTCCCATCGCTTCGATCGTGTTCGCGAGCAGCTCGTGGGTCTGCGGCCGCTTTACCTCGACGTTCTTGAGCCGCCGCTCGATGGCGGCGGCCTCGTAGATACCGATGACGATGGGGAACTTACGGTCCCCGTCGACCTCGCTGAGCTCGATCAGCTGATATTCCTGGGTTTCCGTGATGAGGATTCGGGATAGTTCCATCCGGACAGCCATGCCGCGCTCCCGACGAGACCGCTGAGCCAAGGATGGCGGAAAATCCCATTGTAGCCCGCTGGCCATCCCGCTGCCGCCGCCCGGCGAGGCTTTGTTGTCGGGTCGGACGCCGCGTTCGTACGATGGGCAATTATGGGCACCGACCGCCACAAGGTGTTCCTGGAGACGTTCGGCTGCCAGATGAACGCCCTCGACAGCGAGCTGGTGGCCACGCAGCTCCGGGCGAGCGGCTACCAGCTGACCGATCGGCGGGCGGACGCCGACGTCATCGTCTACAACACCTGCTCCGTCCGCGAGCACGCCGAGCAGAAGGTCTACACGCGTCTCGGGGAGGTGAAGAAGATCAAGGAGCAGCGTCCGGACGTGCTCCTCGGGGTCATCGGGTGCATGGCGGAGCGGGACGGGGCGGACCTCTCCCGGCGCTTCCCTCACGTCGACCTGATGTGCGGCCCGGGCGAGCTGGACAAGATGGCCCACCTCGTGGACAACGCGGTGCGTACGCAACAGCCGCAGATTGCTTTGCAGGGCAACAACGCGAGGCGGTCCGGCACGCTGGTCGCCGCGAGGGACCAGCTCGAGCACCTCGACCTCAGCCGGTCGATCAGCCCGGAGGACCACAACGGCTCGGCCTACGTCCGGATCACCCGCGGCTGCAACAAGTTCTGCACCTACTGCGTCGTGCCGTATACCCGTGGGCCGGAGGTGCATCGGCCACCCGACCACATCGTCGACGAGTGCAAGCGCCTGGCGGACGCGGGCGTCACCCTCCTCGGCCAGACGGTGAACCATTACCGCTACGACCACGGCGCCGCGGCTCGGGCCGGCGGCGGGGAAGAGCCGCAGATCGGACCGGGCCTCGGGGCGTTCAAGAGGCCGGACCACCACGCCAACCACCGGCGGGTCACCACCTTCGCGGACCTCCTCCGCCGCATCCACGACGAGGTGCCGGCCATCCGGCGGCTCCGGTTCGTGACGAGCTACCCGAGAGACTTCGGCGACGACGTGCTTCAGGTGATGGCGGAGAGCCCGCGGATCTGTCGCTTTCTCCACGCGCCCGCTCAGCACGGCGCGAACCGCATGCTCGGAATGATGAACCGCGAGTACACGGTCGATCAGTACCTCGACTTCGTCTCGCGGGCTCGGAGCTGGATGCCCGACGTGACCATCGCCAGCGACTTCATCGTCGGCTTTCCGACCGAGACCGAGGAGGAGTTCGAGGCGACCAAGGACCTCATCCGCAGGTGCCGCTTCAAGAACAGCTTCATCTTCAAGTACTCGCCGCGGCCGGGAACCATCGCGATCCGCCGCTACGAGGACGACGTTCCGGACGAGGTGAAGCGCCGCCGGAACAACGAGTTGCTCGCGGTGCAGACGGAGGCCTCGCGAGAGGTCCACGAGGAACAAACCGGCCGCACGCTCGACGTCTTCGTCGAGGGGATCTCCAACAAGGCCAAGAAGGGCCACGGGCCGCTCGACGACGGGTCCGGCGAGACGCGAACCCAGCTCACGGGTCGGACCGAGGGCGACTTGATCGTCATCTTCGACGGCGACCCCACGCTCATCGGCCAGATCGCGCCGGTTCGGATTCGCTCCGCCAAGCCGCTCACGCTCTTCGGCGAGCTCGCCGCCACACCCGCGGCCGAGGCGCTGGGTGTGTGAGGTCCCCCGCGGTCAGCGGGTGATCCGTTCCCTTCCGCTTCGCCAGCCCGCCACACCCTTGGCGAGCTCGGGATAGGCGGACTCGCGGTCGAGCCGATCGCCGGTGGGCTCCTGCAGCTCGAGCAATTTCTCGAAGAGCCGCCGCACGACGCCGGTGTGCTCCGGATCGTCCGCGAGGTTGTTCATCTCCTGCGGCTCTTCCACGAGGTTGAACAGCAGCACCTTCTCGATCTTCGGATTGAGAATCAGCTTGTATTTCCCGTCGATCACGGCTCGCTGCCGGTCGAGGTAGCCGCCGTAGATCGCGTCGTGGGTGCGGTCGACCTCGCCGCGGATGAGCGGCTGCACGGGCTTGAACTGCACGGGGTCCGGTGGTTCCACACCCGCGATCCCCAGCGTGCTCGGCATGACGTCCTGGAGGTAGATGCGCGAGCGGATCCGTTTGTCCTTCGGCACGTCGGGCCCACGGACGATGAAGGGCACCCGCATGCTGTGCTCGAAGAGGTTCTGCTTTCCGAACAGGCCGTGATGGCCGACCGCGAGCCCGTGGTCCGCCGTGAAGAAGATATACGTGTTCTCCGCTTCGCCTGACTTCCGCAGCGCCCGGAGGATCCGCCCGATCTGGCGGTCCGTGTGGGTGGTGATCGCGTAGTACTCCTGCCGATGGGTCTCCACCGCGAGCTTCGTCCGGGGCATCGGGGCGAGCCGCTCGTCGCGGAGGCCCCACGGACAGCCCATGGCCTTCCGGAACGGATACTTCGGCCGATAGTTCTCCGGGACGGCCCCTTGCTCCCGCGGATCCATCTCCACGAACTTCCTCGGCGCCTGACGGGGGTCATGAGCGGCGTTGAACGCGAGAGAAGGAGGCGGAAAAGAATAAGTTGAGCCTATACGCCAAAGCGAGGAGCGGGAAG
>CAZQQP010000009.1:31950-36121 GCA_964595475.1 uncultured Planctomycetaceae bacterium | reverse complement strand
CCGCGGAGGCCCGGGGCCGAGAGCACCTTGAGCCTCGACCCGCCCGCAAGATCATCAAGAACAAGGGTGCAGGAGAGCTGCGTGGACCGGACTCCGTCGCGTTTCGCCCTTCCGCTGGACTGGGTCTCTTTGGTTGCGGCCGAAGGCCGCGTTGCGCGTCGCTCTTGCGATACCACGCAATGAAGGAGGCGATCGCCGTTTTGGGGGCCTCGAGAAACGACAGGGCTTTCCGGGTCGGCTCTTCCTTTCCGATTCCCGCCTTCCGAACAAGAGCACGCCGGAACAAGCCGAGAATCCAATCCGCCCGTTCGCCGTCCGAGAGCGTGCGGAGCAGGTCCGGAGCGCGGTGGATGTCGAGGTAGCCTCGCTCCCGGAGATAGAGCGCCGTCCGCGCCAGCCACGGCTCGATCCAGCCCGTCGGCTCGCCCGGATGCTTTGCCCGGAGAACCCAGGCATGCAGTGCCAGGTTCTTCAGATCCCGCCGCAGCGTCTCGTCGACAAAGCGGCGGACCGCGGGCCACCGCTCGGTCTGGCCGGCCTCAGCCCGAAGCCAGCCCACCAGGAGATCGGCCACGCGATCCGCGGCGGTCGTGATCGCGTCGACCTGTCCCGCAAGGTCGTCGTCGCCGCGAGAGCGGCCGACGCCGCGCGGGAACGTTCCCGTCCGCTGCGATGGCGAAGCTTCAACCGGCCTTTTATAGTCCGCCCTCGAGTTGCTCCGCGGATCGCGGCCGTTCGACGCACGATTCCCTCCGCCAGTGGCGGGGTGGATGGCGGAGCCACGAATCACGAGCTCTCCCCGACAGCACTCCGGAACGTCGCTGATGAAGCGTGCGCTTCAACGCACAGCCCTCGCCCTCGTCACAGCGGCCGCCGTGGCCGGCGGCCTTTGGATGACGGCCGTCCACCAGGAGGTGCTCCTCAGCCCGTCGGTGCACCGGCACCGCCTCGGCGAGGTCGTCCCCACCCTTCTGGTGTGGGGCGCGGCGCTCGTCGGCACGGTCGGGCTCTTCGCGGTGCGGCGGCGATTCGCGGAGGTGCTTCTGGTGACAGCCGTCCTCCTCACCAGTGGAGGGGCCGCGGAGGCATTGATCCTCGACGTCGAGCAGCTCGGGAACCTTCTTCGCCCATCGGAGCTCGCCGCCCAGGCGCCGCCGGAGGCGGAGCCGGAGCGAGAGCCCCGAGCGCTGGTGGAGACCACCACGGTCCACAAGAAGAACGCCCAGGTGTTCGTCCGCGGACACGGCAGCGTAAAGGCCAAGGTGCGGACGGACGTGGTCTCCCAGGTGTCGGGTCGCGTGGTCGAGGTCCATCCGAACATGGTCTCGGGCGGCGTGATCGACGCCGGTGAGCCGCTCGCCCGCATCAACCCGAGCGACTACCGGCAGACGATGCGGAAGGCCGAGGCCGAGGTCGACCGAGCCGAGGCGGAGATCGCCTCCGCGGCGGCAGCCATCGACGAGGCGAAGGCACGGGTAGCCGACGAGCAGCGTGACCTCGACCGGACGAGGACGCTCCACGAGCGCGGCGTGGCGACGAACCGGGAGTTGCGGAAGGCGCGCACCGCCCTGAAGGTCGCCAAGGCTCAGCTCGAGACGGCTCGAGCGAATCGCCGGGCCGCTCGCGCCCGGAAGCGGGCGGCCGAGGCGGAGCGGCGAACGGCGAAGCTGAACGTCCAACGCACGCGGATCACCTTCTCGCGCAGGGTCCTCGTCGCCTCCGAGCGGGTGGCCGTCGGCGAGTACGTGGCGGCGGGCGAGTCGATCGGGGAGATCCTGGGGACGAGCGCCGTGGAGATCCCCGTTTCGCTGCGGGACGCGGCGCTGCAATGGTTCACGCTGGGACAGGTGATCCGCCCACCCGCGGAAACGAAGAGACACGTCCCGCCGCCACGGCCGCGCCATCGCGCTCCCGACGCGTCCACTCAGTCGCCGCCGGCTACGAAGCGCAGGCGGGATAGCGAGGCTTCTCCGGCTGCGCCGACGCCCGGTTGGGCGAGCCCGCCCCGCGAGAGCCGCTTCGTCGGAGGCCCGTGGCCGGGGCCGTTCGGAGCGTGGCCGCCGCGGCCTGCTCATCCCCCGCCGAGCACGGCTGCGGGAGCCGGCGAGGGCTCGGGCGCTCCCGGCCCCGGCGGCGCGAAAGCGGTGGTGCGGACCCGCTTCGCCGGTGAGAAGGAGAAGTGGGTGGGACATGTCGCTCGGCTCCAGGCGGAGGTGGACGAGGACAGCCGCATGGTGAAAGCGGTCGTGGTCGTCTCGGACCCGTTCGGGAGGTCCAACGGCGAGCGGATGCTCCGGCCGGGCACTTACGTGGACGTGGCGATCCACGGGAGGACGCTCGAGGACGTCGTCGCCGTGCCGAGAAAGGCGATCCGCGAGAAGAAGAAGGTGTGGGTGTTCGAGCCGTCGGGCGAGGGCGCCGCGGCGGACGGCGCGAGCGGCGTCCGCCGAGGCTCGCTCGAGATCCGCGAGGTCCGAGTCGCCCGGCGGAACCCGCAGTGGGCGTACGTGGAAGAAGGGCTGTCGGACGGGGCCACGGTCATCACGACACCGCTCGACACCGTGACGGACGGCATGCTCGTCGGGGTGGAGCGCCCGGCCGGCGAAGGAGGGTCGTCCGATGGCGAGTGAGCGACCGGACGACCATCGGGGCGTGCTCGCGTGGTTCGCGAAGAACCACGTCGGCGCCAACCTGGTGATGATCGTCGTCCTCGTCGGTGGCCTCATCTCCATGCTGACCATCCGGCAGGAGGTCTTCCCCACGATCGAGACCGGGAAGATCAGCATCCGTGTGCCGTACCTCGGCGCCACGCCCGAGGAGGTCGAGGACGGGGTGATCCGACGGGTGGAGGAGGCGATCGCGGGCATCGAGGGCGTGGAGCGGATCCGGTCGACCGCACGCGAGGGTGTGGGGACGGTCGTCGCGGAGCTCGCGGACTACGCGGAAACGGCACCGGTCCTCGACAACGTGAAGGCCGCCGTCGACCGGATCGACACCTTTCCCGAGGAGACGGAGCAGCCGGTCGTCAAGGAGATCAGCAACCGGGTGCGGGTCCTCAGCGTGGTCGTCTACGGCGACGTGGACGAGCGCGTCTTGAAGAACCTGACCGAGGGGGTCCGCGACGATCTGACGGCCAAGCCCAACATCTCCCAAGCGGAGCTCGCGGGCGTCCGACCCGACGAGATCTCCATCGAGATCGGCGAGAAGACGCTGCGGAAATACGACCTGACCCTCGGCGAGGTGGCGGACACCGTTCGGAAGGCCTCGCTGAACCTCCCCGGCGGGTCGATCGAGACACGCAGCGGCGAGATCCTCGTCCGCACCGAGCAGCAGCGGTACACCGCGAAGGCCTACGAGCGTATCGACGTGGTCAGCCGACCCGACGGCACCGCGCTGGAGCTCGGGGACATCGCGGAGGTGACCGACGGCTTCAAGGACACCGACACGGCGATGTACTTCGGGGCGGCGGGCGAGGGTGGGTTGGCCCGCGGAAAGCGGGCCATGATGGTCAACGTCTTCCGGGTGGGGAACCAGGACGCCATCGACGTGGCGGAGACCACAAAGGCCTACGTGGAGAAGCAGCGCCGTCGCATGCCCGAGGGCACCCAACTCGCCATCTGGTTCGACCGGTCGCAGTACCTCCAGAGCCGGATCGAGCTGCTCGCCCGCAACGCGTTGATCGGGCTGGGCCTGGTCCTCCTTTCCCTCGCATGCTTCCTGGACCTCCGCGTGGCGCTGTGGACGGCGGTCGGGATGGTTGTCTCCTTTGCGGGCACCTTCTGGCTCATGCCCCAGATGGGCACGACCGTGAACATGATCACGCTGTTCGGGTTCATCGTGGCGCTGGGGCTGGTGGTCGACGACGCGATCGTGGTGGGGGAGAACATCTATCGCTATCGGCAGGCGGGGCTCACCCCGCTCGCCGCGGCGGTCCGCGGAGCGCGGGAGATGGCCACGCCCGTCACCTTCGCCATCGCCACGAGCGTGGCGGCCTTCCTCCCGCTGCTGTTCACCGCCGGGGAGATCGGCAAGATCATGCGGTTCATCCCCGCGGTGGTCATCGCGGTCCTCGGGATCTCGCTGCTGAAACTCGACGGCGACTTGCCCCTCGAGCCGGTCCCCCTGGGAACGGCCTTCAAACTCGACCAAAAACAGATCGCCGTCTCGCTGC
>CAZQQP010000009.1:0-31940 GCA_964595475.1 uncultured Planctomycetaceae bacterium | reverse complement strand
TTTGATCCGGGCGACGACCAGCTGCCGTTCGAGCTGCCTGACTACCAGCAGCTGCAGTTCGCCACCCAGCAGGAGCTGCGACAGACGCTGCCATCGCTGCTGGAGTCGCTGCTGATCCTCCCGGCCCACCTCGCCCGGGCACGGTTCCAGGAGGGGACCGGGCCCGTCGCCCGAGGACAGGCGTGGGTCCGCAGTGCGCTGAACTGGGTCATCGACCACCCCTACCGACGGACCGTCAGCTGGGCGGTGCGTTGGCGATATCTCACCGTGGCGTCCTCGGCCTGACGATCGGCTGGGTGACGGGCGGCCACACGGAGTTCGTCTTCTTCCCCGAGGTGGACTCGAACAACGTGGTGGCCGACCTACGGATGCCCCGAGGCACGCCCGTGAGCCGCACCCGGGAGGTGGTCCGGAAGCTGGAGGACGGCATCGGGGAGGTTCGCCGGCGGTTGAAGGAGCGAGCGAGCGGCGGTGGGTCCGTCCTCCGCCACGTCAACACCACCATCGGCCAGCAACCGTTCGCCCAGATCATCTCGGGCGAGGCGATGCAGGGGGCGGTCAGCCAGGGCGGCGCCTCCCACCTCGCCGAGGTGAACATCGAGTTGCAAGGCGCCGATCAGCGGACCATTTCCTCGACGGCGGTGGCCCGGATGTGGCGGGACGCGGTCGGCCGGATCGCGGGCGTCTCCTCACTGACGTTCACCTCCTCGTTCTTTTCCACGGGAAGGTCGGTCAACGTGGAGCTCTCCCACGACGACTTCCCGACGCTGGTGAAGGCGGCGGAGCGGCTCAAGGGGAAGCTCGCGGACTTCGACGGGGTTCAGGAGGTGAAGGACTCCTATCAGCCGGGCAAGCAAGAGCTGAAGCTGCGGCTCACGCCGGCGGGGCGGACGCTCGGCCTGACGGCGGAGGCGCTCGCGACCCAGGTCCGCCACGCCTTCTACGGCGCGGAGGTCCAGCGCCTCCAGCGGGGACGCCGTGAGGTGAAGGTGATGGTGCGATATCCCGACGGCGGCCGACGGAGCGTTGAAGCGCTCAAGGACATGCGGCTCCGCGTGAGCGGCGGGGAGCGGGTGCCCCTCGCCACCGTCGCGGAGGTGCGCCGCGGGCGGGGGCCCGCCGAGATCGAGCGGACCGACCGCCAGCGGGTGATCTCCGTCACGGCGGACGTCGACGAGGCGGTGGCCAACGCCAACGCGATCAACAATCGGCTCGCGTCCACCGTCCTTCCGGCGATGAGCCAGGAGTTCCCCGGCCTCAGCTATCGCTTCCAGGGAGAACGGCGCGAGCAGAAAAAGTCCCTCCGCAGCCTCGCGGTCAACTTCGTGGTGGCGCTGCTCGGGATCTTCGCCCTGCTGGGAATCCAGTTCCGGAGCTACAGCCAGCCGCTCATCGTGATGGCGGCCATCCCGTTCGGCCTGATCGGCGCGGTGGTGGGCCATGCGCTGATGGGGTACGAACTGTCCATCCTCTCCAGCTTCGGGGTGGTGGCGCTGACGGGCGTGGTGGTCAACGACTCGCTGATCCTCATCGACCTGATCAACCGGCAGCGGGCGAGCAGCGAGGGGAAGATGGTCGCGGTGGTCGTCGACAGCGGCCAGCGACGCTTCCGGCCCATCTTTCTGACGACGCTGACCACCTTCGTCGGCCTTACGCCGATGCTCCTCGAGCGCTCCCTCCAGGCGCGGTTCCTGGTGCCGATGGCGATCAGCATCGCGTTCGGCATTCTCTTCGCCACCGCCATCACGCTCCTGCTCGTCCCCGCGCTGTACATGGTGCTCGAGGACACCAGGGCGGCACTCGGGAAGGGCGCCTCACCGGAGGAGACCGGGCTCGGATGAAGCGCCGTGGCCTTGGCGAGACGGCGCCTCGGGCCATAATCAGAGGGCGGCGTGGGTTCGAGATCCGAGATGGAGGGTGGCACCATGCAGCGCTTGCACGCGACGTGGCCGGCGACGGTCGGGATGGCCGTCGCGGCGGTGTGCTTGGCCGTTCCCGCGGAGGCGGCGGACTGGCCGGAGTGGCGTGGGCCGGGTCGCGACGGGGTCTCGGCCGAGGCGGAGTGGTCGACGGGGCGGACATCGCTTGGCGAGCCAAGCTCGGCATCGGGTTCGCGACCGTGTCCGTCGCCGACGGGCGGGTGTACGCGATGGGGTACCAGAAGGGTCAGGACGTCGTCCACTGCTTCGACGCGGCGAGCGGCGAGACGCTCTGGACCGACGCCTACGACGCCGAGCTGTACGACAAGCTGCACGAGGGCGGGCCCGGTGCCACGCCGACCGTCGACGGGAAGCGCGTCTACACGCTTTCCAAGGGAGGCAAGCTTCGCTGCTACGACGCCCGCGACGGCGAGCTCCGATGGGCGAAGAAGCTTCCCGAGCTGCTCGACGTCGACGTGCCGAACTGGGGCTTCTCCGGCTCGCCCCTCGTGGAAGGGAAGAAGCTCATCGTCAGCGCCGGGCCGGTGGTGGCGCTCAACAAGCAAACCGGGGCGGTGCTCTGGCGGTCCAAGGACTTCAAGGCGGGCTACTCCTCGCCGAATGCCTTCACGGTGGACGGGAAGCGACGGGTGGCGGTGTTCAACGCCTACGGCCCCGTCGTCGTCGACGCGAAGGACGGGAGCGTGGTCGCCAAGCATCGGTGGGAGACGGAGTTCGACGTCAACGCCAGCACGCCGATCGTCCTCGGCCGGAACAACCGCCACATCTTCATCTCCTCCAACGCGGGGGCGGCCCGGTTCAAGCTGTCGGACGGGACGCTGGAGCCGGTCTGGCAGACCAAGAAGATGCGGAACCATTTCAACTCGTGCGTGGTCTCCGGACGGTTCCTCTACGGCTTCGACGGGAAGGCGGGAAGCGGCAAAGGGAAGCTGAAGTGTCTCGACGCGCGGACGGGCCGCGTGCAGTGGGCCCACAAAGGGCTGGGCACGGGCTCGCTGATGGCCGCCGACGGGAAGCTCGTCATCCTCTCCGAGCACGGCCGGCTGGTGATCGCCGAGGCGGGCGCCGACGGCTACCAGCTGATCGCCCAGGCCCAGGTGCTCGGCGGCAAGTGCTGGACGATGCCCGTCCTCGCCAACGGGCGGATCTACTGCCGCAACAACGACCGAGGCGAGCTGGTCGCGGTGGACGTCCGGTAGGGCGATCCGGCGGCGCCACCGGGGCGTAGCGGAGACGGGCCCGGCAGCCATAATGCGGCGGGTGCGGAGGCCGCTGTCCAGGAGCCACCGATGGCTGAGACCATCCGAGAAACGACCAAGCGGACAGCTCTCGCGGCGGCCGTGGTGCTGTGGGGGGGCCCCTCGCTCTCCGCCGCGGATTGGCCGGAGTGGCGGGGGCCGAACCGGGACGGGGTCTCCGACGAGACCGCGTGGACGGCCCGGACATTGCCTGGCGGGCCGACATCGGCATCGGGTACGCGGCGGTCTCCGTGGCGGACGGCCGTGTCTACGCGATGGGGCATGAGAACGGGAAGGACGTGGTCCGCTGCTTGGACGAGGCGAGCGGCGAGACGCTCTGGGCCGACGCCTACAAAGCGGAGCGGTACGACAAGCATCCGCAGAACGAGGGTGGGCCGTCGGCGACGCCGACGGTCGACGGCGAGCGGGTGTACACCCTCTCCAAGGGGGGTCGGCTTCGCTGCTACGACGCCGCGGACGGCGCGGTCCGATGGGTCAAGCATCTGCCCGAGCGGCTCGGTGTCGAGCCGCCGACGTGGGGCTACTCCGGGTCGCCGCTCGTGGAAGGGGAGAAGCTGATCCTCGGCGTCGGGCCGGTGGTCGCTGTGAACAAGCGGAACGGGGAAGTGCTCTGGCGCACCGAGGACTTCACAGCGGGATATTCCTCGCCGGTGGGCTTCACGGTCGACGGGGAGCGGCTGGTGGTGGTGTTCAACGCCTACGGGGCGGTGGTCGTCCGAGCGGACACCGGTGAGATCGTCGCCAAGCGACGGTGGGAGACGGACTGGGGCGTGAACGCGGCCACGCCGATCGTCCTCGGCCGAAACAACCGCTTTCTCTTTATCTCCTCCGACTACGGGAAGGGGTGTGCGCTATTCAAGCTGACGGCGGGCGAGCTGCAGCGGGTGTGGAAGAACAGGGAGATGAACAACCACTTCAACGGGTGTGTCGCGTGGGAGAACTACCTCTACGGCTTCCACGGCCACGTCAACGACGGCACGCTGAAGTGTCTCGACGCCCGGACGGGGGAGGTGGCGTGGGCGCGGGGAGACCTCGGGACGGGCGCTCAGATGGTGGCCGCGGGGAAGCTCATCATCCTGACCAAGCGGGGACGGCTCATCATCGCGGAGGCGAGCCCGTCGGGCTTTCGTCCGCTGGCGCAGGCTCAGGTGCTCGGCGGCCAGTGCTGGACCATGCCCGTCCTCGCCAACGGGCGGATCTACTGTCGAAACAACGACCAGGGCCGGCTCGTCGCGGTGGACGTGCGGCCGGACGAGACGGGCGGGCCGTGACGCCCGACGGCGGCTCCGGCGATGGGTAAGGAGCTCAGTATGCTCGACCACATCCTTCGAGCGACGAAGCGGCTGGGGCTCGCGACGGTGGTGGCGCTCGCGGCGCTGGGCACCGAGGCGGGCGCCGCGGATTGGCCGGCGTGGCGGGGGCCCGACCGAGACGGGGTCTCCACCGAGGACGGGTGGTCCGCCGACGCCCTCGCCGACGGCGCGGACATCGCGTGGCGCGCCGAGATCGGGGTGGGATACGCGGCGGTGTCCGTCGCGGACGGACGGGCCTACGCGATGGGGCACAAGGACGGGAAGGACCTCGTCCACTGCTTCGACGCCGCGAGCGGGAAGAAGCTCTGGTCGGACACCTACGAGGCCGAGCGGTACCAGCGACAGCACAAGGGTGGGCCCGCGGCCACGCCGGCGGTGGACGGGAAGCGCCTGTATACCTTCTCCAAGGATGGGCAGCTCCGCTGCTACGACGCGACGAGCGGGGAGCTCCGATGGGCGAAGCGCCTGCCCGCCGCGCTCGGAGTGGATGTGCCGCGTTGGGGCTTCTCGGGGTCGCCCCTGATCGAAGGGAAGAAGGTGGTCCTCAGCGTCGGGCCGGTCGTGGCGATGAACAAGCGGAGCGGCGAGGTGCTCTGGAAGTCCGAGGCCTTCCAGGCGGGCTACTCCTCGCCCAAGGCGTTCACCGTGGACGGGAAGCGGCGGATCGCCGTCTTCAACGCGTACGGCCCCGTGGTGGCCCGGGAGAAGGACGGGACGGTCGTCGCCAAGCACCGGTGGAAGACCAAGTACGACGTGAACGCGGCGACGCCCATCGTCCTCGGCCGGACCAACCGCTTCATCTTCATCTCCTCCGACTACGGGAAGGGGTGTGCCCTCCTGAAGCTGACGGACGGCGGGCTGAAAAAGGCGTGGCGGAATCGGGAGATGCGGAACCACTTCAACCCCTGCGTGGCGCTCGACCTGCACCTCTACGGCTTCGACGGGGATGTCGGCGGGGCGAAGCTCAAGTGCATCGACGCGCGGACGGGCGAGGTGCAGTGGGCCCGCGAGGGGATGGGCACGGGCTCGCTCATGATCGCCGACAAAAAGCTCATCATCCTCTCGGAGAATGGCCGGCTGATTCTCGCGAAGGCGAGCCCGTCGGGCTTCCAACCGCTGGCGCAGGCCCAAGTGCTCGGCGGCCAGTGCTGGACCATGCCCGTGCTCGCCAACGGGAGGATCTACTGCCGCAACAACGATCGCGGCCAGCTCGTCGCGGTCGACGTGCGGCCGTCGACGGAGGCCGAGTGAGCGCCCACGATCGCTCGGCCGAGGGGCCGCCGGAGAGTCTGAGACGGGGCCGCATGCACACGATCCGCTACCGACGCTCGCGCTTCTCCACTCGGCTCCCTACGGACCGGTACTACACGCCGGCCCACTACTGGCTGATGGAGCGGTCCCCCGGGGTCTGGGAGGTCGGGCTGACGGGCTTCGCCATCCGGATGCTCGGCGAGCTGGTGGAGCACGACTTCGAGGTGTCGCCGGGCGACGCGGTGGAGATCGGCCAGATCGTCGGCTGGGTGGAGGCGTTCAAGGCGGTCTCGGATCTCTACGCGGTCGCGAGCGGCACCTTCGAGGAGGCCAACGGAGCGATCGCGGAGGACCCGGAGATCCTCAAGGCCGACCCCTACCAGCGTGGGTGGCTCTATCGTGTGCGGGGCGAGCCGGACACCCGGGCCGTGGACGTCCACGGCTACACCGCCTTCCTGGATACCACCATCGACAAGATGCGGGGGCAGTACGAATGACGACGCCGTCGGGCGAGCCCGCCCGTTACGTCATGATCGGCGGCTTTCTCGGTGCCGGGAAGTCCACCGCGATGGTCGCCCTGGCGTCCTGGCTGCGGCAGCGGGGACGGCGGGTGGGGCTCATCACCAACGACCAGTCGGTGGGCCTCGTCGACACGCGGCTGATGCAACGCCACGGCCTTCCGGTCGAGGAGATCGCCGGCGGCTGCTTCTGCTGTCGCTTCGACAGCCTCGTCGAGGCGGCGGGTGCGCTGAGCGGGAGGGAGCGGCCGGAGGTCTTCCTCGCGGAGCCCGTGGGCAGCTGCACGGACCTCGTGGCCACGGTGAGCTATCCGCTGCGGCGGATGTACGGCGACGCGTACCGAATCGCGCCGCTGAGCGTCATGGTCGACCCCTTCCGGGCCGGTCGGGTGCTCGGGATCGAGCCGGGGCGGAGCTTCTCGAGGAAGGTGCAGTACGTCTATCGCAAGCAGCTCGAGGAGGCGGAGCTCATCGTCATCAACAAGACGGACCGGCTCGACGGTGAGGACGTGGAGCGGCTTCGGGAGGCACTCGCCGAGGCGTTCCCCCACGCGGAGATCCTCGCGGTGTCGGCGAGGACGGGCGAGGGCCTCGACGAATGGTTTGCTCGCCTCATCGAGCGGGAGATGACCCTTCGCGACCCGATGTCGATCGACTACGGAACCTACGGCGAGGGAGAGGGACGGCTCGGCTGGCTCAACGAGACGCTCCGCGTCGCGGCGGAGAGCCCCTTCGACGGCGAAGTCCTGATGATGGACATGGCGAGGGCGATCCACGCGAACCTCGAGGCGGCGGGAGCGGAGGTGGCCCACCTCAAGATGACGCTGATCCCCGATCACCAGGGCGGGCGGATGGCGATGCTCAGCCTCGTCCGAGACGACTTCGTCCCGGAGCTCGCCGAGTCGCTGCCCGAGCAGACACGGTGCGGTCAGCTCGTGATCAACCTGCGGGCGGAGGGCGATCCCGCGACGCTGCGGGAGGCCACCGACGAGGCGGTGGGCCGGGTGGCCGCGGAGAGTGTCGCGGCCGTGGAGACGGAGCACGCGGAGTGCTTCCGCCCCGCCCCGCCGCAGCCGACTTACGGGCGGCCGGTCGCTTGAGCGTCCGCTTGCTTGTACGCTATTGGGGCCGACGACGGGATCGCGTCGAAAGGGAACGAGATGGCCGAGCCGCAGAGTCGTATCCTCTACTGCAATTGCGCCTTTGCGAACGTCGTTCCGAAGGAGGTGAAGCGGGAGGTGCTCAAGCGGCTCACCCGCTCCAACGTGCGCTTCGACGCCGTCTCCGACCTCTGTGAGATGTCGGCGCGGAAGGACCCCGCCCTCGAGCGGCTCGCGAACAGCGGGGACGTGAAGATCGCCGCGTGCTTTCCGCGTGCGGTACGCGGGCTGTTCAACGCCGCCGGAAGCCCCCTTTCCGACGAGGGAGCCACCGTGTACAACATGCGGACATCCTCCGCGGAGGAGGTGATGGACGGGCTCCTGAACGAGCGTGACGACGCGAGCAGCGAGGAGAGCTCCGAATGAAGCTGCCCGAGAACCCGACCGCGTTTCGCGTGGTGCTCTACGAGGGCAACGGCGCCACCCCGCTCGACGAGGAGACCCGCTTCGACGCGATGGCCCGCCTCCTCGACCACGGCTACATGGTCAGCGCCACGGGCCAGGAGACGGGAAGCCCGCCCGACCACGGGTCCGTCCTCCTCGTGCTCGGCCAGTTCGACGGCGGAACCGTGCCCGACGCGGAGGACGCCGCGGGGGAAGTGGAGCTGCAGTTCCGCGACATCACGGGCCTCGACCCCGAGGGTATCCACAAGACCGTCGACCAGGTGGTCCAGGAGCGGGATCTGCAGGTGAATCAGCCCGGCCAGTGGAAGCCGTGGTTTCCGGTCATCGACTACGACCGGTGCACCAACTGCATGCAGTGTCTCTCGTTCTGTCTCTTCGGCGTCTACGGGGTCAGCGAGCAGGGACAGATCCAGGTCCAGAACGAGGACAACTGCAAGACGGACTGTCCCGCTTGCTCGCGGGTCTGCCCCGAGGTGGCGATCATGTTCCCGAAGTACAAGTCGGGGCCGATCAACGGGGAAGAGGTGAAGGAGGAGGACGTCAATCGCGAGTCGATGAAGGTGGACATCTCCTCGCTGCTCGGGGGGGACATCTACGAGACGCTGCGGCAGCGGAGCGAGGACGCGAAGGAGCGGTTCGCGAGGGAGCGGGACGAGAATCGAGCCGTCAACGAGCGGAAGCGCTGCCTCAAGAAGCTGAAGAAGCAGGGGATCGAGATCCCGGACGAGGTGGCCGAGAGCCTGCCCTCCGCGGACGAGATCCAGCAGAACGCGGCGGCGGCCCAGCAGACCGCGCCGACCGACACACAGTGACTGGAGCGGACGTATGCTTCCGGAACTGACCACCCGGATGCTCAGGAGCACCGACAAGCGGTGTCTCTGGAAGTTCGGCTACAACTTCTGCTGGAAGGGGATGCGGTCCGTGCAGCGCTTCAAGAAGGGCATCCGGGAGGGGCGTGTCTTCCCGCCCTTCCTCTACATCTCCATCGTCAATTCCTGCAATCTGCGGTGCCAGGGGTGCTGGGTGGACGTGGACGTGGAGCAGGCGGCGATCGACCTGCCCGAGCTCAACCGGCTCATCGGCGACGCGAAGAAGCACGGCAACAACTTCTTCGGCATCCTCGGCGGGGAGCCGTTCATGCACCCGGGTCTGATGGACCTGCTCGAGCAGCACCCCGACTGCTACTTCCAGCTGTTCACCAACGGCCAGTTCATCACCACCGATGTCGCCCGCCGGCTCCGGCGGGTCGCCAACGCCACGCCGCTGGTGAGCATCGAGGGCAACGAGGTGGTCTCGGACGAGCGGCGCGGCCGTCAGGGCGTGCTGAACAAGACGCTGCGGGGGTTGGACAACTGTCTGCGGGAGGGAATCATCACGGGCGTGGCGACGAGTGTCTGTCAGACCAACCTCGACGATCTGGTCCAGGAGGCGTGGCTGGACCATCTGATCCGACGGGGAGTGCACTACGTCTGGTATCACACCTACCGCCCGGTCGGTCCGAAGGCCTCGCCGGACCTCGCGTTGAGCCCCGATCAGGTTCGCGAGGTGCGGCGCTTCATGGTCCAGATGCGGCGGAAGAAGCCCATCGGCATCGTCGACGCCTACTGGAACGACCGCGGGGAGGCGCTGTGCCCGGCGGCCACGGGCATCTCCCACCACATCGGTCCCTGGGGGGACATCGAGCCCTGCCCGATCATCCAGTTCGCCAAGGAGCGGATCGACGATTCGCGGGGCATCTACCGAACCATGACGGAAAGCGCCTACCTGAAGGACTTCCGCCAGACCGCGACGGACGCGACGCGGGGGTGCATCGTCCTGGAGAGGCCCGATCTCCTCCGCGGCTTCGTCGACAAGCACGGGGCGCGGGACAGCACCGCCCGTCAGACGGCCATGGCGGAGCTGAACAAGCGGGAGCCGAAGCACTCGCAGCATCTGCCCGGACAGGAGATTCCGGAGGAGCACTGGCTGTACCGGTTCGCCAAGCGCCACTGGTTCTTCGGCTTCGGCGCGTACTCGTGAGCGGCCGGTTGGGGCGAGCGGCCCCGACGTCGGCGGATCAAGGAATGCCAAACGAGGAGTTGGAACATGCGGATCTCGCTACCTCAGGCGCATGTGCCGTCGAAGATTCCGGAGCAGCGTTGGCGGCAGCCGCAGTCCAACGTTCCGCCCACCCGGGAGATGCGAGAGCGTATCAAACAGGTGATGCACCAGGGCACGCAGGAGCTCTCGGTGGTGCCGCCCGTCCCGCTCGATGATCTCCGGAGCCACGCGGAGCAGATCCTCGAGGCCAACGGCATCGACACGAAGTTCACGGAGTACAGCGCGGTGCTCGTGAACAACGAGCTGTGGCGGGATCACCTCGCGAGCGTTCCCTATCACCGACGGCTCCTCCTCCTTCCGAAGTGTCTGCGGAAGGAAGAGACGTGCCCGGCGCCGTTCGACGAGTTCGGGCTGCTGTGCAAGCAGTGCGGCCAGTGCAGCCTCCAGGAGCTGCAGGCGGAGGCCGAGCGGCTCGGCTACGCCGTGCTCATCGCGGAGGGCTCGCCCATCGTGATGCGGATCATCGAGACGGGGAAGATCGACGCGATCGTCGGGGTGAGCTGTCTCTCGGTGCTCGAGCGGGCCTTCCCCTACATGGAGTCGGCGGCGATCCCGGGTGTGGCGATTCCGCTGCTTCAGGACGACTGCAAGGACACGAACGTGGACTTGGAGTGGATCTGGGACGTGATCCACCTGACCAGCGCGGACAAGACCTTCCGCATGGACCTCGACTCGCTCCGGAGCGAGGTGGAGTCGTGGTTCAGCGACGAGAAGCTCGACGAGATCCTCGGGCCGTGCGGCTCCGAGACGGAGCGGGTGGCCCGCGACTGGCTGTCCAAGTCGGGGAAGCGGTGGCGGCCCTTCCTCAGCGCGTGTGCCTACCGGGCCATCAAGGAGGACACGGAGGCGGGGCTTCCCGACGGCCTCAGGAAGCTGGCGGTGGCGGTGGAGTGCTTCCACAAGGCCTCGCTGGTCCACGACGACATCGAGGACGACGACGCGATCCGCTACGAGGACGCGACGGTCCACGCGGACCACGGGGTGCCCGTGGCGCTCAACGTGGGGGATCTCCTCCTCGGGGAGGGCTACCGGCTCATCGGCGAAGTGGACGCCCCCGCCCAGAGCGTAGCGGAGATGCTCCGCGTGGCCGCGATCGGCCATCGCGACCTCTGCTTGGGCCAGGGCACGGAGCTGTCGTGGCATCGGAACCCATCGGCGCTGAAGTCCAAGCAGGTGCTCGAGATCTTCCGGAGGAAGACGGCGCCGGCCTTCGAGGTGGCGCTGAGGCTCGGCGCCCTCTACGCGGACGTCGACGGGCAGACCCACGAGGTGCTCCAGAAGTACTCCGAGAATCTGGGCATCGCCTACCAGATCCGGGACGACCTCGACGACTGGTTCGGCGACGGCGACGGCGAGGCGGACGCGGAGGCCATGCGGCCGACGCTCATCCCCGCCCTCGCCCACGAGCGGATGCGGGACCACGACGACAAGCAGACCATCGAGTCGCTGTGGCTGTCCCAGAAGCCGCTCAACGGCGACACGGAGAAGCTTCGGGAGATCTTCCGGAAGGGCGAGGTCAACGACCGCGCCAAGCAGCTCCTCGACGCCTACAAGGAGGAGGCGATCCGGTCGCTCCGGACGCTGGAGAACCCGACGCTCAAGGGGCTCCTCCGCCGCGTCGTCACCAAGATCTTCAACGACGTCGAGATCAGGGGCTGGTGCAGTGAGCATCAGGCTTCAAGTGCTTCAGGTGGCGAGGCTCGCGCCGAATCTGCTGCGTGATTCGGCGGAGCTCGTCGCCGAGTTCGTCCGCAGTCAGCAGACCGCCAACGGCGGCTTCGCGGATCGGGAGGGACGGAGCGATCTCTACTACTCGGTCTTCGGCCTGGAAGACCTCGTAGCGTTGCGGCAGCCCGTTCCGACGAGCCCCGTGACAAGCTATCTGGGGAGCTTCGGCCGCGGCGACGATCTCGACTTCGTCCACCTCTGCTGTCTCGCCCGAGCGTGGGCGTCCGTCGGTGAGACGGACGAGGCGACGCCGGCGAGGCGGGCGATTCCTGCGCGGCTCGAAGGCCATCGCACGCCGGACGGCGGATACAACGCGGCCGACGCGACCCGCGGGTCCGCTTACGGAGCGTTTATGGCGCTAGGGGCGTATCAGGATGTCGGAGGCTCCCCTCCCGACCCCCACGCCATGGTGGAGGCGCTCGACAGGCTGCGGACCGCGGACGGGGGGTACGCCAACGAGGCGGGGGTCACCGTCGGCAACGTGCCCGCGACCGCGGCGGCCGTCGCGGTTCTCCACCAGCTCGGCCGGCCCATTCCCCGTGACGCGGGCGACTTCCTCATGGGCTGTCACCATCGCGAGGGGGGCTTCTTCCCGAGCCCGTCCGGTCCGGTTCCGGACCTTCTCGCCACCGCGACCGCGCTGCACGCGCTGGTGACCATGCACCGCGACATCGCGCCCATCAAGGAGCCCTGTCTGGACTTTCTCGACACGCTCTGGACGAGCCGCGGCGGCTTTCTCGGCAACTGGGCGGATGCGACGCTCGACCTGGAGTACACCTTCTACGGCCTGCTGGCCCTCGGACATCTCAGTTTGTAAGCGGCCGCGGCGTCGGGATCTCGTCGCTCCGGATCATCGAGTGTGGTGGTCGGCTTGGTATAATCTATGTGATGCCCCACCGGTATCAGAAGCAAATCCTCCGGCACATTTCCCACGCGGCGTACGAGCCCCGACGGGTCCAACAGCTCGCCGAGGATCTGGGTGTAGACCCGTCGGAGCACGAGACGTTTCGTGAGGCGATCGAGCAGCTGGCCGAGGCGGGCCACGTCGTGCTGGGGGCGAAGGAGACCGTCACGCTCCCGCCGATCGGCGACGAGGTGACCGGCCGGTTCAAGCTCCACGCCCGAGGCTTCGGGTTCGTCATCCCGGACCAGCCGAATACCCACGGCGATCTCTTCGTCCCGGCGCCCAACAGCGGCGGTGCGCTCACCGGCGACCGCGTCCGGGCGAAAGTCATTCACAAGCCCCAGCGACGCCGTCGGTCGCGGGACTCGCCCTATATCGGCCGCGTGGTCGAGGTGCTCCACCGGAGCAACACCCGCTTCGTGGGCACGCTGGAGAAGCGGGGGAAGCAGTTCCTCGTCATGGTCGACGGGAAGGCGCTCAGCGACCCCGTGGTCGTCCGAGACCCCGGAGCCAAGCACGCCTCCGTCGGCACGAAGGTGGTGGTGGAGCTGACCCGCTTCCCCGACGACCAGGAACTGCCGGAGGGAGTGATCACGGAGGTCCTCGGCGAGCCGGGCGACCCGGGTGTGGAGACGAAGGGCGTCTGCCGGGCGTACGACCTTCGCGTCTCGTTTCCGGAGGAAATGCTCGAGGAGGCTCGCCAGCTCGTCCGGGCGTACAACGACGACTGTCGGCGGCCCGCCGAGGAGCGGCCGAAGTATCTTCAGGATCGGGTGGATCTCCGCGAGACCTTCCTGGTCACTATCGACCCGCCGGACGCCCAGGACTTCGACGACGGCATTTCCATCCGCGAGACCGAGGAGGGGACGGAGCTCGGCGTCCACATCTCGGACGTCAGCAGCTTCGTCCAGCCCGGCAGCCACCTCGACGCGGAGGCGTACGCCCGCGGGAACTCCGCCTATCTACCGTGCTTTGTGCTTCCGATGCTCCCGGAGGTCCTCTCCAACGGCATCTGCTCGCTGCAACCGGGCGTCGACCGGCTCGCGAAGTCCGTGTTCATCACCTACGACGCGAGCGGCCGCGTCCTCCGACGCCACTTTGCGAACACGCTCGTCCGCTCCGACCACCGGCTGACCTACCTGGAGTCGCAGGCGCTGATCGACGGCGACTGGACGGAGGCCCGCCGCCACGCGAAGGCCGACTCCACCTACGACGACACGCTGGTCACGGCGTTGCGGCAGATGCGCGACCTCGCCGACCGCATCCGGTCGCGACGCCAGGAGAAGGGGATGATCACGCTGGACCTCCCCGAGGTGGAGCTCATCTTCGACGAGCGGGGCCACGTGATCGACGCGGAGCCGGAGGACGACGCCTACACCCACAAGATCATCGAGGCCTTCATGGTGGAGGCGAACGAGGCGGTGGCGGGCCTCTTCGCGGACCTCGACGTCGGGCTCATCCGACGCATCCACCCCGAGCCGACGTCCTTCGACGTGAGCGAGCTCCGCCGGTTCGCCCGCCTCGTCGGCTACAAGCTCCCGTCGCGGCCGACCCGAAAGAACCTCCAGGAGCTCCTCGACGAGGTGCGGGACAAGCCCGCCGCGAAGGCCGTCCACTTTGCCGTCCTCAAGACGCTGACCAAGGCGGAGTACGGTCCACAGCTCATCGGCCACTTCGCCCTGGCGTCGGAGCACTACGCCCACTTCACCAGCCCGATCCGCCGCTATCCCGACCTGACGGTCCATCGGGCCCTTCAGGCGCTATTCGACCACATGGGGGAAGCACCACGCCTGCCGGAGGACCCCGAGGCGGAAAAGAAGCTCGGGAAGGACCTCCGGTCGGACGCCCGCTGTCCGGACGAGGGCGTCCTCGCCGAGGTCGGCCACCACTGCTCCACCACGGAGCGGAACGCGGAGGCGGCGGAGCGGGAGCTTCGCGACCTGCTGGTCCTTCAGCTCCTCGAACGGGAGCACCTCGGGGACACCTTCCGCGGAACCCTCACGGGCGTGACCTCGTTCGGCGTGTTCATCCAGATCGACAAGTACCTCGTCGAGGGGCTCATCCGCACCCGCGAGCTACCCGGCGGCCCCGCGGAGCGGTGGAAGATGGACGGATCGGAGGGCTCGCTGGTCGCGGTGCGGTCGGGACGACGCCTCTCCATCGGAGACTCGGTGAAGGTGCAGGTCACCAAGGTGGACCTCACCACGAGGGAGATGGACCTCCTCATCGTCGAGCCGCCCCGCGGCTGGCGGTCGGCGGACGGCGGACGGCGGAAGAAGAGGAAATCGAAGAACAAGCCCAAATCGGGGAGGAAGAAGCGGCGGACCACGGCGAAGCGGAAAGAACGGCCGTAACCACGCCCCTCCTCCCGTTCCGACAAAGAAAAAGCACCACAGCTCGCGTGCGAGCCGTGGTGCCTGGCGCGGCGAGTGAACGTGGAGGCGTTCCGAGCCGCACGCCAAAAGCGTCGCGGCCGGCGTGGGCCGGCCGCGACGTGTCCCCTGTCGAGGCCTCGGGTGAGGGGGCGAGCCTCTTCCTCGCGGATCGACCTTGCCCCGCTACCCCTCTCGCCCCTTCACTCGGGCTTCATCCGCTCCCCCATCTCAGATACGAAGCGCCGCCCCAGCGCCACGACTGCCACAGAAAAAAACTCGCGATCCCGTGCGGGGTTCCCCGAACGGGACGCGAGCGTCCAACAACGGAGAAGAAGGGAGCCCTTCCCGTTGGCGTGGCGGGCCATCCTCGCGAGACCGGAGGGGAGCCTAGCGGCCGGACTCCTCCTCCGAGCTCTCCTGCGACGGGCCGCTCGCCTCCGTATCCTCGGCCGCGGACTCCGTCTCGCCCGCGGCGGCGGGCTGGGTCGCCTTCCCCCGCTCCCGCCGTCGACGGGCCGCGAACGCCGTCCGCTGGTCCTGCTTCTGCCGGCGTCGGGAGTAGCGACCGCCGACGCGGGGACCCTCCTCGTTGCCGACGAGCTGGAGGACGACGAGGTCCGCGCCGTCGCCGACGCGGTGCTTGCCCGCCCGGACAATCCGGGTGTAGCCGCCCGCACGGTCGCTGTAGGCCGGCCCGACCTCGTTGAACAGCTTCTGAATCACCGTCTGCTCCTCGAACACCGGGTCGCCCGACTGCTTCTCCACCGTCGCCAGGTCGCGGTCCTGGAGCAGGGCGATCGCCCGCCGGCGGGCGTACAGGTCACCCTGCCGCGCCAGCGTGATGAGCTTCTCGGCGAACGGCTGGACCGCCTTCGCCTTCGGCAGCGTGGTCAGGATCTGGCCGTGCTGGAAGAGACCGGCCGCGAGGTTTCGGAAGAGTACCCGCCGGTGGGACGACGTCCGCCCCAGCTTGTAGCCGTCGACCTTATGTCGCATTGCGTCGATCCTCGGTTACGTCACTCACTCGCGGACACCTCTTGGCCGCCCGGAATCTCCATGCCGAGGTCCAGCCCCCGCTCGTTCAGCTTCCGCTTGATCTCGCGGAGGCTCGTCCGGCCGAGCGCCCGGATGCTCAGGAGCTGGTCCTCTTTCATCCGGACCAGATCGCCGATGGTGTTGATGTTCTCCGACTCCAGACAGTTGCTCGCCCGGACGGAGAGGTCCAGCTCGGAGATCGGCAGCTGCAGCTGGCGCGCCTGCTCCTCGTCGATGCCGCTGGGCTGAGCGGGCGGCTCCGCCACCGTCTGCTCGCCGATCTCCCCGTACTGGATGAACGGGTTCAGGTGCTTCCGGAGAATCTTTGCGGCCTCCACCATCGCCATCTCCGGCCGGACCGCACCGTTGGTCCAGATCTCGAGGGTGAGCCGGTCGTAGTTGGTCTTCTGGCCGACGCGGGTGTCCTCCACCGAGTATCGGACGCGAAGCACGGGGGAGAAGATGGCGTCCACGTGGATGGTTCCGATCGGCGCGTCGCGGTCCGCTTCCTGGAGCTCCGAGGCCGGGACGTAGCCGCGTCCCTTCTCCACGGTGAACTCCACGTCGAAGTCCACCTCGGCGGTCAACGTCGCGAGCGGAAGCTCCGGGTTGACCACCCGCACCGACGGGTCCGCCTCGATGAGCTCACCCGTCACCTGACCCGGCCCTTGGGCCTCGAGAGTCATGGTTCGCGGGCCCTCGTCCTCCATCGCCACCACGAGGTTCTTGATGTTGAGGATGACGTCCGTGACGTCCTCCTGAACACCCTCGAGCGTAGAGAACTCGTGGGCCGCCCCCTTGATCCGCACCTTGGTGACCGCCGCCCCCTCGATGGTCGACAAGAGAATGCGCCGGAGGCTGTTGCCCACCGTGGTCCCCAGCCCCCGCTCGAACGGCTCCACCACGAAGCGGCCGTAGGTATCCCCGACGATCTTGTCCGGCTCGACACGGGTCGGTAGTTCCAGCCCTCGCCAACGGACTCGCATGGTCTATCTCCTTCGATCTCCGAGAAGCAGACGCCGATCCTCCCGCTCCCCCGCCAAGCGCCTCACACGCGACGCTTCTTCCGGGGCCGGCACCCGTTGTGGGGAATGGGGGTCCGGTCCTCGATGGCCGTGACCTTCAGGCCGTTCGATTGAAGGCTGGTCACGGCCGACTCCCGGCCGGGGCCGGGTCCCTTGATCCGGACCTCCACCTCTTGCATCCCAACCTTCTTGGCCCTCTGGGCCGCCACTTCCGCGGCCCGGCTCGCGGCGAACGGCGTGGACTTCCGCGCTCCGCGAAAGCCCACCGCACCCGCCGAGCCCCAGCAGACCGTCTCCCCGTTGACGTCCGTGATGGTCACCTGGGTGTTGTTGAAGGTGGCCGTGATGTGGCCGATGCCCCTCGTGACGTTCCGCCGAACCTTCTTCTGCTTCGCCATAGCGATCTTCGTCCGATTGCAGAGGTCGAGCTAGGCCCCTTTTCGTCCGCCGACGGCGCCCCTCCGTCCCTTCCGGTTTTTCGCGTTGGTCCGCGTGCTTTGGCCGCGAACGGGAAGCGACCGACGATGCCGCTCGCCGCGGTAACAACGGATGTCCCGCAGACGCCCGATGTTCTGCTGGACCTGACGGCGGAGCACCCCCTCCACCGCGTAATTGTCGTCGATGATCTGGTTGATCCTCGCAAGATCGTCGTCGCTGAGGGTGTGGGCCCTCGCGTGGCCGTCCACACCCGCCTCCCGGCAGATGTCCGTGGCGAAGCGCGAGCCGATGCCGTAGATCCGCTGCAGCGCGATCCGCACCGGCTTGTTCTCCGGAATGTCGATTCCTGCCACACGCGGCATGGATGTCCTCCGATCAGCCTTGACGCTGCTTGTGCTTCGGATTGGTGCAGACCACCCGGACGACGCTCTTCCGCCGGACGATCTTGCAGTTCTCGCAGATCCGCTTGACGCTCGCCCGAACCTTCATCGTTCCTCCCGCGCTGCAGAGACCGCGCCCGTGCCTACTGCCGATAGACGATCCGCCCGCGGGTCAGGTCGTACGGGCTGATCTCCACCGTCACCCGGTCGCCGGGCACGATCTTGATGTAGTGCATCCGCATCTTGCCCGCGAGATGCGCCAGCACCTCGTGTCCGTTTTCCAGCTGCACCTTGAACGTGGCGTTCGGCAGCGAGTCGACCACCTCCGCCTCCAGCTGGATTTTGTCTTCCTTACCCATAAACCTCCTGGGCCGCCGCTCAGCTCCCGTCGGTTAGCAGCTGACATCCGTTTTCCGTGACGACCACCATGTGCTCGTAGTGCGCCGCGCACGACCCGTCCGCGGTCGCCACCGTCCACTGGTCCGGCCGCGTGGTCACCTCGTCCGTCCCCAGCGTGCACATCGGCTCGATCGCCACGACCATGCCCGGCTCCAGGACCACGTCGTTCCGCTTCAGGGCTCGGCTGACGAAATTGGGCAGCTTCGGCTCCTCGTGCATGGACCGCCCGATGCCGTGGCCGACGAAGTCCTTGACCACGCCCATCCCCGCCCGCTCCGCGTAGCCCTCCATCAGCCCCGCGATCTCACTCCACCGACGGCCCGCCCGCACGTTCTCGAGAGCGATCCGGAGCACGTGGTCCGTTACGTCACACAGCCGACGAACCTTGGGACGGAGCGTGCCGACCCGAATGGTGGTGGCCGAGTCGCCGCACCATCCGTCGATCCGACACCCGAAGTCGATGCTGACGATGTCGCCGTCCTGGATCACCCGCTCGCCGGGAATCCCGTGGACCACCTCCTCGTTGACCGAGATGCAGGTGGCCGCGGGAAATCCCTCGCCCGGCCGGTATGTCGGGTAATTCTTGAACAGCCCCATCGCCCCGCTCTCCGCGAGCGCCCGCTCCGCCTCCTCGTTGATGCGATCCGTCGTCACGCCGGGCTCGCAAACGGAACGACAACGCTCGAGCGTCTCGTAGACGAGACGCCCGGCCCGTCGGATCAGCTCGATCTCGTCCCGCGATTTCAAGCTGATCCCCATTACAGCTGCGGCCCGGTTGTTCGGAATATTCTGCTATGCATGCGGAGCCACGCCGCCGATCACGATTGTAGCGGTCCGGTGGCGGACGACCAATGCGACCCATCATCGCGAGCCCGGACCGCGGATGCGTGGCCCCTTTCCGCTTCCGCTCGGATCCGCGAGAAAGCCCTGGTAGTTCCGCATCACCAGGTTCGCCTCGATGCGCTGGACGAAATCGAGGATCACGCTCACCGTGATCAGCAGCGCCGTCCCGCCGAGGAAGCTCGCCACCATGTAACGAACGCCGAGGAAGATGTTCACCACGGACGGCACCACCGCGATCACCGCCAGAAAGCCGCCGCCCACGTACGTGATCCGCTCCATCACCCGCTCGAGATACTCCGCGGTCCGCGGACCGGGACGGAGGCCGGGGATGAAGCTGCCGTGGTCGCGGAGCTGGGTCGCCATCTCCCTCGGCTGGAATTGGACCGAGGTCCAGAAGTACGCGAAGAAGTAGATCATCCCGATGAACACGAAGATGTAGAGCGTGCCCTTCATCGGCCGGAACCACTGCTGCAACGCCCCGAACACGCCGGCGGCGTCGCCCTGGGCAAGGAAGCCGAAGATCACGGACGGGAACATCATGAGCGAGCTCGCGAAGATGATGGGCATCACCCCGCCGTGGTTGACCCGCAGCGGCAGGTAGCTCCGCTGGCCGCCGTAGACGCGCCGCCCCCGCGTGTGCTTCGCCTGCTGCACCGGAATCCGACGCTGGCCCTGGGTGATGAGCACGGTCCCCGCGACCACCGCGACGAAGGCCGCCGCGAGCGCCAGCCACTTCAGCGGCGCGCCGGCCAGCGTCGACGCCGCCTGGTTGATGGCGCTCGGGATGCGGGAGAGGATGCCCGCCGTGATGATCAGCGAAGCACCCGACCCGATGCCGTACTTGTCGATCTGCTCGCCGAGCCACATCAGGATGACCGTCCCCGTGGTCATCCCGAATATGCCGCACGCCCAGAAGACCGACGCGTTCGTCGGGGAGTAGTCCCAGTAGAACTCGGGGTGGATCAGATCCTGGCTCCGGAAGAATTGCAGGTAGAACACGGACTGGATCAGGCAGAGGCCCACCGTCGCGTAGCGCGTGTATTCCTGGATCTTCTGCCGGCCGCCCGGCCCTTCCTTCTGAAGCTGCTCGAACGTGGGGACCACAGTGGTCAGGAGCTGGAAGATAATGGCCGCCGAGATGTACGGCATGATCCCGAGGCCGAAGAGCGTGCTCTGGCCGAGCGCCCCGCCCGTGAACATGGACACGAACTGCGCGAAGTGGCCGATCGCGGAGCCGTCGCCCCCCTGGTTCTTGAAGAACTCCGTGAGCGACTCCTGGCTCACCCCCGGCAGCGGGATCCAGAAGCCGATCCGGTAGATCACGAGCATCCCGAGGGTAAACAGGAGCTTCGACCGGAGGTCGGGGATCTTCCAGACGTTGATGAAAGCGCGGAGCATACACGCCCTTTCGCCACGACGCTCGGCTCTTCCGCGGCCGCCGGCCGACGGCGACGCGGGCCTCGGCTACTTCTCGGCAACCCCCTCGCATCGGCCGCCCGCGCCCTCGATTTTCTCCCGAGCCTTGCGGGAGAAGACCGCGGCCTTCACCGTCAGGGGCTTGTTCAGCTCGCCGTCGCCGAGAACCTTGACGGGGAGGCGGCTGCTGCCCACGAGGCCGGACCGGCGAAGGGCGTCGAAGTCCACTTCCGCCCCCTCACCGAATCGGGCGTCGAGGGCCTTGACGTTGACCACGGCGTACCGCTGCGTGAAGCGGGCGTTGCTGAAGCCCCGCTTGGGCACGCGGCGGAAGAAGGGCATCTGACCGCCCTCGAAGCCCGGCGGCACGGAGCCGGACCACCCGCTGCGGGAGCGAGCCCCCTTGTGCCCCCGGCCGGCGGTCTTCCCCTTGGCCGAGCTCGGCCCGCGGCCGATGCGCTTGCCCCGCTTCCGCCGGCCCACCTTTTCCGTAATCTCGTGAATCATCATGGCAGTCGCTCACGCTTCCTGACCGAGCATCGAGACAATGCCCTTCCCGCCCTTAGAGCCTCATCCCCCCTGCTGCTCGCCGGAGCCGCCGCCCTCGGAGGAGCTCCCCTGCGAAGCGTCCGACCCGCTCGGCCCGCTCTCCCCCGCTGTCCCCTCCGTCGCCGAGGTCTGGCCCGTGTCGGTCGCTTCACCCGCTCCGGGGACCTCGCTCCCCTCACCTTCGGACGACTCCCCCGACGTCTCCGCGGCGACCGCCGTTCCGCCGCGTCCGCCGGCCTTGTCCCCCTCCTCGCCGGCCGCGGCCGCGTGGCCGCTCTCGACCATGCGCTCCACACGCGTGGGCTCGATGCGGACGCCCCGGAGCTGCTCGATCCACTCCTTGGACCGCAGGCTCTCGAGTCCGTTGAGCACCGCCTTGGCGAGGTTCTTGGCGTTGGTCGAGCCGTACGACTTCGTCAGACAGTCGCGAACGCCGGCCATCTCCAGGATGCCGCGGACCGTGCCCCCCGCGATCACACCCGTTCCGGGGCTCGCCGGGAGCATCTTGACCTCCGCGGTCTCGAAGCGGCCGATGACGGCGTGCGGAATGGTCGCGTCCTGCACGGCCACCCGCCGGACCTGCTTCTTGGCCGTCTTCTGGGCCTTCTCCACCGCCGCCGGAACGCTCGGCGCCTTCGCGTAGCCCAGCCCGATCCGCGCGTGGCGGTCGCCGACGACCACGAGGGCACCGAAGCTGAACCGCCGCCCGCCCCGCACCGTGGCGGAGGTCCGGAAGATGCTCAGCGTCGTCGACTCGAGGCTCGATGTGTCTTCCACGGATTGTGCCATCGTCTCCACCTGAGGCCCTGGCCTAGAACTTGAGTCCGTTCTCCCGGGCGCCGTCCGCGACGGCCCTCACCCGGCCGTGATACTTGTACCCGCTGCGGTCGAACGCCGCCGCCGCGAAGCCCGCGGCCTTGGCCCGCTCCGCGAGCTCCTGACCGACCCGCTTCGCGGCGTCCACGGTTCCGCTCCGCTCCTGCTTCAGCGACGTGGCGAAGGCCACCGTGTGGCCCGCGTGGTCGTCGATGAGCTGAGCGTAGGTCGCCTTGTTCGACCGATAGACGGACAGGCGTGGCCGCTCGCGCGTCCCGAAGGCTCGCTTGCGGAGGCCACGCTTGCGTCGGTCGTGCCGGGCTCGATTGATCTTGTTCCTATCCATCGTGCTGCTCGATCATCTACCGCGTCATCGGCTGCCGAACGCCTTGCCTTCCTTCTGCACGATCTCCTCGTCGGCGTACTTGATCCCCTTCGCGTTGTACGGCTCCGGCGGCCGCTGACCTCGGATGCGGGCGGCGAACTGGCCCACCTGCTGCTTGTCCGGCCCGCTGACCGTGATCCGGTTGCCCCCGGAGACCTGCACGTCCACCCCCTCGGGGATGCCGAGCACACGCTTGTCCGCAAAGCCGATGCTCAGGCTGATCTGGTTGCCGTCGCTCTCGGCGCCCCAGCCCACCCCGTTGATCTCGAGATCCCGCTGGAAGCCCTGCGAGACCCCTTGGACCATGTTGCGGATCAACGAGCGGGTCAGCCCGTGGTACGCCCGCGACTTGCGGTCGTCCCGGTGGCGACGCACCCACGCCGCCCGCTCGGACGTGTCCCAGGAGACCTCCACCTCGAGACGGTGCTCGTAGGACAGACTCCCCTTCGGGCCGCTCACCGAAATGCGGCGGCCCTCGACCGAGAAGTCCACGCCGTCCGGCACCTGCACCGGCTTTTCACCAATCCGGCTCATCGTGCGATCCTTGGCTCACTCCACCACGCACAAGACCTCGCCGCCGACGCGCTTCTCCCGCGCCTGGCGATCCGAGACGATCCCCGACGAGGTCGAGACGATTCCGATGCCCAACCCCTCCAGCGGACGGGGAAGGCCGTCCACCCCGCGATAGATCCGCCGCCCCGGCTTGGAGACCCGGTCGATCCGCCGGATCACGTCCTCGCCGTGGGGCCCGTACTTGAGCTCCAGACGGATCAGCCCCTGCTTCCCATCGTCGATCACGTCGTAGTCGTTCACGAACCCCTCCTCCTTCAGCACCCGCGCGATCCCTTCGCACACCTTGGACCGCGCCGCCACGGCACGCTCGTGGCGGGCCCGGATCGCGTTCCGGGTGCGGGTGAGCATATCCGCGATCGGATCGTTCAACGCCATGGGCACTCCTCCGGGGTCGGCCGGAGCTCCGGCCGGACCGTGATCGCTTACCAGCTCGCCTTCCGCATGCCGGGGATCTTTCCCTGCAGCGCCAGATCGCGAACCTTGATGCGGGAGATCTTCAGCTTCCGGAACACGCCCCGCGGACGCCCCGTCAGCGCGCACAGCCGCCGCACTCGGGTCGGGCTCGCATCCCGCGGCAGACGCTGAAGCCCGGCGTAGTCGCCTTGCTCCTTCAGCCGCCTGCGGAGGTCGGAATACTTTTCCACCGTGCGCTGCCGATTCTTCATTTTCTCGATGGTCGCCTTCGTCGCCATGGTCGGCTCCTGCTCGTCCGAACGCTCACCCCTGCTATCGGCGCGTCGGCCCCGCCTGCTCCCGCCGGAAGGGCACACCGAGCTCCTGGAGGAGAAACCGGCTCTTGGCCGGGTCCGAGTTCCGCAGGATGAAGTTGAAGTTCATCCCGTGGATGTACTGGGCCTCCGCCATGTTCACTTCCGGAAAGATGCCCTGCTCCCCCACCCCGAAGGAATAGTTGCCCTGGCCGTCGAAGCTGTTGGTGGGCAGCCCCCGGAAGTCCTTGATCCTCGGGATGGCGAGGCTGATCAGCCGGTCGAAGAACTCCCACATGCGGTCCCGCCGGAGCGTGACCTTCGCGTGGGACTCGAAGCCCCGGCGGACCCGAAAGTTGGAGACCGCCTTCCTCGCCCGGACGATCACCGGACGCTGCCCCGTGATGGCGCTGAGGTCCTTGATCACCTGGTCCCGGACGTGAGGCTTCGGCCTCGGCCCCTCCATCTCCTTGCCCACGCCCACGTTGAGCACGATCTTCTCGAACCGGGGCAGGGCGAACCAGTTCCGAACGCCGAACTCCTCTCGGAGCTTCGGGGCCACCTCGTTCTCGTATTGCAGCTTCTTCCGCGGTGCCATCGCTGCCGAGTCCTTTGAACGAGCCCTTCCACGGATCACGAGATTCCGTCGGCCGCGGCGGGCGAGCGACCGCCCGCCGCGGGTCAGCCTTTCGACTTCCTCAGGACGCTGAGCGTGTCTCCGCCGTGGACGGCCACCCGCTTCTTCGAGCCGTCCGCCCCCTCCTCGAACCGCACGCGGGTCGGCCGGTCCGTCGACGGGCTGATCGGGGAGACATTGGATATATGGATCGGCATCTCCTGATCCAGCCGCCCGCCCCGCGGATTCTGTTGGCTCGGCCGCACGTGCCGCTTCCGCCGGTTCACCCCTTCTACCACCACGCGGTCCTCCTCGGAGAGCACGCGGAGGATGCGTCCCCGCTTGCCGCGGTCGTTGCCCGCCGTCACCGTCACCCAGTCGCCTTCGCGTACGTGCCGAGCCATACGATTGCTCCGCGTCCGTCTCGCCTCGCCTGCGCTAGACCACTTCAGAGGCGAGGGAGATGATCTTCATGTAGTTCAGGTCCCGCAGCTCTCTCGCCACCGCACCGAAGATGCGTGTGCCCCGCGGGTTCCCCTCCTTGTCGATCATGACCGCCGCGTTCCGGTCGAACCGCACGTAGCTTCCGTCCTCCCGTCGGATCGGATAGGCCGTGCGGACGATGACGGCGGTGCACACCTCGTGCTCCTTCACCTCGCCGTCGGGCAGCGCCCGCTTGATCGTCACGATCACCCGGTCGCCGAGCCGGGCGGCTCGCCGGCTGTGCTGGCCGCTGGCGGTGGAGCCGCCGAGGACGCGAATGACCTCGGCGATCTTCGCGCCGCTGTTGTCCGCTACGTTGACCCGGCTCTGCGCCTGAAGCATGATCCGCTCCCGCCAGTCAGTCGTGGGCGCGGCCCGCGGCCGTCTCGACGATCCGAAACAGCCGCCAGGCCTTCGTCTTGGAGATCGGCCGACAGTGGGCGATCTCCACCGTGTCTCCGATCCGCGCGCTGTTGTCGGGGTCGTGGACGTGGAAGCTCGACCGCTTCCGGACGAACTTCCCGTACTTCGGGTGGCGCTCGAAGTAGTTGACCGCCACCTTCACGGTCTTGTCCCGCTTGTCCGAGACCACCTTGCCGACCTTGGTCCCCTTCAGGGACGTCCGGCCCGCGGTGCCCTCCTCCGTTGCGGTTCCGTCGCTCATCGTTGGCTCTCGCTATCAGCTCTCGTTGCGCTGCCGCCTCAGCTCCCGCTGCCGCTTCTCCGTCAGGAGCCGGGCGATGTCCCGCCGCTGCTTCTTGAACAGCGACGGATCCTCGATGGTCTCCGTGACCGCCTGGGTCCGGAGGTCGTACAGCTGCCGTCGCCGCCGACCGATCTCCAGGTCGATCTCCTCGTCCGACAGGTTGTGAACCTCGCTCGCCTTCATGCCTCACCTACGCCGCGTGGCGGCGATAGACCATCCGCGTCCGAACCGGCATCTTCTGGGCCACCCGGCCGAGCGCCATGCGTGCCACGTCCTCCGAGACGCCGGAGATCTCGTACAGCACGCGTCCCGGCTTGATGGGCGCCGCCCAGTATTCCACCTCCGCCTTGCCCTTCCCCATCCGGGTCTCCAGCGGCTTCTTCGTGATCGGCTTGTCCGGGAAGGCCCGGACGTAGACCTTCCCCTCGCGCCGGATGGCGTGCGTGATCGCGATCCGCCCGGCCTCGATCTGGCGGGCGGAGAGCCAGGCGCTCTCGAGGGCCTGGATGCCGTGCTCCCCGTAGGCGATGTAGTTGCCCCGGGTGGCCTTCCCGCGGACCTGGCTGCGCTGCTGCTTCCGATGCTTTACCCGCTTGGGCATCCTCGGCATGGGTCGATCTCCTCGCCGTCAGTGTCGTCCGCGAGCCCTCGGGCGGGCCCCCGCCGCACGCGACTCCGTCTGCTCGGACTCGGTCATCTCGTCGTAGAGGCCGTGGTAGATCCAGACCTTGACCCCGATGGAGCCGGCCGTCGTGTACGACTCGGCGAAGCCGTACTCGACCTTGGCCTGCAGGGTCTGCAGCGGGATCTTGCCGTAGCGCACCGTCTCGCGCCGGCCGATCTCCGAGCCGCCGAGGCGGCCGGAGAGCGTGATCTTCACCCCCTTCGCGCCCGCCTGCATCGCCCCCTCCGAGCGCATCCGGAGCACGCGCCGGAAGCTCGCCCGCTTCTTGAGCTGCTCCGCGATGTTCTCCGCGATGAGCTGCGGATCCATGTCCGGGTTCTGCACCTCCACGATGTTGATGGAGACCTTCCGCCCGGTGAGGTCCTGCAGATCGCGGGTGAGCTGGTCCACCTCCGAGCCCTTCGGCCCGATGACCAGACCGGGGCGGGCCGTCTTGAGGATGACCTTCAGCTCCTCACGGGTGCGCTCGATGATGATGTCGCTGACCGCCGCGAAGGGCGGCTCGCGGTTGAGCCGCTTGTCGCAGAACTGGCGGATCCGCTCGTCCTCCACGAGCAGGTCGCCGAACAGCTCCTTCGGCGCGTACCAGCGGCTCCGATGCGCCTCCGTGATGCCGGCACGGAACCCGAATGGGTGGGTCTTCTGCCCCATAATCAGCTCTCGTCCACCGCCACGTGGATGTGGCTCGTTCGCTTGTTGATCGGGAAGGCCCGCCCGCGGTCCTTCGGCTGAAACCGCTTGAGGGTGGGCCCCTCGTCCGCCCGCGCGTCGCTGACGTAGAGGCGACGCACGTCCGCTTCCGCCTGATCCGCGTTCGCACGGGCCGACGCGAGCACCTTCTGGACCAGCGCGGCCGCTCGCTTCTTGGACGCCTGGAGCTGGGTCATCGCGTCGTCGTAAGAACGGCCGCGAATGAGGTCCGCCACCAGGCGTGCCTTCCTCGGGCTGATCCGCGCAAACTTGTGTGCGGCTCGATAGGCCATGGGAGCCCTCCGGTCACTTCCCCTTCCGGTGGCCGCGGAACATGCGTGTCGGGCTGAACTCCCCGAGCTTGTGCCCGACCATGTCCTCCGTCACGAACACCTGGAAGAACGTCTTGCCGTTGTGGACGAGGAAGGTGTGGCCGATGAACTCGGGGACGATGGTGCACCGCCTCGCCCACGTCCGGATCGGCTCGCGCCGCCCCTCGTCGTTGAGCTTCTCCACCTTCGTGAAGAGCTTCTCGTCTACGAACGGGCCTTTTTTCAGGCTTCGTGGCATCGGTCCGGATCCCGTCTATCCAGAAGCGTCCTACTTCCTCGGCAGCCGCTGCACGCCGTAGCGGACGGTCCGGCGTCGCCGGATGATCCGCTTGTTCGAGTTCTTCCGCCGATGGCGCGTGCGGCCGCCCTTCGCGGGCACACCCGTCGGCGAGACGGGCGATCGTCCGCCCTTGCTTCGCCCCTCGCCGCCGCCGAGCGGGTGGGCGTGGTGGCTCATCGCCACGCCTCGCGTGGTCGGGCGGATGCCCAGCCAACGCTTACGCCCCGCCTTCCCGAGCACCACGTTCTGGTGGTCCGTGTTCCCGACCCGACCCACCGTCGCCCGGCAGCGGAGCAAGACCTGCCGCACCTCGCCGCTGGGCATGCCGAGCGTGGCCCACTTCCCCTCCTTGTTCATCAGGCGGGCCGCGGTCCCCGCCGCCCGGCAGAGCTGGCCGCCCCGCCCCGGCTCCAGCTCGATGTTGTGGATCTCCAGGCCGGCCGGGATGTCCGCGAGCCGCATCGCGTTGCCCACGGAGGGCTCCACGGCGCCGTCGCTGGAGACCACGGCCATGCCGTCGGTCAGGCCGATCGGCGCGAGGATGTAGGACCGGGTGCCGTCCTCGTACTCGATCAGGCCAATGTGGGCGGACCGATTCGGGTCGTACTCGATGCCCACCACGCGTGCCGGCTGGTCGAGCTTGGCCCGCTTGAAGTCGATCCGCCGGTAGCGCCGCTTGTGGCCGCCGCCGCGGTGGCCCGCGGTGATCTTGCCCTGGTTGTTCCGCCCCGCCGTCTTCCTCAGCGGCGTGAGCAAGCGCTTCTCCGGCGTGGTCTTGGTGACCTCCGAGCGAAGGTTCACCGACGCGTGGCGCCGGCCCGCTGTCGTCGGCTTATAGAATCGCACCGCCATGGCTGCGTCCCGCTGCTAGAACAGCTCGATCCGATCCTCCGGGTGGAGCTCCACCAACGCCTTCTTCCAGACCCGCGGCTTGACGATCCCGAAGCGGGTTCGCCCGCTCTTCGTCCGGTGGTTCTGCGTGTTCACATTCACCACCCGCACGTTGTACAGCTCCTCCACCGCCTTGCGGATCTGGTGCTTATTGGACCGCCGGTCCACCTCGAACTGATACCAGTTCATCGGCTTGCCCTTCGCCCGGTCGCCCCGGCTGAGGTCCGTGCCCTTCTCCGTGATCAGCGGCTTCCGGATGATCTGGGTCGGGTCCCATCCCATGATCAGGCCGTCTCCTGCGCTTGCGAGCCCGTGGAAGCGGGCTGATTGTTGAGCCACTCGAGCAGCGCGTCCTTCTCCGCGAGGAGATAACGGTTCGAGAGCAGCGCGTACGCGTTGAGCTCGTCGATGCGGATAGGCTCCACGTCCGGAACATTGCGGGCGGAGAGGAGGACCTCCCGCTGCTCCGGCCGCAACGCCGCGAGGCAGGTGCGGTCGATGTGGAGCGCCTCCACCAGCGAGACGAACTGCTTGGTCTTCGGCCCGTCGACGCCGAAGCGGTCGACGAGCTTGATCTCGCCGTCCACCGCCTTCGCGAGCAACGCGTTGCGGGTGGCGAGCCGCCGCATCTTCTTAGGCATCCTCTGGCGCCAGTCCTTCGGGTCCTTGGCGAAGGCGACCCCGCCGCCCCGCATCTGGGGCGCCCGCACGGGGCCGTGGCGGGCCCGGCCCGTGCCCTTCTGGCGGTACATCTTCGCGCTGGAGCCACGCTTCTCGTCGCGGGGCCGGGTGTTCGCCGACCCCTGCCGGCGGTTGGCGTGGTACATCACGTAGGCCTGCTTGAGCAGAGGCGGTCGGATGCGACCGCCCAGCGGCCGCTCGTCGAGCTCGACGGTCTCGACCGACTCCCCGTCACGGTTGTAAACAGGCACCTCGATCATGGTCACGCCTTCTCAGCCCTCTTGCTCGCCGGCCGCCTCTTCGGCCAAGCGTGCTTTTCGCTTCCGCAGCCGCTTGGCGGGCCGGATGGTCAGCAACGTCTCGGACGGCCCGGGGACCGGGCCCTGGATCAGAAGCAGGCCGTTGGCGGGGTCCACCTCGACGAGATCGAGGTTTCGCTCCGTCACCCGCTCGTTGCCCGTCTGGCCGGGCATGCGCTTGCCCTTCTTCGGCCCGCCGCTCACGCCGGGGTCCATCGCGTGGCCCGCGATCGCCCCCGAGGAGCGGTGGCTCCGCTTCGTGCCGTGGCTGTCGGGCTGGCCCTTGAAGTTGTGCCGCTTCATCCCGCCCTGGAAGCCTCGCCCCTTGCTGGTCCCCACCACGTCGACGAAGCGGGTGGTGCTGAAGTCCTCCACTGCGATCCGCTGGCCCACCTCGAACTGGCCGACCGCGTCGTCCTCCAGGCGCATCTCCTGGTGGAAGCGCTTCGGGCTCAGGCCGGCCCCGAGGTCGTGACCGATCTCCGGCTGGGTGGACCGGCGGGGCTTGAGGTCCTCGAACGCGAGCTGGACGGCGCTGTAGCCGTCCCGCTGCGGGGTCTTGACCTGGCTCACATAGCACGGCCCCGCGGCCACCACCGTGACCGGCACGTTGCGGCCGTCCTCGGTGAAGACCCGCGTCATTCCCACTTTTCGGCCCATCAACGCCAAGGACATTCCGGACACCTCCGCATGCCGACCGGAGCCGACCAAAAAGAAGGGACGGCCCGGAAGCCGGCCCGTCCCTTTGCTTCTGCTTACTCGCTTATGCCTTGATTTTCACGAACACGCCCGCCGGCACGACGAGGCGGTTGAGCGCCTCCACGGTGCGGGCATTCGGGTCGAAGATATCGATGATCCGCTTATGCGTCCGGATCTCGAACTGCTCCCGGCTCTTCTTGTTCACGTGCGGGCTTCGAAGCACCGTGTACTTCTCCACCCGAGTGGGAAGGGGAACCGGCCCGGACACACGCACATTGGTCCGCTTGGCGTTGCCGACGATCTCCTGGGCGGAGGCGTCCAACGCCTGGTGGTCGTAAGCTTCCATTCGGATTCGGATCTTGTTATCGGCCATCGCCGCTCGCCTGCTGATGGTCGGACCAATCCCGTGTTCCGGGTGTTCCGCTTGGTATTCGTGGGAGTCGGCCCCCGCCCGCGGAAACCGCTAAGTGTAACCGAGGACGCCCGAGTGTCAACTGGAACGGCCCCAGAAAAGCCCTCATTCTCCCGGCCCGCCAGGGGACTCCGCCCCGCCGGCGTCGTCGGACGGCCGCTTGCCCGTCCGCCGGTACGCCGCGCGGCGTCGAGCGTACTCCGACGGAGAGAAGGGCAGGTCGGGGTCCGGGTCGCCCGCGAGGGCTTGGGCGTGGAGCTGCTTCAGGAAGGGGATGCACCAGCCACAGCCCGTCCCCGCAGGGAGGCTCAGGGAGATCTGGCTCGGCCGGCGGGGACGCTCCCGCTGGCAGAGCTTGACGATCTTCCGCTTCGAGACCCCGAAGCACAGACAAACGTGGTCGTCGAGGTCCATAGAGCCTCCGGAAGCCCGTACAAACCGGTATTATTCCCGGGCGGCCGCGCTGCGTCGCGGGGA
The DNA here is from genome assembly GCA_964595475.1 of uncultured Planctomycetaceae bacterium. Taxonomy (GTDB): domain Bacteria; phylum Planctomycetota; class Phycisphaerae; order Phycisphaerales; family Zrk34; genus CAZQQP01. The sequence goes on along the minus strand of CAZQQP010000009.1, from coordinate 1,170 downwards.
GGAGCCGGCGAGGCGGCCGGCCGGCGGGTGCCCTCGGCCCCGGACCGCGAGACCGCCCGGCCGTCCGTGCGGGTCGGGGGAGGCCCGAGCGACCCGGTCACTCGCCGATGATCTTGACGAGGACCCGCTTCCGGCGGCCGCCGTCGAACTCGCCGTAGAAGATCTGCTCCCACGGGCCGAAATCCAGCTCGCCGCCCGTGATCGCGACGACCACCTCGCGGCCCATGACCTGGCGCTTGAGATGGGCGTCGCCGTTGTCCTCCCCCGTGTTGTTGTGGCGGTAGCGGGAGATCGGCTCATGGGGCGCCAGCGACTCCAGCCACTCCTCGTAGTCCTCGAGCAGACCTCCCTCGTCGTCGTTGATGTAGACGCTGGCCGTGATGTGCATGGCGTTGACCAGGCACAGACCCTCCTGCACCCCGCTTTGGCGGACGAGGTCCGCCACCTTCGGGGTGATGTTCAAGAAGGCACGGCGCGTCCGCGTCTGGAACCAGAGCTCTTCACGAAGGGACTTCATCGCTGTCTCCACGCAGCGCGTCGGGGAGGCGGCCCGCCGACACCGGCGGACGGCCCCGGGGAGCGTCGGACCGGACGACCGGCGGGCCTGGCCGGCCCCTTACGGCTTCGTACAATCGCGGCGTCCGAGGATCTCGATTATTGACGCACGTGGGCGTCACGCCAGGAGGAGAACGCGCATGCCTGAACGACCGAGCGCCGTCACCTTCAAGGGAACCCCCCTGACGCTGGTGGGCGACGAGGTGAACGTCGGCGAGCCCGCGCCGGACTGCACGCTGATCGGGACCGACCTTTCGGAAAAGCGGCTGGGCGACTTCGGCGGCCGGCCCCGGATTCTCTCCGTGGTCCCCTCGCTCGATACGCCCGTGTGCGACGGCCAGACGCGTCGGTTCAACGAGGAGGCGGCGAAGCTCGCGGAGGACGCCCACGTCCTGACCATCAGCGTGGACCTTCCCTTCGCCCAGAAGCGTTGGTGCGGGAACGCGGGCGTGGACCGCGTCGAGACCCTCTCCGACTACCGCGACCGGGCGTTCGGCGAGCGATTCGGTGTGCTGATCAAGGAGCTCGCCCTCCTCGCCCGTTGTGTGATGGTGGTGGACCGGGACGGACGCCTCCGCGGTCGAACTGACCCAGATCTGGTCGACGGTCAGCGAC
>CAZQQP010000008.1:35213-36620 GCA_964595475.1 uncultured Planctomycetaceae bacterium | reverse complement strand
GTGATCGAAGGGGCATGCCGATACGTGGTGAAGGATCGGATGGAGCGAGCGGGGACGCGGTGGACGGTCGAAGGCGCTCAGGCGATGCTCGACCTACGCACCACGTTCGTGAACGAGCAGTGGGATGCGTTCCAGCAATACCGGATCGATCAAGAGCGACGGCGTCTCTATCCGCATCAGGACGTACTCGAGTCGGTCTCCTGGCCGTTAGCCGCTTAGCTGAGCGGGCGACCGGTCACGCCCTATTGCCCTTGCCGGGCACCGCCCGGAACAGATTTCTGATCCGACTTCTAAAGGCGAGCGAACAGCACTGATCCCCTCGATCGGCGGAGGCGGTCATCCTTCGCTTCACATCCGGCGCCGGAAGCGTCCTGGACTCGGGCGACCTCGTCGGCCGACGCTCCAAGCGGCTCGCGCTGGGAGGGCGGAGCGTGTCGGCGCCGTTGTCGCAGGGCCACAGCGACGATGCTCGGGCGAACGAGCCCTGTCACGCCGTTTCATTCGACCTCGATGTCGTCCACTCGCCGGGTTCGGTTTTTTTCTCCGCCGACCCCGCGTCCGGCGAATGTCGGCGCCGCGGTCCGCGGACCCCGACCGAGATCGGGGCTCGATCGGGCCCGTCCACGGCGCTGGCTGTCGGTGTCGGAGAAGGAGTGGGACCGTTGGTGGCTCGACGATGCGTGGCAGCGGCGGGCGACGGCTGCCCGCTTCGTTTATACTCCGGGCGGCTGACGAAAGGGTGGACGATGGCCGAGACGGAGACGACGGAGGAGGCCCAGCTCCGCGAGGAGGCGAAGGCCTTCGCGGGGGAGTTCAAGAAGGTCCGCGACGCGATCGCCGAGGTGATCGTCGGGCAGAAGCGCGTGGTGGAGGCGGCATCGTGGCCGTCTTCTGCGGCGGAAAACCGTCCGGGAGGAGCGCGGGTGTCGTGTCCGCCCTAATCTTCCTGATGGTTCAGGTACACCCGGATCGCTCGCGCCAGATCCGGTGCCTTTTCCGTGGCCACCTCCCACACGATGTTCGGATCGATGCCGAAGTAGACATGCACGAGGATATTTCGCATCCCGATCATCTCGCGCCAGGGCACGCCCGTGATCTGGGCGCGGACTTCCCCGGGCAATTGCGCGGCGGCCTCGCCGATCAGCTCGATGTTGCGGACCACCGCGTCCATGCGCATCTCGTCCTCGGCAAGCTGCTGCTGCGTGATCCCCTCGACATACCGGCCCAGCTTGTCGCACGCCTCGAGCATGTCTTCGAGGTAGAGGGCGGGGTCACGCGACATACGTCAGCTCGTCCTCGATCCGTGCCCGCAGTTGCGGCTTGACCATCGCCTCCGTCGCCAGGTCCACATCCCGACCGAGAAGCTCCTCGAGGTAGAACTTCAGCCCGAAGTACGCGTCGAAGCTC
>CAZQQP010000008.1:34143-35203 GCA_964595475.1 uncultured Planctomycetaceae bacterium | reverse complement strand
GGTGCCGGTGAACCGGACCAGCACATCGACGTCGCTGGCATCCCCCATCGTCGCCCGGCTCGCCGAGCCGAACACCGCCAACGACGCGACGCCGAACCGCTCGCGCAGCTCGTCCGCATGCGCCTGGAGCGTCTCGGCCACGGGCGCCGCATGGGGCGTCGGCCGCTGACATTGCGCGTCCGGTCGACTGTTTTCCTGACCGCTCATGGACTGCCCTCCTTTCCGGGTCGTCCGCAGGGCCGGCCTCGCCCCGTGCGGAAGGTGTCCGCCCTCCGGATCCCGGGGAGGTCATCCTCGCTGAACTCGCGGTAGAGATCGCGAAGGGGCTCCTTCAGATCCTCGTGATCCGTCCCCTGCGTCCAGTGATCCGAGTCATCGTTCAAGTACCCGAGGTACGTTCTGTCGGGTTCCCGCCAGTACGTGATCTTCAGCTTCATTTCGCATCTCTTATCGACAGGAACCGTACGGCCCATGCCCGTTGGGATCCTTCCTCCGCCTATGGTACACGGTAGGGGGCATGGAGCCCGGGGCGGACCGGCCAGGCCCCAAGCTCCAAGCTCCATGCCCCATGCCGCACCAGACGTGAGGGAGACCTATGGCCGACGACCAGACGACGGACGAGGCCGGGCTCCGCGAGGAGGCGAAGGCCTTCGCGGAGGACTTCAAGAAGGTCCGCGACGCGATCGCCGAGGTGATCGTCGGGCAGAAGCGGGTGGTGGAGGCGGTCCTCACCGCCCTCTTCTGCGGCGGCAACGTCCTCCTCGAGGGCGTGCCCGGCCTCGGGAAGACGGAGCTGGTGAAGGCGCTGTCCCAGACGCTGGACCTCCGCTTCCGCCGCGTGCAGTTCACGCCCGACCTCATGCCCGCGGACATCATCGGGACCAACGTGATGACCCAGGACCCGCAGGGCCGCTACCGCTTCGAGTTCCGCCCCGGCCCGATCTTCACGCAGCTCCTCCTCGCCGACGAGATCAACCGGGCGACGCCCAAGACCCAGTCCGCCCTCCTCGAGACCATGCAGGAGGGCTCCGTGACGGCCGCGGGTGAGACGTACCACCTC
>CAZQQP010000008.1:18840-34133 GCA_964595475.1 uncultured Planctomycetaceae bacterium | reverse complement strand
TCGTCCTCGCGACGCAGAACCCCATCGAGCAGGAGGGGACCTACCCGCTGCCCGAGGCCCAGCTCGACCGCTTCCTGTTCAAGGTGGACGTCCACTCCCTCGACCGCTCGGCCCTCAACGAGGTGGTCAACCGCACCATCCTCCGCCGCCCCGTGGAGCTGGGGAACGTCCTCGACGGCTCACGCATCCTCGCCCTCCGCGGCAGCCTGGAGAAGGTGGTGGTGGCGGACCCGGTGCGTGACTTCGCGTGCCGGGCTGTCCTCGCGACCCACCCGGAGACGGAGTTCGCCACGGACGCGGTCCGCCGCTACGTCCGCTGGGGGGCGAGCCCGCGGGCCGCCCAGGCGCTGGTCCGGGCGGGGCGGGTCCGGGCGCTGGCGATGGGAAGACCCCACCTCTCCTTCGAGGACGTGCGCTACTTCGCCCCGGAGGTCCTCGGGCACCGCGTGATCCTCAACTACGATGGTCAGGCGGAGGGGCTCCGGGTCCCGGACCTCGTCGGCGACGTGGTGCAGTCACTGCCCGAGGAAGGGTGAGGGCTCGGAGCCTGGGGCTCGGAGCCGGGAGTGTGGAGTTGAAGCATGGAGCCGCGAGCACGGCGTTGGGTGGGGGCGGCATTCCCGGTCCGTTGAGGGGCGTGGGACGCGTCGAGCCACTCCCTCCCGGTCACGTCGATCCACTCCCTCCCGGTCACGTCGATCCGCTCCCTCCCGGTCGCGTTGATCCGCTCCCTCACGGTCGCGGCTCCCGCGGGTGGCGACCGGGAGCCGCGACCGTGAGGGAGCGGCTCGACCGAGGTCGGTGTGCCTGAGGACGGGTGGGTCAAGATGGAGCTGGCCACGATGGCGGAGACGGAATCCCGGTTGACGCCGCTGCTGAGCAACCGGCTGCTCGCCCACGCCGAGCGGCTGCGGATCAACCCCTTCGGCCGGTTCAACAGCCGCAGCCACGGCGAGCACCTTGCGGGGAAGGGCGGCCTCAGCATCGAGTTCGCGGACTTCCGCGACTACGTGGAAGGCGACGACACCCGCTTCATCGACTGGAACCTCTTCGCCCGCCTCGGCCGCCCCTACGTCAAGATCTACCACGACGAGCAGGTGCGTCACCTCGCCCTCCTCATCGACGCGTCCGCGTCCATGGGCTTGGAGGGCAAGCTCGACCACGCGAAGGCCCTCGCCGCCGCCTTCGGCGTGATGGGCCTCGCCGGCGGCGAGCGGGTCTCCGCCTACGTCTGCAACCGCCGCGGCGACCGCCCGGCGGCGCTGCGTCCGTCGTCGGGCCGGGCGAGCCGGGAGAAGCTCCTCCGCTTCATCGAGGACGTGGAACCGGGCGGCGACCAGCCCGTTGAGCAGTCCGTGGAGGCGTTCCTCCGCAGCCACCGCGGCCGCGGCGTCGCGGTGGTCCTCTCGGACTTCCTCACGTTCGGCGACCTCCGCCGCCCGCTCAACGGCCTGCTGAGCGGCGGGCTGGAGACGTTCGCGGTCCAGGTCCTCAGCCCGACGGAGCTCGACCCGGAGCTCACCGGCGACGTCCGCTTCGAGGACGCGGAGACGGCGGAGCACCTCGACGTCTCGGCGACGGGCGATCTCCTGGACATCTACCACGAGCACCGCCGGGCCTGGCAGAACCGCATCGCGTCGCTCTGTCAGCAGCGGAGCGGCCGCTTCCTCCCCGTCAGCAGCGGCACGCCCGTCGACCGCCTCGTCCTGGATCACCTGCGGCGGAGGGGGTGGGTCCGATGAGCTGGCCCGGCTTCCAATCGCTGACCGCGGCGTGGCTCTTCCTCCTCCTCCTGCCCGTGATCCTCTTCTACTTCCTCAAGCTCAAGCGTCAGCGGGTGCGCATCTCCTCGCTGGCCCTCTGGCAGCAGGTGATGGAGGACCCGCGGGTGAACAGCCCCTTCCGCCGATTCAAGCGAAACCTCCTCCTCTGGCTCCAGCTCCTCCTCCTCACCCTCCTCGTCCTCGCGGCCATGCAGCCGTATCTCCGTGCCGGCGGCGAGGCGGCCCAGCGCCACGCCATCCTCGTCGACCGCTCCGCGAGCATGGCGGCGGACGGCCCGGACGGCCGATCGCGGCTGGCGGCGGCCAAGGCACGCGTGCGCCGTCTGATCGACGGCATGACCACGCAGGAGGAGGTGGCGCTGATCGCCTTCTCCGACGGCGCGGAGCGGCTGACCGGCTTCACCAGCGACAAGAGCGTGCTCCGCCGGGCGTTGGAGCGCCTCCCCGTCCGCGAGGTCCCGAGCGAGCTGGAGCCGGCCCTCCGCACCGCCCGCGTCATCGGCCGCAGCCAGGGCTTCGACCGTGCCGTCCTCCTCTCCGACGGAAACTTCCCCAAGAAGACGGACTTCAAGCTCCCCTTCCGCATCCGCTACCTCCGCCTCCCGCCGGGCGGGCCCAACGTGGGGATCACGGCCCTCCGGGCGAAGCGGGAGGGCACGTCGTGGGCGATCTTCGCCCGTCTCGCGGCGTCGGAGGACGGCGGCGGCGACGCCGAGGTGACGCTTCGCCGGCAAGACAAGACGGTCGACACGACGAGCGTGACCCTCTCCGGCGGCGGCTCCGAGCGCATCCTCTTCCGCATCGACCCGTCGGACGCCACGGACGTGACGGTCCGCGTCGACCCGCCGTCCGACGACGCGATGGGCTCCGACGACGTCGCCCACCTCCACCTGCCCAAGCCGCGGCCGGTCCGCGTGTGGGCGCCGAAAACGCTGACCACGTATCGCAAGGCGCTCGCGGCGATGTCGAGCGTCGCCCTCCACCCGTCCTCCGACGCCGACACACCCGACGCCTACGACCTCGTCATCACGGACAAGCCCGGAAGCGCACCCGACGCGCCGGTACGCCTCACCGTCGGCGTGGTCCCGTCGCCGCTCCAGGAGCTCGTCACCGTCACCGACGGCGGCACACGCGTGGTGGACTGGCGTCGCTCCTCGCCGCTCCTTCGCCACATCCGCCTCGCGCAGGTGGTGATCCTCGACCGGCCGAAGACCGACGCCAAGACCACGCGAAGCTCCTTCGAGGCCCGCGGCTATCGCGTCCTCGCCGAGGGGGAACACGGCCCGCTCATCGTCGCGAAGAAGGAGGACGGCCGCCGCCACTTCGCGCTGCTGTTCCACACGGACCGCTCGACGCTTCCGTATCGCGTGGGCTTTCCCATCCTCGTCCGCAACGCCGTGGGCATCGCCTCCCGCGTGGCGGGCCTCGACCAGATCCAGGCCGACCGCACGGGCACGCTCCCGCCCATCTCGGTGGAGGCGAACCGCACGTATCGCGTGGAGGGTCCCGCCGGCCACACCGCCGAGGCGACGGCCACCTCGGACGGCCGCCTCGACGCCGTCGCCGCGCCCAAGGTGGGCCGCTATCGCATCTCCGCCGACGGGGACCTCCGCGCTCGCCGCTCCGCGAGCCTCCTCTCCTCGCGGGAGACGAAGCTCGCCTCCGTGGAGTCCATCGAGTTCGACGAGCAGACGACGGAGGAGGCCTCGGACGAGACGGTCGCGGTGGACCGCGCCCTCTGGCCCTACGTCGCGCTTGCCGCCCTCGCGGTCCTCCTGGTCGAGTGGTGGTTCTTCCACCGCCGACCCGGGAGGTAAGGAGGGGGGTCGGGGCATGGAGCTTGGGGCATGGGGCTCGGAGCCGGAGTGCGCCATGTCAAGGTCGCCGGCGTGGAGCGGACGAGGACCGGGCTGACTGACAGCACGGACAAGCCCGCGGACGGGCTTGTCCGTGCCACCCAAGCGCTGTCCCGTCAACGGGAACGGGCGTTGATGCCCGCGCCCCGCTGAGATCGTTTGCGAGGATGGACTCCAGGCTCCAAGCTCCATGCCCCGTGCCCCGTGCCGCAGGCGCCAGGCTCCATGCCTCGTGTCTCGAGCGTCATTGCGGATCTGCCGATCCTCCGCCGCGAGCTGATCGCGCAGGCGTCCCAGCGGCGCATCTATCTGCTCCGCGTCGCGTTCGCCGCGGGGGTCTTCGGGCTGTCTATGGCTTGGCTGGCGGGCCGCGGATCCGAGCTCAGCTCTCTGCGAGGAGACGGGGACGTCCTTCTCGGTCTCCTGACCATGGCCGAGCAGGCGGCGATCTTCCTGGTCCTTCCCGCGATCGCGGCCGGCGCGATCGCTTCGGAGCGGGAGCGGGGGACCCTGCCCCTCCTCCTGACCACCCCGCTGTCGCCGGCGCGGATCGTGGCGGAGAAGGCCGTGGCGCGGGCCCTTCCGGTCCTGACCTTTTTCTTTCTCGCGATGCCGCTCGCGGCGGTGGCCTACAGCATCGGGGGCGTCACGCCGGCACACCTCTGGACCCAGGTGGGTCTTCACGTCCTCACTTGTTTCGAGATCGCGGTCGTTACGGTCATGATCTCGGCCCTTTCGGAGACCACGCGGACGGCGACGATGGGCGCCTACGGCATGGCGCTTCCGCTGTGGGCGTTCCACGTGCCGCTGCTGCTGGCGCACGATCTTGGTGGATGGGTCGCGGCGTCCCCGATCGTGTTTTTGATCGTGTTTTTTACCTGCGCCTGTTTCGTCGTCGCTCCACCCTTGGTGAAACGACCGATCCTCTATCCCACCGTCCCGCCGTCGGCGGCTCCCCAGCCGGTCCCGCAGGGCGAAGGCGGCGTCGGCTCGACCGGCGTCCCCGACCGATCTCGCTTGGTCGGGACCTCTCCCATCGTCTGGCGGGAGGTGTCCAATCGGCCTCTCGGCGTCGCGTTCAACATTGCGCTCGGCATGGCGATCCTCCTCGGCGGATCGGCCGGGACGCTGGTCCATGCCATGCCGGCGCTGATCGTCGTCATGTGGTTCGCAGGGCTGGCCATCGTCTCCGTCTCCGCCGCGAGGCCGGTCGCGGCGGAGCGGGCTGCGTGCACCCTGGATCTTCTCCTCGCCACACCGCGGGGCGGCGGGGCGATCGTCCGGGAGAAACTGGCGCGAGCGTGGCGGTGGGGTCTGATCTGGGCGGTGACGATCGCTTCCGCCGTCGGCGCTTGGACCCTCGTCAGCGCCCACGTCGTCGAGATCGGCCCGCTCGCTGTCGAGTCCACCCCGTTCCGCTTCACCGAGGTCGGTTGGTGGCCTCTTGCCACCGCGGTGGCGATCGGGGTCGGCTTTCCCCTCGCGGCGTGGCTCTCGATGTGGATCGGCCTCCGCTCCGCTTCCCCGCTTCGAGCGACCACGGCGTCGCTGGCAACGGTCGGGCTTGGGGCCGGCGTCCCAGCCTTCGTGGCATCTGCACCGGCGGGGCCGGCCTCGCCGATCCACGTTCTCCATTTCCTGAGCCCGGGCGGGCTCTTTCTCCTCGCGGACCACTCCCCGCTGCTGCCTCCGTGGGTCGCGATACCTTTGGACGGCGTCTGTTCCGGCGGCCTTCTCTGGCACACCCGTCGCTACTGCCTGCGACACGCCGACTGGTATCTCGGACGGGCCACCAGGCGGTCCAGCGACACGTGAGTCACCGCCGTCGGCACGGCTCGAGGGCCGACTCCTCGTGAGCGACGCCGGTCAAGCGCCGCCGTGACCGATCGGACCGCCGGCCGAACGAAACGTTTCCTGCCGGTCACGAGCGTGTGCGCCCTGCCACGCGGGCAGAAAGGGGACCGGCGTCCAGCACCCCTGCCACCGGGCTGTGTCTTAGAACGTGTGTCATCCGGCCGAGCTCCACGGACAAGCGTCGCGGACTCCGCTTGTCCGTGCCACCCGTGCGCCCGTTCCAGCATGGGTGGCACGGGCAAGTCCCAACGGGATGCCGCCGGTGCAGCGTCTGCGATGCTTGCCCGTGACGAACCGGCTCGGGCGGAACGAGATTGGGCGACGGGACAGCCCGGCGGGAGGGGTCCCGAAGGCCCCTGTCCCCGCGGACACCCCGCGCCCACACGCTCGCGACCGCTAGGAAACGTTTGCCCCGACCCGTCCCGCGCTCCATGCTCCCGGCTCCGTGTCCTATGCCCCACGCTCCATGCCGCACACGCCCCGCTTCCATCCGGAGCTTCCGCTGCTCCGCCGCGAGCTGACCGAGCAGGCGGCGCGGCCGACTACTTACGCCCTCCGGGTCACGCTGGGGGCGGCGCTCTTCGGCGTCGCGGGGCTCTGGCTCTTCGACCGGACGGCGGGCGGCGGCCGAGACGTCACGATCCTCGGCGCCGGCGACGCGCTCTTGGACGCGCTGGCCACGGCGGCGGAAGCGGCCATCGCCCTCTTGGTTCCCGTCTACGCGGCGGGCGCCGTCGCCTCGGAGCGCGAGCGGAGGACCCTCTCCGTTCTTCTCACCACGGAGCTGTCGGCGGGACAGATCCTCGCGGAGAAGCTTCTCGGGCGGATCGCCCCCGTCCTCAGCTTGTTCCTGGTCGGCCTCCCCCTCGCCGCCGTCGTCTACGGCCTCGGCGGCGTCACCCCGGTGGGGCTCGGAGGCCGCACGGCCGCCCTCGTCGCCTCCGCCGTCGCGGTCGCCTCGCTCACCCTCTGGGCCTCCGTCGTCGCCCCGACCACACGGCTCGCCACCGCCGTCGCGTATGCCGCGGCGCTGCCGGTCTGGCTCGCCCCCCGCCTCGCGGACGGCCTCTTCGGAGGCGCCCCCTGGTTGCCGGATCTGGCAGCCCGCGTCGCGATCGCCGCCGTCGGTCTCGCGGGCGCTCGCTGGAGCCTGACGAGGGGGCACGTCGTCCCCTTGGAGCCGCTGCGGCTGACGCCCGCGAGCCGTCCCGACGCGCCGCGACGGCCGGAGGAGCGACTGGCGGCGGGACCGACGGGTGTCGGCGACCGGGCCCGGATGCTCGGGAACACGCCGGTCCTCTGGCGTGAGCTGTACAACCGACGCCTCGGCCTCGCCTGGTACGTCAATCGATGCGGCCTCGCCCTCGCGGGCGGCGCGATCCTCGCGGCGTGCGGTGGGATGCCCCTCCACGCGATGACGGCGGTGTGGCTCGCCGCCGTCGCCGCCGTCTCCGTCTCCGCGGCGACGCCCGTCGCGGCGGAACGGACCGCGGGCACGCTCGACCTCCTCCTCGCCACCCCGCTGCCCGGCCACGCCATTTTCGAGGAGAAGCTCGCCCGGGCGTGGCGGTGGGCGGGCCTCTGGGCCGTCGCGATCGCGACGGTCGCGGTCGTCCGGGCCGTTGCGATCGTCGTGGTCCCCGGTCCGGCTCCGCTTCTCGCCCGGGTCCTCACTGTCGCGGTGGCGATCGGCGTCGGCCTGCCGTTCGCGGCGTGGGTCTCCGCGTGGGTGGGCATCCGGCGGGCGTCCCGGCTTCGGGCGGCGACGGCGGCGCTGCTGGTGGTCGGGCTCTGGGCCGGCGTGCCCACTGCCGCGGCGCTGCTCCCGGCGCCCGGAGGGGCGACCCACCTCGTCAGCCTCCTGAGCCCCGGCGGGCTCCTCCTGCAGCCGCTCCACAGCGCGTCCGTTTGGGCCGGCATCCTCGTCAACTGCCTTCTCGGCGGAGCCGTCACCTGGTATGCTCGGTGGCGGTGTCTGAAGCACGCGGACGCGTATCTCGGGCGAGCAGGGGGGCGACGTCGCGGGAGCCGGTGAGCCGAGCCCGCGGCTGGAGGCCGGTTGCTTTCGGCGTGACGGCCACGGTGCTCCTCGCCGCGACCGCGGCGACGGCGTCGGCCGAATCGCTGACCGGCGACCTCCGTCCCGTCGGCTCCCAGACACGCACCGGCGCCCCCACACCGATGCGTCTCCGGCTGAATTGGCAGGGGAGCGGCCTCCTCGAGGGGCGGGTGGTCCTCACCCTCCGATCGGGCGGCCGGCGTGTGATGAAGGTGCGAACCGGTCCGCGGGCGCTGACCACGGGCGAGCAGACCTTTCGCATGCTCCTCCCGCCGGTCACGGCCGGATCCTTTCTCGGTCGCGCCCGCTGCCGCCTCCGCTTCGTCACGAAGGAGCAGCGCTACACGCTGGGCACCTTCCCCCTCCGCCTGCCCGGCCCCGGCCGCCGCCGCCTGGTGATGGGCGTGGTCCGCCGCGGCCAGCGGCGGCTCGCCGACTCGCGGACCGCCAAGCTCATCCGCGCCCTCCGCCTCGACCGATACGCACCCGAAAAGAGCGAAACGGCGAAGACGACCGAGCAGGGCAAGCTCACCACGCCGCTGGTCTCGATCGCGCCGGACGACCTCCCCCGCGACCCGCTGGAGCACACCGCGTTCGACCTCCTGGTCCTCCGGAAGAGCGGCTTCCGTCGCCTCTCCGGCCCGGCGGCGGAGGCGCTCGAGCAGTGGGCCCTCGCCGGCGGAAGCGTCTGTGTGTTCCCCGGCAGCCCGGTAGAGGCCCACCATCTGGACCTCCTCAACGCATGGGCGGCGAACCGTCGCTTCGTCCGCGGCCCCGACGGTGCGGTGACCCTCCGCAGCGGCCCACCCGACGACGGCGTCCTCCTCCTCCGCCCGGGCGTCGGCCGCGTGGCGGTCGTCTTCCGCCCGCCGTCGCCGGACGCCAGGCGGTGGCGGAAGGTCGCCGCGACGCTCTGGAAGGTCCGCCGCGGCCAGCGCTCCCCGCTGCTGGAGAGGCGTCAATGGCGGCCGGACCACGTCGGCCCCGCGCCCAAGCGGGAGGAGGAGGACTTCAGCCGTCGTCGCCCGGAGGAAAGGTCCGCGACGGACTACTCCTGGACACCCGTCGACGTGGGGGACACGCTGACCGACGTGCTGATGCCCGAGCAGGTCCAGGTCGTCCCCTTCGCCCTCGTCGCCGTCGTCCTGGGGCTGTTCATCCTCGCGATCGGCCCGGTGGACTACTTCCTCCTCGGCTGGTTGAACCGACGCAAGTACACCTGGGTCCTCCTCCCGCTCCTGTCAGTCGGGTTCACCCTCTGGATGATGCAGATCGCCAACGCGTACATGGGGCGGAAGGACTACGAGCGCTCCCTCCGCTTCGTCGACGTCGGCCGCGACGGACGGGTGCTCCGTCGGTCGGACATCGAGATGTCCTTCACGGGCGAAACCCGACGGCTGTCCACCTCCGCGGAGAAGGCACTTCTGGTCCCGGTGGAGCGTTTCCACGAACATCGGCGCCACCGTCGCCGTCGCGGACGCTCCGACGGGAAGCCGCCCACCTACGACGGTCGCGTCCCCGACCAGTACCGACTGGAGCAGAGCATTCACCAGTGGTCGCCGCTTTGGCGTCGTCGCTTCGAGATCGCCCCGGCCGGCGACCCCGGCGACGGCTGGGACAAGGTCGCCCCGTCGCAGCTCCGCACGCAGGAGGGTCGCCAGCGTGCCGCGGAGGCGGTCACCGCGGACCGGCCCGCCGCGACGGTGCTCCTCGTCCACGGCCCGCGGGGACGGGTCCTCAAGCGGGGCAGCGGCATGGCGCTGGTGGCCGAGGGGTCCCAGCCCGGCGACACCCTCGACGTCGCCGCCCGATTGCGCTCCCCGGTGGTCCAGGCGTGCGTCCGCGTCCAAAAGGGCCTCTTTTCCGTCGTCTCGCAGGTCGCACCCACCGGCGGCGCGAGCCTCGAGGACCTCGCCCTTTTGGACCCGACGGACCCACGCCAGTGGCTTCTCGTCCGGATCACCCGCCGCGACGACGGCTGGACGGTCCACCGGCGGCTCTACCGGGCGGAGCCGCGTTGAGGTATCGCGCCGAGCCCTCCGGGCTCGCTGCTTCCGACGGTCCGGGCGGGCGCCCTCCCCGACGCGGAACGGCCCGGCGTGGGCCGGGCCGCGTCGGCGAAGCGCCGCCGAAGCCACGGAGCGACGCCATGGCCTTCGTCGAGATCGAGAACCTCTGGGTCCGCTACCGCAAGTTCGACGCGGTCCGCGGCATCACCTTCGAGATCCCCCGCGGCGAGGTGTTCGGCTTCATCGGGCCCAACGGCGCCGGGAAGACATCCACCCTCCGCGTCCTCGCCACGCTCCAGCAGCCGGCCCGAGGTACCGCGCGGATCGACGGTGTGGACGTGCAGAAGGATCCGTACGCGATCCGCCGTCGCATCGGCTACATGCCCGAGCAGTTCGGCGTCTACGAGGACCTGACGGTCAGCGACTACCTCCACTTCTTCGCGGCGGCGTACCGCCTCGACCCCTCGCGGCGGGATCGCACGGTCAAGGATGTGCTGGAGCTGACCGACCTCACGGACAAGCAGGGCGCCATGGTGGAGGCCCTCTCCCGCGGCATGAAGCAGCGTCTCGGCCTGGCGCGTGTTCTCCTTCACGACCCCGACTTCCTCATCCTCGACGAGCCCGCCAGCGGCCTGGACCCGCGGGCGCGCATCGAGATCCGCGAGCTGCTGAAGGCGATGAAGGACATGGGCAAGACCATCCTCATCTCCAGCCACATCCTCCACGAGCTCGCCCAGCTCTGCACCTCCATCGGCATCGTGGAGGCGGGCGAGCTCGTCGCCCAGGGCTCGCTGACGTCCATCTACCGCCGCCTCGGCCTGCAGCAGGTGGTCCACGTCCAGCTCGCCAACAGCCCCGACGGCCTCCCGGACCGGCTCCGCGAGGTGGACGGCGTCACCTCCGTCGAGGAGCAGATCGACCGCTACGCGGTCCACATCCGTCAGGAGGAGCTTCCGCCGGAAGCGCTGCTCGAGAAGATCCTCGCCCTCGGCGGCCGCGTGCGTCTGTTCCAACCCGAGGCGATGGACATGGAGACCGCGTTCATGAAGCTGACGGAAGGGAAGACCGCGTAGGCGAGCGTCCTCGCTTGCGTGAGATCCGCGAGGGGTCGTCGCATTGCCCTCGTGGGAGGGGGCGCTCCATCGGAGCGGCCGACCACGGAACGGCCCCCGAGGACGGGCATCGCCGGGGAACCATGCGAACGAGCGCCATCCGACACCGCCTGACTCTCACCCTCCTCGCCAAGGAGCTCGTCGAACAGGCGGCGAGGCGACGGACCTACCTGCTCCGTGTTCTCTTCGCGACGCTGCTTCTCGGCTTCGGCGGGGCCCACTTCTACGACGCCGCCGTCGCCGTCGTGGATCCTTCGAGAGCGCTCGGGGAAGGGGAAGCTCTCTTCGAGCTCCTCGTCGGCTTGGAGCTCGCGGGCATCTATGTGTTCCTCCCCGCGATGGCGGCGGGGTGTCTCACGCACGAGAAGGAGCGTCGCTCGCTGTCGCTGCTTCTCCTCACGGGTCTTCGGCCCACCACCATCCTCCTGGAAAAGTACCTGGGGCGCCTCCTTCCGGCGCTGTACTTTCTCTTGCTGTCGCTGCCGCTGATGGCCGTCGCCTACGCGATGGGCGGGGTGACGATGGGGCGGGCGTGGGAGACGGCTTATCTCCTCGTCCTCACCTGCGTGCAGGTCTGTGCGTTGGCGACGGCGTGCTCCGCCTACTTCGCGACGACGGCGGGTGCGGTGGTGGGCTGTTATCTGATCGGCCTCGTCGTGTATTTCGGGCCGCCGCTCTTCGTGGGCATGTGCCGGGAGCTCGGCTGGTTCGTGGGGCTGCCAGCGTACCGGTGGACCGAGGTGGTCATGGCCCATTTCCCGCCGATGCATTTCCAGCCCAACCCGCCGGCGCCGATGTGGCCCGTGGCCCTGACGGCGGGGATCTTCCTCCTCTTCGCGAGGCTCTTCCTCGTCCGCCGGATGGCCTTGGTGGGCGGGAATCCCATGCGCCGCGTGTTCCAGGCCGTCGACCGCGTCCTCGACCGGGCCAATCGCTTCTTCGGCGGTGTCGTCCTCGCCAAGGCGAAGTCGGGCCCCGTCGTCCGCCCCGTCGCCTGGCGGGAGCTTCGCCGCGGCGTGGTCGGCTCCGGCCGCCACGTCGTCCGCGTCCTCCTGCTCCTGGAAGCGGCGGTCGTGGTTCTGGCCGTCGCCGCGGCCATGGGGACGGACAACCCGTACGCCCTGGAATACACCCTCATGCCGATCTTCGCCGTGGCGGCGCCGGTCGCGCTCTTGGTCGTCACCGCCACCGGCGCGGCGGCGGTCGCTTCCGAGCGCTCCCATCAGACCCTCGACGTGCTTCTCACGACGCCCTTGTACGGCCGGCGGATCCTCCTGGAGAAGATGGTTCGTGTCGGTCGGTGGGTGGCGGTCGTGGCGGTCCCCCTCGCGACGCTGGCCCTCCTCGACGCGTGGTTCATGACCGCCGCCGCGGAGACAAGGTGGTTCCACGACCAACGTCTCCCGCTCTTCGCGAGGCTCGTCGTCTTTCTCTTGTCGGCCGCGGTGTACCTCCCGCTCGCGGCCGGCTTCTCCTTCCGGGTCGGCCTTCGCTCGCGAACCACGACGCGCTCGCTCGTCGGATCGGTCGGCGGCCTCGTCGCGTGGGGGGTCCTCCCGATCGTCGCGGGCTTTTTCCTGGGCGAGCTCTTTTTCGACCGGGTGCCGTGGAGCTCCCGAGCTTCTCCGCACGGCCCCTCGCTGGGCCTCGCCTATGTGACGCTCCTCAGCCCCGCGACCGTGCCGGTGCTCACCGCGGCCGGCCAGCTCGTTGAGACGTTCCCATCGGGCTGGTGGGTGGTCTCGGCCAATTTCCTGGCTTACGCGGTGTGCGCCGTCGGCCTCTTCGTGGCGTCGCTCCGCCACGCGGACGAGCGGCTCGGCCGAGCGGGGGGCCGACGCCGTGAGAGGAAGCTCGTCGGGAAGTGTGCGGGCCGTTGACGACACATGGGGCAGCGTCTTGCGCCTTCGCGACTCCGTGACAACACGAGTGGGCGCCGTCGGGCGACGGCTGACCCTCCCGCTGCTCAGCAAGGAGCTCGTCGAGCAAGCGGCGAGGCGGCGGGCGGCCGCCGTGACGCGAAGAAGTTGGCTACGAAGGATGGGAACACTTGACGGGCCTCTTGGCAGAACGCCGTCCGCGAAGGAAACTGGGGCTTTCTGCCGGGACGGGCGGGCTATGAGTGGGGTGGCCATGCACACGATCAGGCGGGACGAGGAAGAGCGTGGACGGGCTCGCCGCAACCTGGTCCTCGCGGGCGCGGCGCTTCTCTTCTGGGTCGGCCTCCCGTCGGTCGGCCTGTCCGTGCAGGTGGAGCGGGTGATCTGGAACTTCCACGGCCGCGTCGTGCCGGAGGCGTTCAACCCGCTGGCGGTGCGCGTGGTCAACCGGTCCGCGAAGCCGTTCGAGGGGGCGGTGGTCCTCCATCGGACGACGGGCGTGGGCGACCGCGTCGGCGCGAAGCTGGTCGAGCCGTGCTACCTCACGCAGGGGTCGAGCCGGTGGGTGCTGTTCCACCCGTATGTCCGGGCGTCGCCGGGACGCTGGTCGCTTCGGTGGGGAGACGGGTCGGACCAGCAGCGGTCGCTGAAGGCGCCCGACACGGGCCCACCCGCGACCGTGGCGCTGTCGCCTTCCGGCGGCCTTCGAGCCGCGGGAGGCGGGATCGAACGTTATCCCGAGCGGGCGTTCCCGCCCTCCGTGACGGGGACGGAGGGGCTCCACGGCGTGGTCCTCGACCACGTGCCGAGCTGGGAGGGGCCGCGTCGGCGGGCCCTGCTCGACTGGGTCCGCGGCGGGGGCACCTTGCACCTCGTGCGGGGGCCGACCGGGAAGTGGCCGGAGCTCTCCGGTGAGTGGAAGGTGCTCCGTGGCAAGGGGACCGTCGCCGTGGGCGAGCGGTCGAGCGGCGACGCGGGGGACGCGGAGCCCGCGGTCGCCCGCGTCGGCGCCGGACGCGTGGTCCGCCACGACCGCTCGCTGAGCGAGATGACCGCGGAGGACCTCGGTCCTCCGACGCCCACGGACCAAGGTCCTTCAGGCCCCCCGGAGCCGGCGAGCTCCTCCTCGCCCTCCGGGTTCGCCCGGGATGTCCTCAGCAAGCTCAAGCAGGCGGTCCAACCCGAGCACAACTGGGCGGCCATCTACGCACTGGCTGTGGTCTACATCCTCCTGGTCGGCCCCGGCCACTTTCTCCTCAGCCGAAAGTGGCTCGACTGGCGTCTGTCCATGGCGCTGCTCTTCGTCCTCGTCGCCGTGTTCGGCGTGCTGTACTACCAGATCGGCCAGCGAGGCTACGGCGAGGAGGCCTCCGTCCACACCCTCGCCCACGCCCGTCCCGTGGGCGACGGCGTCTATCACGTGAAGCGCTGGTCCAACCTCTTCGTCACCCGCGGGGGGCAATACCGCATCACGTATCCCGGCAGCGGCCACCTCTTCAGCACGGGACAGGTGGTGGAGTCCGTCTCCGGCCGGATCGTCTCGGGGAAGCGGGGCCGCTTCGACGTCGCCATCCCCCGCTTCTCCCAGCGGGGCGTCATCCACAGCGGACGCATGCAGGGCCCGTCCCTCGACCCGGAAGTGGCCGAGTGGACCGGCGAGGCGAGCGGCCTCGTCGTCTCGTGCGACGCCTCGCTTCTCTCCGCGGTCACCGACGCCTGCGTCGCCTATCGCGGGGAGATCTACCCGATGGAGGTGAAGGAGCGCCGTCTCGTCACGGAGGGCTCCCCGATGGCTCCCTCCGGCCCGGAGAGGTCCTTTGCGAGGTCCGAGCCGACCGATCGGTCGCCCGAGGCGATCCTCGACAGCCTTTTCCGCCCCGCCGCCCGGCGGGTCGTCCGCGACGGCGCGTCTCGCACGGGCCGTGAGACGGCGGAGCTGCTCCTCTACGCCCCGCTGCCCGACGGCTTCGGCATCCGCACCTCCGCGTTCCAAGGGGAAGAGGGCCGCGTGCTGTACCATGTGAAGCTCCGCCTGCCCACGGGAGGAGGCCCCGATGGCCGATGAGCCGACACCCGTCATCGACGTGCGGAACCTCGTCTACGCGTTCAAGACCCAGACGGCGCTCCGGGGCGTGACCTTCCAGGTGCACCCGGGCTCCATCCACGGCTTCGTCGGGCCCAACGGCGCCGGGAAGACGACGGCGCTGAAGATCCTCGCCACCTTGCTCCGTCCGCAGGAGGGAGAGGTTCATCTGTTCGGCACGCCCGTGACACGCAACCCGAAGTCGCTCCGCCGCCGCATCGGGTTCATGCCCGACGACCTGGGTCTCTACCGCCAGATGACCGTGGAGGAGTATCTCGATTTCTTCGCGGCGGCGTACGGCCTCACCCTCGCGGAGCGGAGGAAGACCGTCGACGACACGCTGTCGCTGACGGACATGGACGGCCGGCGGACGGACCTGATCAAGGGCCTCTCCCGCGGCATGCAGCAGCGGCTGAGCCTCGCGCGGGTCCTGGTCCACGATCCCGAGCTCCTCCTCCTCGACGAGCCCGCGAGCGGCCTGGACCCGCGGGCGAGGATCGAGCTGATGGAGATCTTCCGCACGCTCTCGCGGATGGGGAAGACCATCTTCATCAGCTCCCACATCCTCAGCGAGCTCGCGACGCTGTGCGACAGCTTCACGATCATCGACCGGGGGACCATCCGCTACAGCGGGCCGAAGCGGGATCTGCTCGCGG
>CAZQQP010000008.1:10440-18830 GCA_964595475.1 uncultured Planctomycetaceae bacterium | reverse complement strand
AGGAGGGACAGGTGCAGCGCTACTTCCTCCAGCTCCGCGAGCGACAGCCGGCGGTGGAGGAGGCCCTCCGCCGGGTCGACGGCGTGCGCGAGGTCTCCGACGGCGACGGGGAGGCCCGCTACCTCGTCGCCGTCGACCCCCAGCGGGCGGGCACGCGGGACGTCCTCCGTGCCGCCCTCGAGGCCGGGGCGGAGGTGACGGCCTTCGGCGAGGACGAGCGGGGCCTCGACGACGTGTTCATGGACCTGACGGAGCCGGGCGTCCCGTCGTAAGGGCGTCCCCACGACCCGCGGACGAGTGGGCGGATTTCGCAGACCCGCTTTGACCCGGTTGTCCTCCGCGATGAGCGCTCGCGCCCTCATCCCGCTCGCACGCAGCCTCCGGGTGGACGCCCGTTCCGCGGGGACGTATCTCCTGCGGGGCGGTCTCCTCCTGGCGGTCTTCCTGGGCCTGATCCTCGGCCGCGAGTCCGTCGGCCGGCTCGGCGCCCCCGGCCGCTGGTTCTTCTCCGCTACGGCGTACATCACCTTCTTCTTCATCACCGCGATGGCCCTCAGCTACTTCGCGGCGGTGATCGCGGAGGAGAAGGACCAGCGCACGCTCAGCCTGCTCTTGCTCACGGGGATGAGCCCGGTGTCCATCCTCCTCGGCAAGTCGACGAGCCGTCTGCTCGCGGTGCTTTTTCTCCTTGCGCTGCAGATTCCCTTCGCCATCCTCGCCATCCCGCTCGGGGGCATCTCCCTGAACCAGATCCTCGCGACCTACTGCACGCTCCCCGCCCACTTCTTCTTCCTGACGAGCGTGGCGCTGTGCTGCTCGGTGGTCGCGTCGACCACGCGTGTCGCCACGACGCTGACGGGCGTGCTCCTCCTGCTCTTCTTCCTCGGGCCCATTCTGGGCCAGGCCCTCGCCGCGGGTCTGGTCTCGGACGGAGTCCTCCCCCGCGGCCACTTTGTCGTGACCACGCTACGCGACGTGTGCGAGCTCTGGCGGCGTGCGTCCGCCTTCAACCGCCTCAGGGAGATCCTCTCGGTCGGGTTCACCGGATCACTGGCGGGCCTCCAGGTGATCTCCAACGCCGCCGGGGGCGTCACCCTGTTCGGCCTCGCCTGGGCGTGCTTCGGCCCGTTCAACCGGGAGGAGAAGAACCCGGCGCCCGCGGGCCCGACCCTTTCCGGAAAGACGGCGCGGCGGCACAAGCCTTCCGCGGTCTGGCCCTCCCCGCTGATCTGGAAGGACTTCCAGTTCCTCGTCGGCGGGCCGCGAATGTGGGTCGTCCAGTCCTTTCTGATCGTGTTCGCGGTGGGCCTGACCACCTGGATGATGGACGAGCTCGGCCGAGGCCGGTTCGAGCCGTTCCAATGGGCGGGCGGGTTCCTGCTCGCGTCGGCCGTGCCGCTGCTCATCCTCGAGCTCGCGTTCATCGCGGGGCGCGTGTTCGGCGAGGAGATCCGCTGGCGGACGCTTCCCGGGCTCGCCATGCTTCCGCTGTCTATCCCGCAGATCGCCTATCGGAAGGTCGCCGGAAGCCTCCCCGGCGCCCTGCCCCCCGTGGTCTGGTTCTCCGTCGGTGCCTTCCTGGCGCCCGATGCGTTCGCGGAGATACTCGACGATGTATTCGGCAGCGAGGGGGAGGTCCTCGCGATTTTCGCGTATGCGGTTGCGGGCGTCCTCCTCGCGATCCACCTCTCCGCGTTTCTCTCGCTGTGGATGCGGCACGGGGCGCTCCTCGTCTCGCTTGCGGGGGTCTTCGTCGGGCAGTACATGGTGGCCGGGGTCATGGTGATGATGCTGGTATCCGGACCGAGCCGAAGCGGCGAAACGATCATCGGCTTTGCGTTTCTGACGGGCTGTGTGCTCGTGCTGTCGAGCTTCCTGCATCTTCTGATCGGTCCCCGCCTCCGTGCGCTCGCCGCCGAGTAATCGCGCCGTGGCGGGAAGCAAACATGCGGCCCGTCGCGTGACGTGAACTTGGATGGAGTTGGACGTCGGCTGATGAAAGCGACCGCCCTCATCCCGCTCGCCCGCACGCTCCGGGTGGACAGCCGCGCCGCGAGCACTTACGCCTTGCGGGGTGCCCTCGTCTTTGCGGTGTTCTTGGGGCTCATCGTCGGCCACCAGGCCGTGGGTCAGCTCGGCGCTCCCGGCCGCTGGTTCTTCTCCACCACGGCCTACATCACCTTCTTCTTCATCACGGGCGTGGTCCTCAGCTACTTCGCCGCGGTGATCGCGGAGGAGAAGGACCAGCGGACGCTGAGCCTCCTCTTGCTCACCGGGATGAGCCCGGTGTCCATCCTGCTGGGCAAGTCCACGAGCCGGCTGCTCGCGGCGCTGTTTCTGCTCGCGCTCCAGATTCCCTTCGCCATCCTCGCGATCCCGCTCGGGGGGATCTCCCTCGACCAGATCCTCGCCACCTACTGCACGCTCGCCGCCCACTTCTTCTTCCTGACGAGCGTGGCGCTGTGGTGCTCGGTGGTCGCGTCGACCACGCGTGCCGCCACGACGCTGACGGGCGTGCTCCTCCTGCTCTTTTTCCTCGGGCCGATCCTCGGGCTCACCGTCGCCCAGAGCCTGGTCTCGGATCTCGGTCAGGGCCATTGGATCGTGACGGGCATCCGGAACGTCTGCGAGCGGTGGCGGGCGGCGTCGGCGTTCAACCACCTGAGGGAGATCCTGACCGTCGGCTACCAAGGCGGCGTGGCGGGCTACCAGGTGATCTCCAACCTCGTCGGGGGCGTGGTCTTCTTCGGTCTGGCGTGGGCGTGCTTCGGCCCGGCCAACCGCGAGGAGCGGAACCCGGGTGGCGGGGCGCCGGCTCGGGCCGGCGTCATGCGGCGAAGACGGGGGCACGCACCCGTCTGGCGCTTTCCGCTCGCCTGGAAGGACTTCTACTTCCTCGTCGGCGGACCGTGGATGTGGTTCGTCCAGCTCTTCCTGGTCGCATTCGCCGTCGGAGTCAGCGTCCTGACAATGGAGCTAATCAGCACCTCGTGGTCGGAGCCGATGAAGTGGGCGGGGCGGTTTCTCTTGGGGGTGGCGGGGCCGCTGTTCGCCCTGGAGCTGGCGTTCGTCGCGGGGCGGACGTTTCGCGAGGAGATCCGCTGGCGGACCCTCCCCGCCCTCGCCATGCTCCCGATGTCCACTCCGCAGATCGCCTATCAGAAGGCCGCGGGCAGTCTGCTCGGGGCGCTGCCGCCCGTGGCCTGCTTCTTCCTCGGCGGCCTCCTGGCGCCGGAGATGTTCGCGGAGATGCTGGAGGCGATCGTCACGCCGAGCCCCACGCAGCTGGTCGGCTACTTGTACGTCGTCGCGGGCGTGGTCCTGCTCGTGCACCTCACGGCCTTCCTTTCGTTGTGGATGAGACACGGGGCGCTGATCGTCTCGCTCGCGGTCGCCTACATCGGGAAGTCCACCGGGAGGATGCTCGTGGGGTTGATCTTCGGCTTCCTCGGCGACGCGACCGTCGGCCTGGCCCTCGTCACGGTCGTTCTCCTCGTTTTCTCCGCCTTCCTCCACGTCGCGACGGGGCGGAGGCTTGCGAAGGTCGCGGCGCAGTAGGACAGCCGATGGGTCGCGAAGGAAGCCCGGCTCGGATTCGCCAGTGCAACTTTTGACGCTTTCGAACGACAGCGCGATTGTTGGTGCGTGTCGGCGCGACCCGAGCCCACACGGGCAAGGCCGCGGACGGCCTTGCCCGTGCCACCCAACGCCGTGAACTGAGGGCTTTCTTCGCTCGCATGCGTCGCCGGGACCGGAGCTCACCCCTCCGTCGACGCCGGCGCCCTCTTTCGGCCGGCGCTCCCGTGTGTATTGGGGTCAGTCGTCCTTTCGGAAAACCGCTCCCTCACAGTCGCGGCTCGTCTCGGAAAACCGCTCCCTCACAGTCGCGGCTCGTCCCTCGGCCCATCGGCCAAGCCTCGCGTGCCTTGGCGATTCCCACGGACGGGGGAACAGCTCTGAGCCTTCGCTCACCTGGTTCACGGCGGTGCGTGCCGCCCGAGCGCGACCTCGCGGATCTCCGCCACGGCTCACACGCTCGCGACGGAAGCGGGTTGACCGCCTCCCCGCTCATCGCGAGCTCGGCTGCGGCCGGTCACCGTCGGGCCTGCTTCATCCGGGCCTTCAGCCGCTTCGTCAGGTCCGGACGCTCGTCCGCGAGGTTCTCCTGCTCGCCGATATCCTTCTCGAGGTTGTACAGCTCCACCGCCTGGTTCTTCCCCGGCTTGACGGCCTTCCACTTGCCTTTCCGAAGTGCTTCCTTGTTCCGGTAGGCCCAGTAGAGCGCGTCGTGGGTCTTCTGCTTGTCCGCCTCGCCGACGAGGGTGGGGAGGTAGGAGATGCCGTCGATGTTCTCCGGTGGCTCGGCACCGGCGAGCGCACACGCCGTGGGAAGGAAGTCCCAGAAGGCGGAGGGGTGGTCCGTCACCCGGCCGGCCTCGATGGTCCCCGGCCAGTAGGCGATCATCGGCACGCGGATGCCGCCCTCGTAGAGGTCCCGCTTGAACCCACGCAGCGGCCCGTTGGAGTTGAAGAACTTGTGGTTGTGACCCCCCTCGTGGTGCGGTCCGTTGTCCGACGTGAACAGGATCAGCGTGTTCTTCGCGATGCCCAGCTCCTGCAGCAGCGAGACCAGCCGCCCCACGTCGCGGTCGAGGCGGTGGACCATCGCGGCGAAGCCCTTCTCCGTCTCCGGCCAGTCCTTGTCCGCGAAGGGACCGTAGCTCGGCACCTCCATGCCGTTGCCGGTCACCCGGCCACCCTGGTTGTTGGCGTGGGGGATGGTGTAGTGGGCGTGGAAGAGGAACGGCCCGTCCGCGTGGCGGCGGATCCAGTCGAGGGCGTGGTCCGTCATGACGTCGTGGCTGTAGGTGACCCGGTGGTCCGGCTTGGCGACACGGCGCTTGGCCCCCTTCTTCCCCATCAGGACGTTGCCTTCGAGGGGGAGCTTGCTCTTGTTCTTCCAAAGGTACGGCGGGTAGTAGTTGTGGGCCCTCCCCTGGTCGAGGTAGCCCACCCAGTGGTCGAAGCCGTTCTTGTTCGGGTGGCCCGGCGTCCCCACGCCGCCCATGGCCCACTTCCCGATGCCACCCGTGGCGTAGCCGGCCCGCTTGAGGAGCTCGGCGACGGTCGGCTCGTCGTTCTGGAACTGATAGCCCGCGTTGCTGTGGATCGGCGCGTGGCCCGCGTGGAGGCCGGTCCAGAGGTAGAGCCGCGACGGCCGGCAGACCGTGTTCCCCGCGTAGTGGTCCGTGAAGCGAAGGCCGTTGGCCGCGAGGCGGTCGAGGTTCGGCGTCCGGAGCGTCTCCTGTCCGTAGGCGCCGAGGTCGCCGTACCCGAGGTCGTCGGCCATGATGTAGATGATGTTGGGCTTGGCGCCCCGGGCCTCCTCGAGGCCCGACGACGCCTGGAGAAGATCGGGCCCCGAAGCAAGAACCCACGCCACCACCGCCACGCCAGGAAAGGACCCGAGCAAGCGGGCCAGCCGGTCGATCCTCAGGAATTCGTCGCGCATCGGGGGTCTCCAGATCGTTCTGTTGGGCTCGTGGGCAGCCGCGGCCCGGGGGACGCCCGTGCGTCGCGGCCGACGACGCTCACCGGTCGGGCGAGCCGGCATGTTGGTACCAGTGGAGGCCGGCAGGGGTCAACCGAGCGGCCGAGCGTCGTCCGTCCACTGCAAACGAGCCTGCCGCCGTCGCCCCACCGCATCCCCACGGAAAGCGAGTCGCGCCCGCTCCCCGAGGTCCGGCCACGAAGCGGGCGGTCCACTCCCCTGGAGCTTGCCTCGCTCGGGTGGGGAAGAGTTCATCTCATGAACGACGGGGGTCATGGGATGGATGGACGATCTGTCTTGCGCGAGGCCGGCCCGCCGACCGTCGGCCTGCACGCCCGACCCCGGCCCGCCGAGCTCCGAGACCGGGGTTGGCTGTGAACCGGCATGTCCTTTGCCCCACGCTCGTCGCACGGTTTTTCAAAAGGAGATCCAGGATGCGGACTTCAACGATGGCAGCCGTGGTCGTGGCCGGGACGGGCTGTGGAGGCGTGACAGGGTGCGCCCTCGAGGGCCAAACGGGAAACACGACGGTCGACCCCGTCGTCTTCGAAGCGGTGGACCGGGCGCCGCGCGAGCCGAAGGCGCAGTTTCCGGTCCGGCTCGCCATCGCCCGCTTGGGGTACGCCGAGGGTCAGAAAGAGGAAGACGAGGAAGGGAACGGCGACGAGGGAACCGGGTCCTCACGAGGCGTTCGCCTTCGCAAGACGCCCGAATCGTCGCGGACGTGGGAGGTCGAGCAGTTCGCCCGGAAGGCCAACGCGATCCGCGACGCCGTCGTCCTCCAGCCGGGGATGACGGCCCGGATCACGAGCCCGCCGGCACTCCTGAAAGCGGCCCGCCGCTACGACGCGGCCGTCGTCCTGACTTACAGCGTTTCCACGGTCTGCGATACCAATACCCCCCTCCCGCTGGCATCCGTCTTCACGCTCGGCTTCCTTCCGAACGTCACCGCTGAGACCGAGGCGACCGGGCGGGCCGCCTTCATCGACGCGAGGAGCGGGCGGGTCTACCACCGCTTCCGTTACCGCCACAGCGACTGGCAGCTCGCCAATGTCTACAGCAAGAGCGCCGCGGAGGAGGCCACGGCGGAGAAGGCGATCGACCGCGTCGTCCGCTCGCTCATGGATCGCGCGCGGAACACGTGGCCGAACGTCAAAGCCCAGCTCGCGGACGCGAGCGGGTCACGAGATCGCAATCAAAGTGCGGCAAGCTCCGCCGAATGACGAGGGCTCCCATCGAGCGGCGGGAGCCGTGGCCACCCCAACTCCGGGAAACAATCCCCCACCCCACGAAGAATCCGAGGAGTCCGTGGTCAAAGGGGTGTTATGGCTACCGACGCGTTCCCACCCGGGCCGAGGACGCGTGTGCCGCTCGGCCACATGCCGGCGCTTCAGCGGGACCTCCTCGGGTTCTTCCGCGAGGTGCAGCGGAACTACGGCGACGTCGTCGGCTTCCGCGTCGGCGGACGCAAGGTGGTCGTCGTCAGCGATCCCGCGCTCATCGACCAGATCCTCGTCCGGGACGCCCGTCGCTTTGAGAAGACGCCCGTCCTCAAGCTCCCCACCAGCGAGGCGCTGTTCGGCGAGGGGCTTCTCACCAGCGAAGGGGATCTCCACCGCCGCCACCGGCGGATGATCCAGCCCGCCTTCTACCCCCGTCGTGTGCGGGAGTACGGGGAGATCATGACCCGCTGGGCGGAGCAGTGGGGCCGTCGCTGGAGCGACGGCGACACGGTCCGGATGGCGGACGAGATGCGGTATCTCACCCTGGGCATCGCCGCCGAGGCGCTGTTCGGCGTGCAGCTCGAGGCGGAGCTCGAGGAGATCCGCGAGGCGCTGGAGCAGATGGCCACGGCGGTCCGCCGGATCAACCTTCCGTTCGCGCGGTGGATCGCTAGTCTACCGATCCCGGCCAACCGAAGGTTCCACGAGGGCGTGGCGCGGCTCGACCGGATCATCTACCGGCTGCTGCGGGAGGGGCGTGCCGCGGCCGACCGGAAGGACACCCTCTCCCTCCTCGCCCAGGCCCGCGACGACGGCGACGGACAGGGCCTCACCGACAAGCAGGTCCGCGACCACGCGATGACTCTCCTCCTCGCGGGCCACGACACGACGGCGCTGGCGACGACCTACACCTGGTACCTCCTCGCCAAGCACCCCTCGGTCGGGGAGAAGCTCCGCCGCGAGCTCGCGGAGGTCCTCGGCGGACGGGCGGCGGCGTACGACGATCTGGAGCGGCTTCCGTACACGCGGTCCGTGCTCATGGAGGCGATGCGTCTCTGGCCGCCGGCGTACACCGTGGCGCGGACGCCGAAGGAGGACTACCCGCTCGGGGACTATGTGGCGCCGGCGGGCTGTCAGCTCATCATGAGTCAGTACGTGGTCCAACGGAATCCCCGCTACTACGCGGAGCCGGACACGTTCCGCCCGGAGCGGTGGGAGGCGGAGGGCCCGTGGTCCATGCCCCGCTTCACCTACTACCCCTTCGGCGGCGGACCACGAACGTGCATCGGCGAGCCGTTCGCCTGGACCGAGGCGACCCTCGTCCTCGCCACGCTCGCTCAGCACTGGGAGGGAAGCGTGCCGGGCGGCTACGTCCCGGAAGTGGAGCCGCGGATCACGCTCGAGCCCCGCGACGGCGTGCCCATGACCCTCCACCGCCGCGAGGCGTCGGCGGGTCCGTCGTCCGTCGCCACGGCGACGTAAACACCGTCGGCTGCGCAGGACGAAACAAGCCGCAAGGCCCCGGACGACCTTGCCCGTGCCACACGAGCCCTGTGCCTGTCGGCAGGCGACCCTGGGCGCTCACGGGGTCGAGTCGGGCGCCGTGGCGTTTTCGT
>CAZQQP010000008.1:0-10430 GCA_964595475.1 uncultured Planctomycetaceae bacterium | reverse complement strand
CGAGAGGTCGTAGTGCTCGGCGATCGCCTCCGAGGACAGGGCCTTGTCGTAGATCGCCGCTTCGTCGAGCCGCCCCTCGAAGCTCGCCTGACGGTCGGAGCGGCCGCCGACGAAGAACTGCTTCACGGACGGAGGAACTCGCGCCGGCGCCGTTCCGTCGATCTCCAGCTCGCCGTCGAGGTACACCCTGACCCGGTCGCCGTCCCGGACGACCGCAACGTGCGTCCATGTCCATCGCTCGATCGACCGGCTTCCGCCGAGCGTCTTCCCGCCCTCACCGGTGGAGAACATCAGCTTGCCTTGATGTCCCGCGGTCCCGCCGATGCCGAGGTGGTCGCCGGCGGAGGCGTGGTCACGGCCGCGGGAGAAGAGCCAGCCTGTCACCTCCCGAGCGTCGGTCACCATGCCGTTCCAGAACCACAGCTCCGCGGTGTATGGCTCGTCCACCGGGACTCGGGCGCGGAGCCGTCCGCCGGCGAAGTGAGCGGCTCGGTTGACGTCGCTGTCCGCGTTGAAGCGCGGGCCGTGCGGCCCCTTGAGGTAGAAGACGACGCCGGTCTCGAAGACGCCGTCATGGTTGCCGGCGGCGTCGATCGCCCGCGGTCCCGCCATCTCGTCCAGACGCCAGTAGGCGACGGGACCGTCGTCGAGGATCGCATCCGCGGCCGGGCCCGGGGCGGGCGTCGGGTCCACCCGCTCCTCGCCCGAGACCTTCTCCAGCAGGCCGAGGACCGTCTCCACGATCTTCGGCTCCGCTTGCTTCTCCAGCCCCGCGGTCCGCGCCGGCCAGGTGTTGTAGCCGCCGAGGGCATACTGCTCGGGCGGCGGGATGTAGCCCTCGGCGCCGTTGGCGAGGGATATATTGATCGTGGGCGAGAGCGGGCTCCTCGCCTTCAGCTTCAGGCCCGTCAGCGCGTAGACCTCGTTGGGGATGGCCGTCAGCGCGGTGCCGCCGATCCGAAGCGCCTGGAGCTTCAGCTCCGTCCGCTCTCGCTTGTCGAGGAGGATCGCCTCGCGGGCGTAGACCTCCTTCCGATTCCTCGGCGGCCGGTCGCCCATCTCCTCGACGACCCGCTTCGCCCACTGCAGCCGCTGCTTGTCCGGCGTGCGATAGCGAAGCGGAAGCTTCGCCTCCGCCATCGACAGCGTGACGTCGGTCCGGTGGTCGATGCTCCGATACGCCTCCAACGCCTTGGAGACGAGCCCTTTTGTGTGCGGCCCGATCTCGTCCGGCGCTTGCCACTCCGCCTTCAGATAGTCCCGCCGCCAGACGTCGCCGCTCGTGCCGTTGGAGAGCATGGCCACGCCGCCGAGACGCTTCTCGACCCGGTCCGCGAAGATCCCGAAGTAGTCCGGGTGCACGGCGGCCACGCCGCCGAAGTAATGCATCGCGAAGTTGCCGAGGAATGCGATCGGCTCGCCGTCGGCGGACCGCACGGAGAGGACGGAGAGGTCCGGGTCGGTCGGGCCGGTGGGCCCGACGGCCTTGTCGCTCCGTCGGCCGCCGGGCGGGTGCATGTCCGCCCGGACGGTGAGGTTGCCGAAGGGATCGGCGCCCACCTGGTCCGGCCGGTGGACCCACCGGCGGACCGCCGTGTGGTCCGGTGCCTGTGTCACGGCGGAGCCCACCTCCGCGGGGGCGAGACGGCCGTGGGCTCGCTCGATGGCCTTCGCGAGCCGCTTCTCGAGGAGCGGGACGTAGTCGTCGTCCGCGTCGGTGCCGAGGGCGCCGCAGGAGGAGGGGGTGGAGTGGGCGTGCGTGGCGGAGATGAGCATGTGCTCGGTGGGAATCCCCGTCTCCTTCGCCGCCGCCTCCTTGGCTCGGTCGAGGAGGTCCCGCGGCATCATGCAGCTGTCGGCGACGACGAGAGCGATCGCCGTATCCCCGTCGTCGAGGACGACGGCGCGGGCGAAGACGGACTTGTGGACCGTGTCCGCCTTTCGCTGCCGCATGCTCCCGTTGACGAGGACGGGGAGGTTCTCGGGGTCGACGTTCACCTTCGCGGCACCCGCCCGGAGGTCCGCGGCGGCGTGGGAGGCGAGCGGGGCAACGAGCAACGCGCCGACGAGTAGAAGTGGTCCGAATCGCATCGGTTGTTCCCTTGTTTTGAGCAGGCCGCACGGGACCTGGCGGCTCGCGTCGTTTTCCTTTCCTGGCCTCTTTCGGTTCACCACTCCGCTGGTGACAGGATGGGTTCAGTTCTTGCCGTGGACCCGGCCGCGCCCGGCTTGATGGCCGTGCGAACTTCCTTGCGCTGACCCGACGACCGGGCACTGGCAGGCGAGCTGCCAGTGGCACCCAGCCGTCTTGTCGGCAGAGGGACAAGCGGGACGCTTGTCCGGCTAGCCGCGGAAGTAGATGTAGGCCGCCGCGATGCCCGCGAGGACGACGGCGGACGCGACAACCTCCCGCCAGCTCCAGCTCGCCCGCGACAGCCGGCGGTCTTCTTCCGACAGCGTCCCGTAGGTCAGCCCCGCGATCCGCTCCGGTGCGGGCGGCCGGGTGACAGCGCTGACCACGAGCATCACCGCGACGGAGATCAGGAAGATCAGCAGGCTGTAGTACTGGAAGTAGATGTTCTGGACGATCCAGAGAAAGGAGCCGTCCGCGTATCCATCGGCGAAACCCCGCATCTCGAGCTTCACGGGGGTGTCGACCGCGAGCCGGAAAGCACCGAGGACGAAGCCGACGGTCAGCGTTGCGAGACACGCTGTCGCGTTGAGACGCTTCATTAAAACGCCGAGGAAGAAGACGACGAAGATCGGCGGGGCGAGATAGCCCTGGACGGCCTGCAGATAGTGGTACAGCCCCTCGGACCCCTGGATGACGGGGACCCAGGCGAGGCCGATGACCACCATCACCGTCGTCACGACCCGGCCCACCCAGACGAGCTCGTGCTGGGTCACCCGCTTCCGGAGCTTCTGGTAGATGTCCATCGTGAAGAGCGTGGAGGAGGCGTTGAACACGCCCGACGAGGTGGCGCTCCGAGCGGCCGGGGACGAGCTTCTCGTAGACGTCCACCGTGAACAGCGAGGCGGTCGAGTTGAACAGCGAGCTCAGCGAGCTCATCAGCGCCGCGAGAAGGCCGGCCACGACGATCCCCCGGACCCCCGCCGGAAGGACGTGGGCGACCATCAGCGGAAACGCCGCCTGCAGGCCCGCGTCGCTGTCCTCGACGGCGCGGTTGAGCTCCGTGATCCGGTCCGTCTCCACGAGGGCGAAGCAGATCATCCCAGGGATGATGAAGATCAACACCGGTAGGAGCTTCAGAAAGGACGCGAAGATGGTTCCCCGCCTCGCCTCCTGCTCGTTCGGGGCGCAGAGCGACCGCTGGACGATGTACTGGTCCGTGCACCAGTACCACAGCCCGATGATCGGGGCGCAGAAGAGCATGCCGAGCCACGGATAGTTGGTGTTAAAGTACCACGCGATGCGGTCGTCGCCCTTGACCGGCTCCCACGTGCCGGTCTTCCCGTCGGGCACGAGCGGCTTCCACAGGTCGAACATCTCCGAGCCGGCGACCTTTCGCAGCTCCGCCCACCCGCCGAGCTCGTAGAGGCCGAAGACCGTCACCAGCAGCGAGCCCACAATGAGGACCACGGTCTGGACCGCCTCCGTGTAGGCGACCGCCCGGAGGCCGCCGAGGACCGTGTAGATGCCCGTGAGGATGATGACGAGAAAGGAGCCGATCCAGAAGCTGTCGAGGACGAAGGTGCCGATCTCGATCTCGATCTCCGGGAGGAGGGTCCGGAACACGATGCCGCCGGCGAAGATTCCGACCGCGATCTTGGTGAGGACGTAGCCGACGAGGGAGATCACGGAGAGGACCCACCGGGCGGCCGGGGAGAAGCGGCGCTCGAGAAACTCCGGCATGGTGAAGACCATCGACCGGGCATAGAAGGGTACGAGGACCCACCCGAGGACGAGCAGACACCACGCGTGCAGCTCGTAGTGGGCCAGCGCGACCCCCTTGGTGGCGCCGGAGCCCGCGAGCCCCACGAGGTGCTCCGACCCGATGTTGGAGGCGAAGATGGACGCCCCGACGATGAGCCACCCGAGGTGCCGCCCGGCGAGGAAGTAGTCGTCCGCCGTGTTCCGGTTCTTCAGGATGACCCACCACGCCACGCCGAAGAGCACGACGAAGTAGGCCGCCACCATGACCCAGTCGATCGGCGTCATTGAACCGCTCCCGGAGAAAGAGGCGTATTAGAAAGCGTGGCCGCGTGGAGATCAACGGAGGCGGCCGCCCGCCGACCGCCCCGCTCTTGGGAGCCGTCCCCGCCCGTGGACCGACGGGCCGGGCGGACGACCGGATCCCCTCGCCGCCGTCCATCCAGGGCGTCAGGGGGCCGCCCGGCCGCACGCCGCGAGCGGGGGCCGACACGAGCCGCTGAGAATCCCCCGGAACGCGTCCGTATCATGCGACGACGAGCCGTGGCCGAACCGATGCATCGCAGCTTTGTATATCCCGCGACGGGCACCGGCCCCGGACGCACCCGCGGCGCCTCGGTCGTTTTCGTGGGTCTCGCGGTGGTGCTCCCGTCCGTGGGCCACGCGGGCGAGCCCACCGGCCGCCTTGACGACCGGACCGCGGCGGACGCGCCGGTTCGTCCCGTCGCCGAGGAGGCCACCGATCGCAGCGGTCTCCTCGGCTGGGTCGCGGAGGCGGCCCGCCACCTCGGCAGCGTCGCCACGGCCGTGGCCCCCGAGCCCGTCTTGGCGGTCGTCGCGCACCGGCCACTCCCCCTCCCCGCGCTCGCCACGGCCCGTCCTCTTCCACCCGACCCGTCCATCCCGGGCCGCGGGGACCTCCCTCCCCCGCACGCCTGAACCTTCCTGTCGGCTCGGAACGCGGCCCGGCCCGGGCTGTGACGCGATCCCCAGCGCTCGAAAGGCTCATCATGTCGGCGATGGACACGATCAACCAGGGCATTCGGAAGATCTTCGGCTCGCGAAACGACCGTGTCGTCCGCGGCTACCGCCAGGAGGCGGAGGCGTGCGACGCGCTGGAGGCCGAGATCCGCCCCAAGACGGACGCGGAGCTGAAGGCGAGGACGGAGGAGATCCAGGAGGCGGTCCGCAACGGCACGCCCATGAGCGATGTGCTCTACGAGACCCTCGCCATCATGCGGGAGTCCATCGACCGCAACATCGGCATCCGCAACATCTTCAACCCCGCCCACAAGGACGAGTTCGACCCGGACCGCCTTCCACCCGACGCCCGCGCCCTCTACGACCAGGTGTGGGAGGAGATCGAGCGCACGCCGGAGACGTGGACGCGGGGCTCGGACGCCGCCGTCCCCGGCTGGCTCCAGGTGGACATCCCTCCGCGTCTCTACGACGCGGTGCGGGAGCTGTACCGCGAGAGCCGGCCGCCGTTCCGCGCCCGGCCGTTCACGGTCCAGATGATCGGCGCCCTCGTGCTCTACCACGGCAAGATCGCGGAGATGAAGACGGGCGAGGGCAAGACCATCGTCGCGCCCATGGCGTGCTTCGCCGCGTCCATCGAGGGCCTCCAGTGCCACGTCATCACGGTCAACGACTATCTCGTCCAGCGCGACCGCGACTGGGTCTTCCCCGCGTTCCACAAGCTCGGGAAGACCGTCGGCGCCATCCACCCCATCCACATCCAGGAGCCGGAGAAGAAGCAGGAGGCGTATCAGTGCGACGTGGTCTACGGGACCAACGCGGAGTTCGGCTTCGACTACCTCCGCGACAACATGAAGATGAGCGTGGATGAGCAGGTCCAGAAGCGACGCGACTTCTGCATCATCGACGAGATCGACTCCATCCTCATCGACGAGGCGAGGACGCCGCTGATCATCTCGGGCCCCGCCCACGACGACGCCCCGCAGTACATGAAGGCCAACGAGGCGGCGGAGCACCTCGTCCGCCTCCAGAAGCAGGCGGACCAGGAGACCCGCGAGCGGATCAGCCAGCCGGGCTTCGTCGCGGAGGCGGCCAAGGCCCACAAGACCGGCGAGTCGTCGGTGGAGGAGGTGGTCAAGAAGTTTCGCGAGCTCGGCCCCGAGTTCGTCGACGAGAAGGAGGCCGACCTCATCGGCCATCGCCAGTACTACGTGGTCAAGAAGGAGCAGAAGCAGGCGTCGATGACGGGCCTCGGCGTGGAGGAGGCCCAGAAGGTCGTCGGCACGCGCTTCTACGTGGTCGGCGCCGACATGGCGTGGGACCACCTCATCAACAACGCCCTCCGCGCCCACACCTGCTACGAGCACGACAAGGACTACATCGTCGAGGAGGGCGAGGTGGTCATCATCGACGTGTTCACGGGCCGGAAGATGGTGGGCCGCCAGTGGTCCGACGGCCTCCACCAGGCGGTGGAGGCCAAGGAGGCCCCGCGGGGCGCCCAGATCAAGAAGGAGACCCAGACCCTCGCCACCATCACCATCCAGAACTTCTTCAAGCTCTACAAGCGTCTCGCGGGGATGACGGGCACGGCCACCACGCAGGCGGTGGAGTTTCACGAGACCTACAAGCTCGACGTGGTCTCCATCCCGACCAACGAGGCGGTCATCCGCGTGGACCACAACGACCTGATCTTCCTCACCGCGGACGCCAAGTGGAACGCCGTGGTGGAGGAGATCCGCGAGAACGCGGAAGCGGGCCGTCCCGTGCTGGTGGGGACCACCAGCGTGGAGAAGTCCCAGGTGCTCAGCGACCGGCTGACCAAGCAGTACGGGCTCGACCACGAGGTCCTCAACGCCAAGAACCACGCGAGGGAGGCCCAGATCATCGCCAAGGCGGGCGAGCAGCACGTGGACCGACGCGGCCGCACCATCGGCAACGTCACCATCGCGACCAATATGGCCGGCCGCGGCACGGACATCATGCTGACGCCGGAGACCAAGGAGGCGGGCGGCCTCCACGTCATCGGCACGGAGCGGCACGAGGCCCGACGCATCGACAATCAGCTCCGGGGACGGGGCGGACGGCAGGGCGACCCCGGCTCCTCCCGCTTCTACATCTCCATGGAGGACGACCTCATGAAGATGTTCGCGGGTGGGGCGACGACCAAGGCCCTCACCGCGCTGGGCATGCAGGAGGACGACGCGATCGAGCACCGCTGGATCAGCCGCTCCGTGGAGCGGGCCCAGAAGAAGGTGGAGGAGCGCAACTACGAGATCCGGAAGAACCTCCTCCAGTACGACGAGGTGATGGAGCACCAGCGGAGCTACTTCTACAGCACGCGTCAGCGGGCGCTGGAGGGCCGCGACGTCAAGGGGCTGATCTTCGAGTACCTCGCCGAGTCCATCGAGGACGCGGTGGGGCGATACCTGGACCCGGACTACGTCCCCTCGCAGATCTCGGAGGCGGTGCAGTCCATCTTCTCCGGCCTCACCATGGACCCCAAGCGTCTCCGCGGGGCGAGCCTCGAGGAGGTCGCCCCGCAGATCCGGACGGACGCGAAGGCGGACGCGAGGGGGGAGATCGAGACCACCATCGGCGAGTATCTCCTCGACGACGCGGACCCGTCGACGTGGGACCTCCGCGGCCTCGCCCAGTGGGCGATGAGCCGCTTCAACGTGGACCTGAAGCAGTCCCAGATGCAGAACCAGAGCCCGCAGGAGATCACGGAGGAGGTGACGCGGGTGGCCCACGAGCAGATCGACCGGAAGCCCCTCGACAGCCTCCAGCGCTTCTTCGAGGCGGGCTACGCGGAGCGCGAGCTTGCCAACTGGGCACGGGAGAAATTCGGCCTGGAGCTGAGCCCGGAGGAGCTGTCGCCGGGGCGGCACGAGAAGGCCGAGGAAGCCCAGCAGCGGGTGGGCGAGCTCGTCTACGCCCGGGCGGTGGAGGCCTACCAGCGGCGGGAGGTCGTCTACCCCGTGGAGTTCATCCTGGAGATGGCCTTCGGCATGGCGCGACAGGGTGAGGGCGGCGGCGCCTGGGCGGCGGAGGAGCTCGCCCGCTGGGCCCGCCAGCGCTACGCGTTGGACTGGACGCCGGACTCGCTCGCGGGCATGACCGGCGACCAGCTGGAGGAGGAGCTGGTCCGGGCGTCGGAGCAGTGGAACGGGCCCGCCCTCGGTACGTGGGTGGAGCAGACGCTCGCGGACAACCCCTCGGACGACACCCTCGACGAGCGCTTCCGCGCCCGCTGGGACCGGCCGCTGTGGGACGCGTGGACGCCGCGGCCGACCGACGGGGAGACCGACCGGGCCGCGCTCATCCGCGACCGGGCCAAGGAGGTGCTCCGGACGGAGCTCACCCAGCTCGAGCAGTACGTCCTCCTCCAGATCCTCGACCAGAGCTGGAAGGACCACCTCTACGCGATGGACCAGCTCAAGGACTCGGTCGGCCTTCGCGGCTTCGCCCAGCGCGACCCCAAGATCGAATACAAGACCGAGGGCGCCAAGCAGTTCCACACCATGCTCGAGGGGGTACGGGACAAGGTGACGGACCTCATCTTCAAGGCCAAGCTCACCCCCGAGGTGGAGATGCCCGACACGTACCAGGGGCAGACCGCCTCCCACGAGACCCAGGACAGCATGGGCGTCGCGGAGGGCGGCGAGTCCGAGGAGAAGGCGGAGGACCTCGCCGCCGCGGAGCGTGCGGGCAACGAGGAGGAAGTGGTCCAGACCATCGTCAACAAGGGGCCGCGGGTGGGCCGGAACGACCCCTGTCCCTGCGGCTCCGGCAAGAAGTACAAGAAGTGCTGCGGGGCGGCCTGACGCCTCTTTGCGGACGACGCCCGGGTCGCGGGTGAGGATGCCGCCCTCTCCGAACTCGGCGTTTGTCCTGCCAGTGGCGTGTGTCCGCTCGTGGGTGCCACTGGCAGCTCGCCTGCCAGTGGGCGACGAGGGAAGGATTGATCGCGACCGGTGCTAGCTCCGAGCGCCGGCAACTGCACTGCCCCCGCGAGCCAATGCACCCGGTCGCGAAGGTGAAGCAGGATTCCGGCCGGTCAGGAGCATGCGCGGCGACTGGCCGCCAACGGGCCCTGGCGGACGAGCTTCGAGTGGCACCCGTCGGCCAACCAAGGAGGACGCTAGGCGAAGACGTCCACTCCGTTCCGCGGTTGCGTGGAACGGGTTTTGCACTCCGCCCACCGTTCGAAGTGGAGCGGAGGCACGCCGTGACCCGCGAGCTCGCCGTCGCGCACGCCGCCCGTCGGACGGAGGACCCGGCTCACGTCCGCGGGGCGGTCCAGTCCCCGGGTATCGTGCTGGTCACCGACTCGGGACTGAGGCACGTTCGGCAAGCGAACGCCTACGGAGCGGGGCTGCTCCGGCGGGACGCCGCGGCGCTGGTCGGCCGTCCCTTGGCCGCGGCCCTCGGCGAGGACGCGGCGGAGAGCCTTCGCGAGGGGCTCGGGGAGACCCCGCCCACGGTCGCCTTCCGGCCACCCGACCGCCCGCGGCTCCAGGCGACGGCCACCGTCGACCGCGGTGGGGGCCTCGTCGAGGTGGAGCCGGCCGCCCCCGACGACACGGGCCTCCGCAGCTCCATGGGCGTCCTCGAGGAGGCCGTCCGATGGGTGGCGGAGTGTGACGAGGAGCGGACCCTCTACCCCACGCTCGCCGAGGCGATCCGCCGGCTGACCGGACACGAGCGGGCGACGGTGTATCGCTTCGCCCCGACTGCCGAGCCACGACCCGTCGCGGAGCGCGGGGAAGCCGGCACGGCGGCGCGTTGCCTTCCCGCCCACGACCTTCCCCATCGGCTGAAATGTCCACTGCGCATGATCGTCGACGTGGGCGCCCCACCTGTGCCGCTGGTCCCGCGAGGTCGCTCGCCGGACCTCAGCCGGGCGGCCCACCGGGCGGTCACCCCGTATCGCCTCCGGGCGCTGAAGCGCACGGGCGTCGGGTCGGCCCTCACGGTGGCGGTGGAGGACACCGCGGAGCGGTGGGCCCTCGTCGCCTGCGAGAGCCGAAGCCCGAGACACGTCGCGGCGCAGGAGCGTGGCGCGGCGGCGACGCTGGCGCGGGTGGCGGCGGAGCGTCTCCACGCGATCGAGACGTGGCGGGCGGAAAAAGCACGAGAGCAGGTGGACGCCCTCCGGATGGCCCTCGCGGCCGCCGCCCGCCGCGGGACGAGCCCGCACCGATGGGTGGGCGACCACGCCTCCGCGTTGCTCCGGGAGTTCGGCGCGTCGGGCGGCGTCCTCGTCTACCGGGGCGCGTGGACCCGCATCGGCGAGACGCCACCCGACGCCGTGGTGGCGGCGACCGTGGAGTGGCTCCGCGACTCCGGCGCCGCGACGCCGTACGCCACGGCGACGCTCCCACGGCATCTGGCGGTGGCCCGCGGATACGAGGCGACCGCCTGCGGCCTCCGCGCCGTCTCGCTGAGCCTCCACGGCGAGCGGGACTGGCTCCTCTGGTTCCGGCCGGAAGCGCCGACGGACGCCGTCCGGGCGGCGGCCGCGGCCTCGGCGGCGGAGCCGTGCCGTGGCGGCCGCGCC
>CAZQQP010000007.1:16361-37489 GCA_964595475.1 uncultured Planctomycetaceae bacterium | reverse complement strand
GAGGCGCATGAACCGAACACATGCGAGGAGGGGGTATGTCAGGAGGTCTGAGGCTCAACTTATTCTTTTCCGCCTCCTTAGGAGGAGCCGACGCCCGTGCCGCCGGAATTGACTCCCGGCCGGCCGGGCACAGAATCCGGGCAGAGATCGAAACCCGAGAAGGAGGCGACGATGGCCAACGTCCACACCAGCCGGATCCGCATCGACAAGCACGAGGGCCCTCACCGCACCGCACGGATCGAGCAGTTCCAAGAGCCGGTCCACTTCGGCGTGCACGGCGGGATCAAGCACTTCTACCAGGACAAGTACGGCCGCGAGCTGCCGGGGCCGGAGTATCCCGCCACACTGGATCACATCATCGCCGGCGTCGCCGGATGACTGACGGGAACCTTCGGTGCCGCACTGGATGTGCGGGGAATTCCCTCAGCGGAGAGCCTCTCGGCGGACGTCGAGGGCGACATCGAGGAAGCGGACGGCACGATGAAGATCACACGCATCCGCATCCGCTACCACCTCACCCACCCCGCCGGCACGCGGGAGAAGGTGGACCGGGCGCTCGCGAACTACGCCGAGAAGTGTCCTGCGTACCAGAGCGTGAAAGACTCGATCGAGTGCACTTGGGAGCTCCACGCGGAGGAGGGCTGAGCCCGTGGTGAGGGCAACGGTTTCACCCGCTCACGCGCGTGTGCCGGTTCGGCGGCGAAACCGTCGGTCGCGTGACCGACGGTTCAAGCGGGAACCCGGCGCACGCGGCCGGCGGGAGCTGTCGGTGCTCATTCGGCATCGTTTCACGCCGTCCCATCCGATTCGTCCCGGCGGGATCCGCGAAACCTTTGGTGCCACTGGCAGCTCGCCTGCCAGTGGTCGATGGCGGAAGGATCGACCGCGACGGGTGCCGGCTCGGAGCCCCGGCAAGTGCGCAGCACCCGCGAGCCGGTGCATCCGGTCGCGACGGTGAAGCAGGATTCCGGCCGGTCAAGAGCCTGTGCGGCGAGTGACCGTCGACGGGCACTGGCAGGCAAGCTGCCAGTGGCACCCAGGGCTGCAGGGGCCGGGCTCAACCCCGTCGGATCGACGCGGGATGGACTGGCTGCACGGCACCAAGCCCGCGGACGGGCTTGCCCGTGCCACCCAAGCTCGACAGACCGTCAGTTCGCGACGAAGTGCATGATCCGCACCGCGTGGCCGCCGCTGCTCGTCTCCTTCGCAACCCGAAGCTCCAGCGTGTGGCGACCTCGGTCGAGCTCCGTGGCGAACATCACCGTCCGCGGATAGTGAAGCCCCTCGCTGAATCGGTGGTAGAGGTCGACGCGACGGAACGCGCCGCCGTCGACGCGGGCCTCGACCACGCCGGCGCTCGGCCCCGCGAGGACGTACGCGCCGACCGCCGTGCCCTCGAAGCCGAGCGTGAGCGTCGCCCCGGGCGTGGTCGCCTCGAGCACTTCCGTGTCCTTGAAGCGTGACCGACACCGCCCGTCCAGCATGCTCCACTTCGGCACGTGGCGTCGCCATGCGTCGTCCGGCGAGGCCCTCGCCGGGGCGAGCAGGCGGCCGCGGCCGTAGTGGTGGGCGTCGACCGGATCGGGAAGCGGCTGTTTCTTCTGATCCGTCGACGGTCCGTCCCACGCCCGGTCGAACAGACGGCCCACCATCGCGGCGCACAGCGCGTTGCCGCGGTCCGCGGGATGGGTGCCGCCGTAGGCGTCCCACGTCAGCTCGCCGGCGTCGATGCGCTCGGCGACCTCGCGGCCGACGCGGATCGCGGGGATGCCGTAGCGACGGGCGACGGCCTCGTGACTCGCCGTCGGAAGCGGGGTCTCCCCCCGCCGCAGCGTCTCGAGCATGGGCGGGTTGACGAAGTAGACGAAGACGATGGCCGCCTTGGGGTTGTGCCGACGCGTCTGACGGACGATCCCCTCCATGCCCCGGATCGCCTCGGTTCGGCTCAACGCCGCGTCCTGCTCGTCGTTGACCGCGAACTCCACGAAGAGCAGGTCCACCGGCCCCTCGCTCAGCACGTCGCGGCGGAGGCGAAAGGCGCCCGTGGTCGACCCCGTCGAGGCGATGCCCGCGTTCGTGAACTGGAAGTCCGTCTCCGGGAAGCGCTTCCGGAGCCGCTTCTCGACGCGAGGGCGATAGCCCTCCATCTCCGTGATGGAGCCGCCGAGGAACGCCACGTGGCCGCGGCCCTTTACGAATTGGGCCCGCGCCTGGCGAAGGCCGTCGCGAACCAGGACGTTGGCGTCGAGCGGGTGGCCGTCCGCACCGCCAGCACGCGTGCCGCCGGCACGCGCCGCGGTGAGCCCCACGACAGCGATCAGCCCGGACCCGACGAGAGTGGACACACGTGAAGCTCGCATGTCGCTCCTTTCGGATGGACGGACGCCACGGGGGCCCGCGCCCTTCACGACGGCCGCCGCGTCTGTTTCGCTTCGGTTTCCCGTCTTTTACCATACACGTCGCCGCTCGCCCACGACCGACGGCCATCACCTGACCGCAAGCATTGCGAAGGAACCGACCATGCATCGTCCCCTTCTCCTCGCGATCGCGGCGCTGATGCCCCTTTTGTCCACCCCTGCCCGCGCAGGGAAATACGACGTCGACGCGCTTCCGAAGACGAAGGACGGCTTCGCCGTCCGCATCGTGGCGCGCGAGCCGGACCTGGTTCACCCGGCCGCGCTCGCCTTCGACGCCCACGGCCGCCTCTTCGTCGGCGGCGGACCCCAGTTTCGCGACCCCTCGCGCGACACGCCGCCGGACCGCATCAAGGTGGTC
Organism: uncultured Planctomycetaceae bacterium; assembly: GCA_964595475.1. Taxonomy (GTDB): domain Bacteria; phylum Planctomycetota; class Phycisphaerae; order Phycisphaerales; family Zrk34; genus CAZQQP01. The sequence continues at coordinate 34,714 of CAZQQP010000007.1, read as the reverse complement.
CACGACGCGGACCGCGACGGGAAGGCGGACGACATCACGCTCTTCGCGAAGGGCTTCAACGCGATCCAGGCGCTCGCGTGGAAGGGCGGCGACCTCTGGGTCGCCAACGCGCCCGACGTCACGGTGGTCCGCGATACGGACGGGGACCTCCGCGCCGACGAGTACGTCCGCGTCTTCAAGGGCCTCGGCCATCTCCGCCACGGCCTCCACGGCTTCAACTGGGCGCCCGACGGCCGCCTCTACATGTCCCAGGGCAACAGCCGTGTCCAGAAGAACGCGCCGCGTGCCTTCCGCCGGCTGATGGGCGTCGACTCCGACGCCCCGGGCCGACAGCCGATCAACAAGGTCTACGCCCCCGAGGACTACGAGCCCACCTACATCGGAAGCTGGCCGTCGGCCGAGGGCGGCATCCTCCGCTGCCGCAACATGGGCCGCGGGCTGGAGATCTACTCCCGCGGCAACCGGAATCCGTGGGACATGGCCTTCGACAGCGGGTTCAACTGGCTGGCCACGGACAACGATCCGGGCCCTAACCACGATCGCATGTTCATGCCCTTCGACGGGGCCCACTTCGGCTACCGCCACCCGTGGAGCTTTAGCTGGACCGGCGAGGACAACCCGGCGACGGCGCCCGCGTCCGGTCTGTTCCCCACCGCGGCGGGCTCGGGCGTGGGAGTGGTCTACTACACGGCGGACCAGTTCCCCGAGAAATATCAGAACGTCTTCTATATCGGCGACTGGACCAACAACTGCGTCTACACCTTCCGGCCGAAGTGGGACGGCGCCCTCATGCGAGGGAAGGGCGAGCTGACCAAGCTCGCCTCGGCGGGGCCGACCCGCGCCGGCACGCTCGGCTTCCAGGGCGGAGAGGGGCGCTCCATCTTCCGTCCCACGGACATCGCGGTGGGGCCGACGGGCGCCATGTACGTCGCGGGGTGGGGTCCCCACTACGGCTCGAAGCACGCGCCGTACCGCGACGGCGACGCGGAGGCGGAGCGCAACTACGGACGGATCTTCCGCATCTGGCACGAGGAGCGGCCGCTGAAGAAGCGGGAAGCGTGGCACCCCGACCGCCGCGACACGCCATATCGTGAGTGGTCCTTCGACCAGCTCCTCGCGGACCTCGACGCTCAGGTCCGCGTCTGGCGGGTCAACGCCCAGGACGAGATCGTCCGCCGCGGACGCGAGCACGTCGCCGACCTTGTCCGAGTGCTCCGCGCTGGCGAGCTCTCCAAGATGCAGGAGACATGGGCCGCGTGGGCGCTGGGGCGAATCGGCGCGGCCGAGGACCGCTTCCGGACGTGGGCGGCCGGCGGCGACGGGGCCGGGATGAACCTCCGCATCCAGTCGATCCGCATCCTCGGCGACCTCCTCGGCACCGGCGCCGGCGTGGTGGCGGAGCAGCTCGCCGCGTCGGAGCCGCGGGTCCGCTTCGCCGCGGCACTGAGCCTTCGCCGCATGGGCGCCACGAGCGTAACGGAGGCTCTGGTCGACGCCGCCGCGAAGGAAGAGGACAGACTCTGCTTCTACGCGGACTGGCAGGCGCTTCGGTCGCTGCTTCCCGAGCGGCGGCTCCGCACGCTTCTCAACGGCGACCGGCCGGGCGTGCGGCGGGCGGCGCTGCTCGCGCTGCTCGAGGACGGCAAGCTTAAGCAGACCCGAGTGGCGTCGCTCGCCGTCGACTCCGCCGAGCGCGTCGCGTCCGTCGCCCGACAATGGCTGGAAAAAACCAGCGCCGGCCCGGTCCGCCAGGTGAAGGTCACCCCGTCCAAGCGTGCGTTTCCCGGCACGCTGGAGGTCACGCTCCGCTCCGCGCTGACGGAGGCGGAAGGTGTCCGAATCCGATATACCCTCGACGGCGACGAGCCCACCGCGAGCGCCAAGGCCTTCGATCAGCCGCTCACCCTCGACGCGGACCGCATCCTGAAGGCGGCCGTCTTCCGCGACGGCGACCGTGTCGGGCCTGTCCGCAGCGTCCGCTTCAACCATATCTCCGAGGAGGAGTGGAGCACGCAGCTCTTCGTCCGCGACCTGAAGGTCGACAGCGACCGAACCTACCGCGTGCTCCGCCACGGCATGCGAAAGGGGGCGGAGCTCTACACGGATCGCGACTACACCTATACCAAGGTGCCGGAGCTCGCCCGCGGCGCCACCTACATCCGGACGGCGAACGACGACAGCGGAAGCGGCGGCGACGCCTTCCTCCGCTTCCGCATCAACCTCGCCGCGACGGTGTACGTCGCCCACGACGAGCGGGCGGACGACAAGCCGGACTGGCTCCAGACCTTCGAGCGGACGGATCACGTGCTCGAGACCACGGACGTGCCCTTCCGCCTCTTCCGCAAGCGCTACCCCGCGGGCGAAGTGGTCCTCGGCGGCAACGGGTCGGGCGCCCCGTCGATGTACCAGGTCCTCCTCGCGAAGGCGAGCGCCTCCGACGTCCGGCCGACCGTCGCGAAAGCCAAGGCCGCTCTCGACGGCGCCGACCCCGCCCGCGGCGAGAAGATCTTCTTCGGCCGCGGCGCCTGCTTCACCTGTCACAAGGTAGGGGGCCGCGGCAACGCGGTGGGGCCGGACCTCTCCGACGTCGGCCGCCGGACCAAGGCGACGTACATCATTGAGTCCATCATCCGGCCGAGCGCCGCCATCACGGAGGGCTACCAGGCGGCGACCGTGAAGACGACCGACGGCAGGCAGATCTTCGGTCTCGTCCGGGAAGAGACGGGCGAGAAGCTCACGCTGCATCGGACCGACGGCCGCTCCGTGACCGTCCCCAAGGAAAAGGTCGCGGACCGGAAGACGCTCGACCAGTCCGCCATGCCCCCCACCTTCGCACGCCTCCTCGGTGCCCAGGAGATCGCGGACGTGACGGCCTGGCTGCTGAAGCAGAGGGCGAAGCCCACCGACGGGGCCGCGGAGGAGGCGCCGTAGGGCGGCGCGACCCGGCGTGGTTGCGTCCGAACGGCGTGGTCTCGACAATAGAATGGTTGCGAGGTCGGACCTATCCGCCGCACCGGCTTCCGCCGAAAGGGCGAATCATGAGCGGCGAAGACGCTCGAGCGGTCGACGGTGGCAAAGGACAGAGCCCTTTCCCGCCCACGCGGTGGTCGCTCGTCTCGGAGGCGGCGGACGAGTCCCCCGACAGCGGCCGCCCGGCGCTGAGCCACCTTTTGGAGCGCTACCTGCCGGCCCTTCGCGCTCACCTCGTCTTCAAGAAGGGTGTGCCCGCGGACGAGGCGGAGGACATCCTCAACGAGTTCATCAGCCGGAAGGTGCTCGAGAACGACCTGCTTCGGCAGGCGGACCACCGGAAGGGGCGCTTCCGCACCTTTCTCTTGACGGCCCTCGACCGCTTCCTGATCGACTTGAGCCGGCGGACCGACCGACGGGTGACGAGCTGCTCCGTGGAGGCCGACGGCACGGAGCGTGCCTACGCGGAGGTGGACCCCTTCGATGTGGAGTGGGCGAGGCGGGTCGTCGGTCAGGCCCTCGACCGGATGTCCCACCGGTGCGACGAGCGGACGTGGCAGGCCTTCGACCGACGCATCCTCACCCCGGTCCTCGGCAAGCAGCCGACGACGCCTTACGCCCAGCTCGTCGAGGAGCTCGGGTTTCCGTCCTATGCGGAAGCGACCAAGGCGGTGTCCAAGGCCAAGCAGCTTTACCAGCGCTGCCTGCAGGAGGTCATCGCCGAGTACGCCATCTCGGCCGACGACACACGGAAGGAGCTGTACGATCTTTGGGAGGCGATTCACGGGGAACGTTCGACCGCCACGTGAGCGCGGCAACCGAACTGCGGAAGGGTGCTCCCTCGAGCAGAGGACAAGGGGTGAAGGGGGGCCATTCCTTGTGCACCCCGAGCGATTTCCAGACGCCACACGACCGGAGGAAGGCCGGTGAGTTGGGACCTAGATCATGTCGAGGCGGACACGCTCGCGGCGCTGTTGTCGCCGGATCTCGAGCAGGTGGACCGATATCAACCCGACGAGCTTCGCGCCATCCTCGCGGAGCGGCTCGACAAGCCCGGTGGCAAGGAGCTCGCTCGGCTTCAGAGCGAGGAGGCGTCGGAGCCCATCGAGACGACGTTTCGCGACCTGCTCGAGGCCCAGTCGCCGCGGCTCGGCCCTCTCATCCTCCTGAAGCGCTTCGGGAAGGCCTCCCGGCTGGGATTGGCCCCCCCGCTCCCGCGAGAGGTCTCCACCGTGCTCTACTTCGCGAGCATCGCGGCGGCCCTCGTCCGCTGTCAGCAGCGGATCACGGGCCTCGACGACGCGAGCTTACGCGCCGGGCTGAAGTGGGGAGAGAACCTCCCGTGGGTGGAGGAGGGCCTCCGTCAGCTCTTGGCCGAGGCGCGGAGATCGGTCGAGCGAACCGCGTCGCGGTCCTGACCGGCGGCGACCCCGCTCGCGGGCCGGCTTCGGCGGGACGTGTGATGGAGGCGTCTCCGTGAGCGTCTTTTCGTGAGCATTCCGATGGCGCGGTTCCTTTCCCGACGGTTCGTACTCTTTCTCGCCCTCACCACCGTGTGGGGCGGGTTCCCCACCAGTGCAACGGCACAGGAACAAGACGAGGAGAACACGCAGGGCGTCTACGTCGACACGGACCGCGTGCTCCGCTCGCGTGACGCGGCGGACGAGCGGCTCCGGCCGAGGCGGCGGAAGCGCGGGCAGGAGCGGTCTCTCGTCTACCTCTCGCTGCCCCGCTTGCTCGCCCGAGTCCGGAAGCGACGGGAGGCCGGGCGAGGTCCCACCGAGCGAATGCGCCGCCTTCGCGGCGTGACCGACGTCGAAGGAGTCTTCGTCTTCCCCGACGCGGAGGACCTGGTCCTCGCGGGGAGGACCGACCCGCAGCGATGTCCCGTCCGGCTCGCCACGCTGGTGGAAGCGCTTTCGCGGTTCGGGCCGGGCTCGTCGGCCACGCGGTTCGGCTGCTCCATCGAGCTGACCCGCGCCGCGCTTCGCCGCATGGTTCGCCGGGCCAAGCGCATCGGGCCCATCCGTCCGAGCCAGCGACAACGCCTCGCGACGGAGCTCGCCCGGGCGGTCGGCACGCAGAAGATCCGGTACTGGGGCTTGTCCGAGACGAGCCCGATGGCACGGACGTGCGTCCGCGCCGACTACGTCCTGAAGAAGCTCGCCCTCGGCCTGCTTCGCTCGCCCGTCCGCGGCGTCCGGAGCGAGCTGTCGATGGCGAGCGGCGACCGTGGGTTGTACCAGCGGTGGTGGTTCGAGGCCGACCGCGAGCACCTCTTGGTCGGCGACGAGGGAAAGACGTACGGCCTGCGGGGCACCGCGATGACGGTCCGGACGAGCGGAACCAAGGAGGACGACGGCGACGCCGCGGAGTCCGCCCGTCGCTTCGCCCGACAGGTCGACGGCCACGTTGCCGAGCTGGCTGGCGCCTTTCCCGCCTTCGACCGCCTCGACAACGCGGTGGACGCGGCGCTGGTCGCGGCGCTGGTCCGGAAGGACGCCCTCCACGATCGGGTGGGTTGGGACCTGACGTGGCTCCGTCGCCACGCGGACGGCCTCGTCCCGGACGCTCGCGTGCCCACGAAGGCGGAGCCGCTGGTCAACTACGAGCCCCGCGAGGGGAAAGTGGCGCTCGCGGTCGGCGGGGTCTCCGTCGACGTGTCCGAAGTGGTGGGGCGGGAAGCGCGTGAGCAGGCGAAGAACAAAGCCGTCGGCCTACCCCGTCGACGGCCGTCCGGTCGGCGCTGGTTCGCCACGCCGAGGAGCTCCTCGAGCGATCGGTAGGGCGGTGTTCCATCGTTGGTTGATGACGCCCGACGCCGCAGTTGGACGACCTACGGCTCGGCGAGCCGGAGGTGGTCGAGATTGGGCCCGCTACTCCCGGTCGCCTCGACGCGGACCACGTTCTCGCCATTCTTGAGCTCGACGCGGACACGCGTGGTCTTCCACGCGGTCCACGAGCCCGTCGAGGGAAACGCCACTTTCTTCCGCACCGTCTCGCCGTTGATCCGGAGCTCCAGCGGCCGGTTTCCGTCGGCGAGGGCGTAGCGGAAGACGAGGACTCGCGGCCCTCCCTCTTCCACCTCGACCCGCCAGGCGACGCCGTCGCCCGTCGGGTTCTGATAGTCCACGAAGCCGTCGCCGGTGTATCCGTCGTGGTTGCTCATCCGCCGCGGGCCGTAGACGGCTCCCGCCTCCGCTTCGTACACGCCCGGCACCCGCGCCGGCGTCGGCGTCTCCGGCGTCTTCCGGGCGACCTCTCGCGTGGCGGGAATCTGCGGCGGCGGCGCCGTTCCGTCGACGAGGCGGTTCACCGTGTAACAGAGGAAGTCGCCGATCAGCGGATGGCCGTCGGCCGACCGAATGCCGTCGAGGTGGAGCTCGTAGACGTAGCCGGGTTTCAGCCTCGCGAGCCGAAGCGCCACACGTCGCTTGCCCCGCACCTCGACGCCCTTCACCTCCACGGGTCGCTCATCGAAGCGGCGCGAGCCGTACTTGCGGTGGTACTCGTAGTAGTAGTGGCGGACGGAATAGGCGGACGGCTTCGTCGCCGTATCCGAGGCGACGGGCCGGGTGAACACGAGCTCGAACCCGTCCTCCGTGAGGTGCATCTCCTCCACCGCCATCGGCGTCTTCCCCGTCCACTCGATCCGCTGGAGCCCACGGGAGCCCGTCCACCCGCTTCGCCGGGCGGTCTGGCCCACCCACAGCGCGTGGTTCGGGCCGAACGCGAGGCGGTTGTTCCCCCGCCTCAGCCCGTGGCCGTCGAAGAAGGGCACGCAGGCGCCCTGGACCACGCCCGCGACCTCCTCGAGCATGACCCGCAGGATGCGGCGGTGGTTCATCTCCCCGATGAAAAGCTGGCCGGCGAAGGGGCCGAACTTCCCGCCGGTCGTATCGCAGAGCGGCCGCGTCGGCGAGTTCGCCATCTTGCCGTGCGGGAAGAGGACCGCGGCCCGCGTTCGCATGCGGTCGAGACGGCGGACCGGTACCTTCAGCGGGTTCTTCTCGAACCCGTCCTTCCAGACCAAGCTGGACGGGTGGCCGTAGAACTCGCCGCGCTGGACGTGGAAGAGCTTGCTCGTCCCCACCCAGTCCCCCTGGTTGTCGGTGACGAAGAGGCGTCCCTTCCGGTCGAAGCCCACGCCGTTCGGCGAGCGAAAGCCCGCCGCCCACGCGGTCCGCTCGCCGTCCGGGCCGATGCGGAGCACCCAGCCGCGATACGGCACGCACGAGTACATCCGCCCCGGGCGCCCCCGCTCGCGAAAGGTCCCGCGGAGCTCGTCGTAGATGCCCGCGCCGTTGGACGCCGTGTTCAGCGAGATGAAGTAGTTGCCGTCCGGCCCGACCGCGGGGCCGTAGGCGAACTCGTGGTAGTTGCCCGACATGCCGTAGTCGTCGCTGATCGTCTCGTAGACGTCCGCCCACCCGTCGCCGTCCGTGTCCCGGATCCGCGTCAGCTCCGGCCGCTGGACCACCACGAGCTCCCTCTCCGAGACCGCGTGGACGCCGAGGGGCTCGTGGAGACCCTCCGCGAAGAGGTGCCACTCCTTCTTCTGGGGGTCATACATGTACACCCGGCCGCCCTGGTGGAAGCACGCCACGAGACGGCCCTCCGGCGTGAACGTCAGCCCGCCGATCTCGCCGGCGACCACGTCGGGCAGCTCCACGGTCTCCACCTTGTAGTAGTCCGTGACGTTCCCGAGGACGGGTGCCGCCCCGAGGAGCACACCCGCGATCGCGGCCCACACGCGTCCGATCATTCCTCTGGCTCCGGAGCGATGGTGATGGAGAACCGCTCGGCCTCGGCAGGCCGGAGCTTCAAGCGGCCGTTTTCCCAGCGGCCCGCCGACGCCGTCACGCGGCCGTCGCTTTCGCGGTCCGTGACGTACCAGACCGTCTCGTCCACGCCGTCGATCTCGAAGTGCTGCACGATGCCGGGCCCGTCCGGGCGGAGCTGGACGAGCTGGCGGACCGTCTTGCCGTCCACGCGATAGCGAAACCGGGGAAAGCTGTCGATCAGCCGGTACCCGAGAAACTCGGGTCCGGTCGGCACGTCGCCGGCGCTGCCGAAGCGGAGGGGGAAGCCCGCGGTGGCGCGGTAGTAGACGTCGCCGACCACCTCGGCCGGCCCGTCCTTCTTCTGATACCCGATGTCGATGAAGCCACCCGTCCACGCGTATCGGAGGCGGCAACCGCCCGCGTCGAAGCAGTAGGCGTGCGGCCGCCGCGAGCCGCCCGACGGCATGGCCACCGCGATCGCCGCGGGGCCGCAGCGGGGCATGAACTCGCGGATGACGCGGGCCCGAGCGGGGAGGGGAGACAGCAGCTCCGACGAGCCGCTCGCCCCCTCGCTTCGATGGGGCACGTGCGGGTCCTTCGCGAGCGGCGGCAACGCCTTCTCCTCCCGCACGTACATGGCGCCGTACATCACGAAGCCGTGGCCGGGGAAGGTGCAGACATACGGGTAGACGCCCTCGCGTTGCGGAGCCCGGAACGTGACGTTTCCCACCTCGTCGGGGCCGAGCACGCCGATGGACCAGAGGACCACGTCCATCTTCGGCACGTAGTCCCGCTCCGCGCCCGCCGCGCCGAGACGCATCGCCTCGTTGACCACCGCGAGCCGCTCGCCGGGCTCCGTGATCACGAGGTTGTGCTGCATCACGTCCGTGTTCCGGAGGACCAGCCGCACCTTCCGCCCCGGCTCGACGCGGAAGCGGATGCGGTCGTATTGCAAGCCCGACTGCGCCTCGATCTCGACCTCCCGCGGCGAGCGCTCCGCGCCCGCCGACGCGGGCCGGGCCGTGCCCGCTGCGGCGAGCGACGCGAGAAGGGCGAGCGTGAGGGAGGTCTGCCGTCGCATCGGAGCTCCGTTCGAAGAGACGCCAGAGCGGCCTTGGAATCCGCCGACGGGCGTGATGACTGGGTGGCCCCCACCGCCGTGAATCGACTCGGTGTCACCACCATCGTTGTGGCTTGGGTGGGATGCAACGCCGGGAACCAATGGCCACCGCAGCCGTGCGGGCCATCCTGGGCTCCGCGGGAGCGGAGCCCTCCCGTCGCGACGTCGGTCAAGAAGCGTCGGGAGGGCGAGGGTCCGAGGGTCCCGGACGTTCCGAGGGTCCCGAAGGGACACCCGCCGAGCCTCTTTCGAGCCGAGGTCCTCACGCCAGGCTGACCCCACTGTCGGAGGGTCGGACGACATCGCCCACGAGCGGAGAATCCGACTTGGTTCACGGCGTTGGGTGGCACGGGCAAGGCTGTCCGCAGCCTTGCCCGTGCTGGCGGCTGGGTGGCAGTCGACGCCGTCGATGCACCACCTTCTCCGCTCGCATCCGTCGTCGTGAGCGTAATTGACCCTGGTGGACTCCCCTTGTCAAGGAATCCGCTCGCGGCTGCTGCGTCACGATTCTGGCGGCGGTCGAGGCGGCCGCTTCGTGAAGGGTGCCTCGCCGCGGAGCCTCGCCGCGATGTCCGCGAGGATGCGTGGGTCGCGATACGCGCCGAGGTGAGCGGCGTCGAGGGGGCGGTTGGGAACCCACCACGGGTGCCGGCCGCGGGGCGCCGCGTGGCCCACCCCGACGATGGCGTCGCCAAGGCGGACGTAGGGGAAGACGCGGTAGGGCGTACCGGCCTTTTTCAGACGGTCGAGGAAGGAGGAGCCCTCCCGCATCGCGCGTTGCAACGGGTGGAGCGTCGGAAGGGCCGCCATCTCCGCGCCGCGGTGGGGCGTGGCGATGGTGAAGAGCCTCACGATGCGTAGCCGCTTCGGTTCCTGGGCCGCGGCGTGGCGGGCGACGAGGCCGCCCATGGAGACGCCGACGACGTCGAAGCGGCGGCTCCGGACGGGCGACTGCCCGGGGAGCGCCTCGTTGATCCGCGTGACGACGCGACCTCGGCACGCGTCGAAGTCGCCGCACAGCGCGAACGAGACGGGGATGATGCGTCCCTCCGTGACCGCCCCGAGCTCACCCTCGAGGTGGCCCACCGCGACGCCCGGGTCGATGTAGCCGCCGAAGAGGAGAAGCGGACGGGACAGCGGCTTCGGGTCGGACCGCATCCGCTCGAGCGCCTCCTGCGCCTCCGCGATCTCCAGGGGGAACGACGGGTTCTTCGGCGCCGTCGAACAAGCGGTGAGAACGACCGCGACAAAGGCCAGGGGAACACCGCGGGCGACGTGGCCGCAGCGCCTCGCATCCACCCGGCGAGGGCTCCTCCCGCTCGCGACGGTGTGTGTCAGTCGGGCCGATCCGATTCGTAGCCGACCTCGCGAAGAGCTCGGAGCGACGGGTCTCTCGGATCCGCCCCGCATTGGCGGAGAAGCCGCGTTCCGGTTTCCGAGCCGTTCGCCGGAGATCTCGTGGGAGTTGTACCTCAAGGGGGCCATCGTGGTGCTCGTTCCACACCCGGACGACTCTGTAGCCGAGCTCGCGGAGAGCTCGGCGAGCAGTCGTGCCCCCGAGATGCGGAGCGAGCTCCCGGCTGGCTTCGGATCGGTCCCGCTCACCGCCGTGGGAAGGATCCGTTTCGTGTTGTGCACACGCTCGCGACCGCTGGGGCGCTTTTCGGGAGGCGAGCTCAGCCACCGTGAAGCGGCACCGCGGCGTGCCCTCACGTGGATCCTCCCTCCGTTCCCCGCACGTGGACCCAGGTGTGGACGTGGGGAGCGCCCCGGAAGTACCAGACCATGCGCGGTCCCTCGATCTGCCAGAGGTCCCACACGCCGTCGTCGCCGAGGTCCCGGTTCTTGTAGAAGGCCATGGAAAGGGCGTCGAGGTCGCCCTGCTCCTCGACCATCTTCCGCGCCGTCTTCGCGTCGGACTCCCGGAACGGCGCCAGAAGGTCCTTCAGGACGGCGCCGACGAGGTTCTTCTGGTCGCCCGTCAGCTCCGAGACGGGGATGCCCGCGAGCCCCTCGCCCTCGCCGCGTAGCGCCACGGTTTGCGTTCCCCGCTCGTCCCGCGGGTCGTCGCGGAGGGCGACCTTCCGCTGCTTGGGGTCGAGGGCGTCGAAGACCTCGTTGGCCCGCAGCGCCTGATACCAGTAGGCGTTGCCGGGGTGGTCGGGCTCCTCGTGGAAGCCCGACGCGGCGTGGCCGTAGAAGATGGGCCCGCCGAACGCCGCCTTTGGCGTGGAGCGGCCCTCGCAGCGGCGGGTGACGTGGCGGCCCGTGAACACGAGCTCGTAGCCACCGTCGTTGGGGTCGCCGAAGATCGCGACGGAGCACCCGTTGAAGCCGCCGTCGTAGCTGTTGTCCTGGTCGACCTGCTTGTAGACCGCGTCCGCGTACTCCTCGCTGTGGAGGCCGCGGAAGATCTCGCGGACCATCGCCCGCTGGTCCGGCGCGAGCACCTTCTCGATGGGCTTCTCCACGATGTGCCAGTTGTTGTCCACCTTGCCCCGCAGCGCGTGGTCGACCGGGAAGCAGATCGCGTCCCGCTGGCCGTCCCCGAGGCTGTTGTACAGCTCCCGGACGATCGACTCGCTCGATCGCTTCTGGGAGGAGTCGCCGAGAACCGGCCCGATGAAGGTGCCGCTGGAGACGGCCGCGAGGCCGGCGGCCGTGCTCCGGAGAAAGGCGCGCCGATCCGGACGGGCGATGGTGCGATCCATGACGTGCTCCGTGTGAACCGGGCCGAACGGTTTCGATTCTGCTTTCGCGCGGGTCGGCCGTCAATGCCGGTTGCATCGGCCTCGGACGTCGCCCGCGGTGCATCGACACCGGCGGTGGGTCTTGGACGACGGAAGGCGCCGACGGTCCGGCGTCGGACGGTCCTTGCGGACCATCCCGCGCTCGGCCACAATGCCCGATGCGACCTGTAAGAACGCACAACCGCACGTGCAGGGAGAGTTCCGATGACGCGAACGGTTCACACCGCGAGATGGACGGCGACGGGCCTTCTGGTGAGCGTCCTCCTCGGCACGGCCGCCGCGGCCGAGGAGCGGCCGAACATCATCTTCATCTACTCCGACGACCACACGGCCCAGGCGGTCGGCGCCTACCAGGGCAACCTCGACTACGGGCTTCGTCTCGACCACTCGCCCACGCCCAACATCGACCGTCTCGCCCAGCAGGGCATGCGGTTCGACAACGCCTTCGTCACGAACTCCATCTGCAAGCCGTCGCGGGCGGCGGTCCTCACCGGCCGCTTCGGCCACGAGACGGGCGTGACCACCAATGGCAAGCAGATCGACCCGAAGCTGCTGACCTTCCCCAAGGTGCTCCAGAAGAACGGCTACCAGACCGCCATCGTCGGCAAGTGGCACCTCGGGAGCGAGCCGCAGGGCTTCGACTACTACGAGGTCCTCTACGGCCAGGGGCCGTACTACAACCCCGCCATGCGGACCAAGGATGGCAGGGTCAACCACAAGGGCTACACCACGGAGGTCATCGGCGAGCAGGCGATGCAGTGGCTGAAGGAGGGGCGAGCCCAGGACAAGCCCTTCCTCCTGATGTTCCAGCACAAGGCACCGCACCGGCGGTGGCTCCCCGGTCCCCGTCACGCCAACGACTACGCCGGGCGCACGCTGCCCGAGCCGGACACGCTCTTCTACGACTACCGGGGTCTGACCAGCCCCGCGTCCAATCAGGCGATGGAGATCGCCACCCACATGCGGTGGGGCGCGGACCTCAAGATCTCCAAGCATCCCGAGTCGGGGAAGGAGCTCCGGCGATATCCCGACCACCTCGAGCCGGCGTACCGGCCCATGAACGAGCGGCTTCTCGCCAACTACGACAAGATGAGCGAGAAGGAGATCACCCGCTGGAAGTACCAGCGGTACATCAAGGACTACCTCCGGACCATCCAGGGCATCGACGACACGGTGGGGCGGGTGATGCGGTACCTCCGCAGCAGCGGCCTCGCGGACAACACCATCGTGATCTACACCGCGGACCAGGGCTTCTTCCTCGGGGAGAACGGCTGGTTCGACAAGCGGTGGATGTACGAGGAGTCGCTCCGCATCCCGCTCATCGTCCGGTGGCCGGGGAAGGTGAAGCGGGGCTCGGTCGACGAGCACCTGGTGCAGAACCTCGACTTCGCGCCGACGCTCCTCGACCTCGCCGGCGCCAAGGTTCCGGAGAAGATGCAGGGCCGCTCCTTCGCGCCGCTGCTCAAGGGCGAGGATCCCGACGACTGGCGGGACGCCATCTACTACCAGTACTGGGAGTACCCGGGCGCCCACAGTGTGCGAAAGCACTACGGCGTCCGCACCCGCCGCTACAAGCTCATCCACTTCCACAACGCGGGCACGTGGGAGATGTTCGACCTGAAGAAGGACCCCGAGGAGCTCCACAGCGTCTACGGGGACAACGACTACGCGGACGTCCAGAAGCGGCTGATGAAGAAGCTCAAGGCGCTGCAGAAGCGCTACGGCTCGCCGTGGCTCTCGGAGACGCGGTCGTAACCCAGTCGCCTCATCCGCTTGGGTGGTGGCCCGTCACGGGTGGGGAGAGAGACAGGGCTGAACGCGAGGGCGGCACGTCCTACGGAGCGGCCCTCGCCGTTCTGAATGCGTGTCGTGATGCACCGCGTGGCGTCTCACCTCTTACGCTTTCCGTCGAGGTGTCGTGTCCTTCCGTGCGTTCGCGGCTTGGGCGGCCCATGCTGCGGATCCGTCCGCCGTTCCTCCGCGCGTGACGAGAGCGAAGATCCGGGGTGACCGGATTCGATTTGGGACAAAGGAGCCGAGCCATGGAGTGGGGCTCACCCTGGACCGTGGTCACTCTCCTCGCCGCGATCGCTCCTCTGACCCGGGGCCAGGTGCCCGAGGCGGAGCGATCCCCTTACGGCGTTTGCGCCCACCTGCTCCGCGGCAAGGAACACCAGCAAGCCGAGGAAGAGCTCGCCCGGATGCGCAAGGCCGGCATCCGGTGGGCCCGCGCCGATTTCTCCTGGAGCGCCGCGGAGCCGCGACAGGGCGAGTGGGACTACACCCGCTTCGATCGAACGGTCCGGATGGCCGAGGAGGCGGGCGTCCAGCTCCTCCCCATCCTCGACTACGACGTCCCCTGGGCCCGCCCGGCCCATGAACACCTCGCGGCGTGGAAGACCTACGTCCGGAAGACCGTCCGCCGGTACAAGGACCACATCCGCTATTGGGAGGTTTGGAACGAGCCGAACCTGGAGAAGTTCTGGAACGACGAGCCGGACCCCGTCGCCTATGCCAAGCTCCTCGCGGCCACCTACGACACGATCAAGAACATCGATCCCGACCTCCAGGTCGTCTTCGGGGGTGTCTCCGGCATTCCCATGGACTACATCGAGGGCGTCCTCGAGGCCGAGGGCGGGGACAAGTTCGACGTCTTGGCGGTCCACCCGTACCGCTACCCCCATGCGCCGGAAGAGCGAAGCCTCATCGAGGACCTCCGCGAGCTTCGCCGATTGATGGCCGATTTCGGCCACGGCGGTCGGCCCATATGGGTCACCGAGATGGGCTATCCCACGCACCGCACGCGGCTGAGCGAACCCGGCGGCCTCACCCATGAGCTGGTCCGGGTCGGCTTGAAGGAGCTCGCCCCCGAGCGTGATCAGTGGACCATCGCCGCGCTCCGGGGCCCCGGCCTCCCGGACGCCCCGGGCCTCCATGTCAGCGACCTCGGCCGCGCCCCGGCCAACGGCCCGTCGGTGACCACGGACCGGATTCGCGGCCTCGACCCCGACGAGGTCCACGCCCTTCTCCTTCCGCCCACCGAGCGCTTCCCGGCCGAGCATTTCGACGCCCTGCGCGGCTACGTCGCCGACGGCGGGGTGGTCGTCTTCTCCGGCGGCGGCGTTCCGCTCTACCACCGCATCGAGCGCCACGACGACGGCACCATGCACTCCCGGCCCGACGGGGGAACGATGCGCCGGAAGATGCACCTCGGCTTCGAGGCCTGGTGGACCGGAAAGAACATCCCGAAGGAAACCAGCGACCTGCGGACCGTCGGTCCGGCCGCCGACGTGGCCGACCGCCTCCTTCGTGGAGCGTCCGCCACGCGCTTCCTGACCGACGCCAACCTCGCCGACGGCGACCGCATGATCCCCTTGTTAACCGCCCGCGATGGCTCCTACGAGGGCGTGGCGGCCGCCGTCTACGACCTCGACAGCGACCTGACCGGCGGCATCGTCGCCATCACGCTCGACAACGGAGACGCCCGCGGCGTCACGCTCGATCGTCAGGCGGAGATGGTTCCGCGGACCATGCTCGCCGCCCTCCAGACCGAGGTCGACCGCTTCTTCTGGTACGAGTTCCGCTCGCCCGAGCGAGACCGCTACGACAAGGAGGACCACTTCGGCCTCGTCCACCGCGACCTGCGGCCCAAGCCCGCGTACGACGCCTACGGAGCCCTGACCCGCGCTCGCCCCGCCGGCAGTCAGGCCCAGGGAACCGTCGAGCAGGACGGCCGCCTGCGCCACGCCAAGTGGCAACGGCCCGACGGCCAAACCGGCCACGCCCTCTGGCGCCTCGGGAGCCCCGCGACCGTCACGGTCCGTTGGAACGGCGAGGCGACCGCGGCTTTCGACCACCTCGGCGAGCCGGTCGACCTCGCCAACGGACGGGCGACCCTCGAAGTGGGCCCGGGCGTGCTCTACCTCATCGGGCCGCGCGAGCTGACATGGTCCAAGTAACGCACGAACCGATCCGGCCGACTTCCTCCTCGGCCGCTCCGCACAGGCGAGGCTGCCTGTGCTGCGGCGAAGGAGCCCCCGACGCGAGCCGGCCCGTCGCGTCGCGGACCGCTCCGAACCGGTCCGATCGGTCGACAGTCCCGCCCGTCGCGCCGGTGACCTCGTCCGGCCCGGGCGCTTCCTGCCAAGCGCCTCCGATGGTCTCGCGATCCCATGTCGGGTCGGGGAGCATCGATGCGTCAGTCGACCGAGTCCTGCTTCGCCCGTCCCATTGAGGAGCAGAGCCCTCGACGTCTCATGACCGTCGGCTTGCGTCGGAACGGGACGGGTGGGTCGCCTGCTTTCGTGGTGGGGAAGAACGTGGGTCCGGGATTCCATGGGTTTGGCATCGCGAGGCCGACGCGGCGCTCGCCGCATGGTCTGCAGGGGGTCTGCCCGACCGGAAAGCCGAGGAGATTGGACGGCTCCAGGAAGCGGGCCATCGCATGGCGAGGGTCGGCGACGGCATCGACGACGGCCCGGCGCTCAGCCGGGCGGACGTGGGCGTGGCCATCGGCGCGGGCATGGACATCGCGATGGAGTCGGCGGATGTGGTTCGGGTCATGGGATACGAAAAGGGCGAATGGTGCGAGCACCGGACACTTGATCTGCCTGCACCGGACGCGAGGATGCATGCATGAGCCGCGCAGAGGCCACGAATCGTCGCAGGCAGTACACGCTCCGAGGTGTTCCTCGGGCGGTGGATGAAGCCCTTCGTCGCAGGGCGGAAGAGCAAGGCACAAGTCTCAACGAGGCGGCGTTGGAAGCCCTGCAGCGGGGTCTCGGGTTGGAACCGCCGGACGAGCCGAACCACGCCTTCGATGATCTCGCGGGCACGTGGGAGGCGGATCCGGAATGTGACAGCGTGCTCGATGGGATGCGCGAACGGATTGATTGGGAGTTGTGGCCCTGAGACTCCTGATCGATACGAACCGCTATCGCGACCTTGTCGACGGAGACCCCCATGTGCTGGAACAGCTCCGAGCCTGCGACCGCGTCGCGATCTCGTTTGTAAGCGTGGCGGAGCTTCGCGCGGGGTTTCTCCTCGGAGGACGCGGCGTGCAGAACGAACGGACCCTGGCTCGGTTCCTCCAGAAGGAGGAAGTGGACCTGCTTTTCGCCGCGTCTGCGACCACGCATCACTATGGGAAGCTGTTCGTCCAGCTTCGCGAGCAGGGGACCCCGGTCCCCACCAACGACATCTGGATTGCTGCTCTCGCCATCGAGCACGGCCTGCCGCTCTACTCACGCGATCGGCATTTCGAGCAGCTTCCCCAAATCGTGGTGCTTTGACGCCCCTTTGGCCATGGTTCGTGCTGGCGGCCGCGGGAGGGACGCCGAGGGCCAATTCGAGAAACCAACCGCAGTCGCCGTGGGCCCGACGGGGCGATCTACGTGGCGGACTTTCAGAACCAAGCGGTCAATATCTTCGATGAGGAAGGGAATTTCCTCGGGAAGATCGGTCGGCCCGGCCATTGGGGGAGGGGCGTGTCGGACTCCTCGACCAACGTGGTAACGTGCCCGGGCGACAGTTTGCGGGCTTCGGGTGAGCCCTTCCGAGGGTCTCGCGAGGCCACGACGCCGGAAAATATTTCCGGCCGGTCGCGAGCGTGTGCGTGCCCTCAGCGCCCTCCGACGGCGAGCCTCGACCTTCTCGGGTCTATTTCCACGAGGGGGGTCCGCTCACAGTCTCCTCGCCGACAAGTGAGACGAGGACGGCTGCCGCTCGATCGCCGTCAACGGGCGTTTCGCATCATGACTCGCCGACGCCAGGTGAGCGCTCTCTGTGCTGCCAAGGTGGATGAGCGATGGAATCATGCGCGGCGGTCGTCCGAAGCTTCAATCGCTTTCCGAGACCATTTCCGTGAATAGTCGGTCATCAGAAGCTGGCACTGCGGACAGTGGTACGCCCGGAAGGATTCGGCCTTCCACGGGAGCAGTGTTCGGAGGCCGGCCTTCTTCAGGTCCGTGTCCAGGAATCCGACCGAGCGGAATTGCTCGGGCCGGATCCACGAGGCGGGGGAGCTCGCGGACGAATACCCGTGGTGCATTTCACCTTCACAGCTTGGGCATTGCATTGGCTTCCCTTTGACTCGCTGCTCGGCTCTCAAGCAGCCGACCCTCCGGGGGCCACCGTCTGGTCGGCGGCCTTTGTAAGAAAGCGGTCGGTGAATGACGAGGGTCTCTATTTGTTCTGCTAAGTATATGGCGTTCAATCGGCAACCCTCGTGGCGAGAGCCATAGGATCGTGAAGCCCCGCGAGCTTCCGGGGGGCCGCGCTGGCCGACGAGACTTGCTCCCGCGTCACGAGGACGGGGCTCGCAGGCCGCGGCTTCGGAGGAGCTCGTCCGCCCACCGGGACTGTTCAGCGGAGAGCGGCGGGGTCGGGTCGGCCGTGTAGTCGATGACGTCCTCATACCCCGCGCGGTCGTAAGCGGTGTCCAGGGCCGCTTGGAGGTCGAGCGACGCGTCGGCATCCGGCGACCTCAGCGGAACCGGCAGCGTGGGGAGCCGCTGCGAGAGCGAAATGGGCCAAACCAGCCCCTGTGGTCGTCTCTCCTGTCGCGAGAGATGAATGACGTAGTCCGCCGCGGGCATGGCCTCGCGGGCATGAATCGGTGTTCCGCCGCGGAGCAGGTCGATTTCCAGGAAGTGGCTGCTCGAGCTCATGACCTCGCGCCGCTTCGCGACATAGCTCGCGTGGCCACGGGAGCCCGGGATTCTGTTCGCC
>CAZQQP010000007.1:15401-16340 GCA_964595475.1 uncultured Planctomycetaceae bacterium | reverse complement strand
ACCGTGACGGTTTGCTCGCCGCCGGCAGCGTGGACCTCCAGCCTCGACTCGTGGATCTCGTCGTCGACCAGCGTTGTCAGGACCATCGGCTCGGCGACGGCCGACGGTTCCTCTCCCGTGCTTCCCCTCGGCGTTCGCCCGCCCTCGCCCCAGACACCGGCATCCGGCACGAGGACGCGCCGGCCGGGGTCGGCCTCGTCCGAGACGTAGACACGCTCCTCGATTCGGACGTGGTATCTTGGCCGGATCTGTCGGTTGAGCTGCTCCCGTGCCACGGAGAGGAGCTCGTGATGGACGTCGGGCCAGCGGCGCGGGTCCTCGAGATACGGGTCCATGCGCGGGAAGGGAGAAGGCATCGCAGCGACTCCGCGGCACGTGATCGTTGCCCGAATTTTATTCTCCCGGTCGCGAGTGTGTGCTGATCGCGATTCGCAGCCCGGGTAGAAGTGCCGGAGACCTGTCCCGTGCCCCCGCGCACACCCTGGCGACCGGCCGGGATGTTCACCGGATGAGCGGACCGGGTCTCGCGGCCCCAACGTCGCGGTCTCGCTCGCTGGCGGTCTCGCGGCTTCGCCGCGTCCCGGCTACCATCGGAGGGAACGTCGCCATGGCCGAGACGCGAGACTATCAGCTCCGGATCGTCCAACGCACCCTCCACGCGGTGGAGGAGGGCCACGCCGCGGTCCTGATCGAGGCCGCGACGGGAAGCGGCAAGACCATCGTCGGCCACGTGATCGCCGACGAGCTCCGCCGGCGGTTCGGGTGGACCGTCGCCTGGATGTCCATGCGACGCCACCTCCTCCGGCAGGCCCGCCGGCTCAACGAGCAGCTCGTCGGCGCCGAGCACGTCCGCTACTTCAGCATGTTCGACCGGAGCCCGCCCGCCGCGGACGTCCTCATCGAGGACGAGGCCCACCACTCCGCCACGGACACCGCGAC
>CAZQQP010000007.1:0-15391 GCA_964595475.1 uncultured Planctomycetaceae bacterium | reverse complement strand
GCCGTCTTCCGGTCGGTCCGTCCCCGCCTCCACCTCGGCCTCACCGCGACACCGTACCGCACGGACCGGATGAAGCTGTGCTTCAGCAAGCTCGTCCGCGACGCGGGCATCCGGGCCATGATCGACGGCGGCTGGCTCGCGCCGTATCGCCACTTCGTCTTCCCCGGCCCGTGGACGCCCGAGACGGTCGCCGCGACCTACCTCGGCGAGCCCGCCCGGTGGGGCCGGAGCGTGGTGTACTTCCGGACGCGGGGCGCCTGCGAGCGGTGCGTGGACCGCCTCCGCCGCGGCGGCGTCCGCGCCGAAGTGGTCCACCAGCGGAGCGAGCAGCAGCGGCAGATCGACGCGTTCAACCGCGGCGACGTCGACGTCCTCGTCAACATGATGATCCTCACCGAGGGCTTCGACGCGCCCGGTCTCCAGACGGTCTTCGTCCGTCCCGGCGGCCGCGGGCCCACCCTCCAGATGGCGGGCCGCGTGTTCCGCAAGCACCCCGACAAGCCGTACGCGCAGATCGTCCAGAACGAGGAGAGCGACTGGCCGTTCACCCGGCTGGTCTCCGCGGACGAGCGCTTCGCCTGGCGGAACGGAAGCTGGGAGCGGGTGGACGTCGACAGCGAGCGGATCGAGCGGGCCCACGCCAATAGCCTCCGGGCCCTCCAGGCGTCGCAGCCGGACCTCCCGGCCTACGTCAAGCGAAACCGACGGGCGCAGTTCGCGCCGGGGGAGCGTCCCCACCGCCCCGGCGGCGCCGTGTTCCGCCGGAACGCCATCTCGCCATAAGGAGAGCACCATGGTGGCGCTGCACCCGAGCCTCGAGATCGAGCCGATCACCCTGCCGTTGAACCGCGTCCAGGTCTCCTCCGGCGAGCAGGAGAAGGCCGCCCGCCGCACCGTCCGCCCCGTGGAGATGGCCCTGCCGGGCGGCCGGAGCGTCTGGCTCACGGACCGCTTCTGGCAGAGCTTCTCCACGCTGTTCGGCCTGAGCCAGGGCGTCTTCGAGTACTTCGGCCCCGAGGAGGTCTTCGACCGCATCACGCGGGTGCGGGAGGACCCCGTCCGCATCTGCCTGGAGACGCGGCGGGGGCGGACCACGGGGCGGGCGCTGACGTGCACGGACCCCTCGCGGCCGCTGGTCCCCGTCGACGAGGCACGGCGGGTGATCGACCGCTACGGCGGCGACGAAGTTTCCTACGGCGACGGCGTGGTGACCGCCTCCTTCGAGTGTCCGTATCCCATCGAGCTGCGGATCGGCGGCGACGACTATCGCAGCCGCTTCACGCTCCGACTCCCCGTCGACGGATACGGCCTCCCGGCGGCGTATCTCTCCCTCCTCCGCCACGTCTGCGACAACGGCATGGTCGGCTACCACCCCGCCTTCCGGACCACGGTCCGCCTCGGCAAGGGCGACGACGAGGTGGGAGGCGTCCTCGACCGGGTGATGACCACCTTCAACAACGAGGAGGGCTTCCACGCGCTCAAGCAGCGGGTGGAGGCGGCGAACAGCTCGTGGGCGTCGCTGCGGGAGGCCATGCTCCTCCAGCGGGCCCTCGAGGCCGGTTGCACGCAGGAGGGCCACTCCACGGAGCAGCGCTCCGACGTGCTCGAGCGGTACAACACGCTCCTCGGGGCGCCGCTCAGTTTCTACGGCCTCACCTCGGGTCGCGAGCTGTCGAGCAAGCGGGCCCGGACCATCCCGGTCAGCGCCCGCGTCCAGCATCTGTTCAACTTCGCCAGCGAGGTGAGCACGCACCGCTTCCACGGCCAAGCGGCCCGCGGACGGGTCAACGCGTGGATCGGCGACACGCTGGTCCAGGAGTACGACCTGGAGGGCACCGCGGACCGCTACCCGGAGTTCCGCGACTACTTCATGGAATCGCCCTGACGACCGGCGGCGGGGACACGGGTCCAACCCGCGCCCGTCGACCGACGCTCCACGGCGGCCGACGCCTCGCGGTCGGCCGGTCCGCCCGCTTCGCCGTCCGACCGCTCTTGACGCCTCGCCGTCGTCCCACGACTCTGGAGGGCTCGAGCGAGTCGAGACACGGGCGGGTATCAGCGAAGGAGAGTGCGATGCGACACCGATCCTGGATCCTCGGAATCGTTGTAGCGGTCGTCGCGGGCGTGGCCGGCCGCGCCGTCGCCGGCGACGTGGTCGGCTCGGTCCACGCCCTCGCGGACGGCGACGTCCAGCAGGACTACCCGTCGATGTGCGTGGGGCCGGACGGCACGCCCTGGGTGGTCTACATCGCCTTCAACGGCCAGAAGGACACCCTGAAGCTCGCGAGGAAGACCGCCGACGGCCTCGAGAAGGTGGGCACGCTCGCCGGGCCCGGCATCATCAACCGACCCCAGATCGCCGCGGACGGAAGCGGCACGCTCTGGGCCATCTGGTCCGAGCTCCAGAAGACGGACCAGTTCGGGGAGAACTGGACGCTGCGGGCCCGCCGCATCGAGGACGGCGAGATCGCGGACGAGACCGTGACGCTGGCGGGGAAGAAGGGAGGCACCCACGTCTTCTCCGACGCCGAGACGGACCGACAGGGTCGCGTCTGGGTGACCTGGCAGGCCTTCCGCGGCCGCGCCAGCGACGTCTACGCGAGGTGGTTGGACCCCGCCTCCGGCGAGTGGTCCGACCCCATCGCCGTCAGCGACGAGAAGGGCGGCGGCGCCTGGTGGCCGCAGATCGCCTTCGGCAAGGGGGACGCCGCCTGGGTGGCCTTCGACGAGGCGGATGACCGGGAGTTCGACGTGAAGGTGGCGGTCGTCCAGCCCGACGGGAGCAAGGAGGTCACTCGCGTCGCCGACACGCCCCACTACGAGGCGTTCCCGTCCATCGCGGCCACACCCGACGGCGAGGGCTTCTACGTCAGCTGGGAACGGGGTCACAAGCGATGGGGCCAGGACGCGAGACTCGGCCGGCAGATCACCCTCAACGCGGATAAGCACATCGAGACCGCGTACATCGACGCGCAGTCGAAGGAGGTGAGCCGCCTCCCCTGCGCGAAGCCCGTCGTCGCGAAGAAGGCGGGCGTGGGCGACGACGTGAACCGGCTCGCGGTGAACCTCCCGCGGGTCGCGGTGGACGCGAAGGGCCGCCCCTGGCTCGCCGTTCGATACGCCATCTCGAAGGGCGGGTGGAACAAGCAGCGCTACTGGCAGATCGTCCTCACCCGCTACGACAAGAAGAAGGGCCAGTGGTCCAAGGCGATCCGCGTGCCGAAGAGCACCCTCAGCCAGAACCGGCTGGCGGAGCTGACCCGCGACGGGAAGGGCCAATTCTGGATGGTCTGGCCCTCGGACCTCCGCGACACCAGCAAGCCGGGTGTCGCGGGTGTCTATCTCTCGAAGGTGAGCTCCTCCGCCTCCGTGAAGTACCCGGAGAAGCCACCCGACTTCCCCGACCCCGACCTGGGCCCGGAGAAAGGGCCCGCGAAAAACACGCCCCAGCGGAAGAAGTCCGACCGCTACGAGATCACCTTCGACGGCAAGACCTACAAGCTCTACTGGGGTGACTTCCACCGTCATACGGACCTCTCGCCCGACGGCACGCTCTGGGACGGGAGCATCGTGGAGAGCTACCGCTATGCCTACGAGGTCGGCATGCTCGACTACCTCGGGACGACCGACCACACGGACGTCGGCCCGGGCCACTACACGGTGTACGAGTGGTGGCAGACCCAGAAGCTCGCGGACGTCTTCCAGAACCCCAACTACATGCTCGGCTTCTACGCCTACGAGCGGGAGCAGAGCTTCCCCTGGGGACACCGCAACGTCGTCTTCGCCGAGCGGGGCGGGCCGATCGTCTACTTCAAGCGACAGACATACAAGTCCTCGCGGTGGTTCGAGAAGTACCCCGTCAAGAAGCAGGGCGGAGAGATCAAGCCCCAGGAGCTGTGGGACGTCCTCGAGCAGAGCGGCATACCGGCGACCACGATCGCCCACACCCCCGGGGACCGGGGCACGGGGACGAACTGCGCGCTGTACAGCCGGATCGACAACGCGGTGGAGAACATCGTGGAGATCTACCAGGGCAAGCGGGTGAGCTACGAGTCGATGGACGCTCCGCAGCCCCGCGTCGCCCTCCCGCCCGGCCGGAAGGGCAGCCGCTACAACGCCCGCCAGGCCAAGGGGACGTATCAGAAGGCGTTGCGGGAGGGCCACCGCCTCGGGATCTTCGCGAGCAGCGACCACTTCTCGACCAACGTCACCTTCGGCGGTGTGTTCGCGAAGGCGTTCACCCGCAAGGCCCTGATGAAGGGCTTCAACGCCAAGCGCACCCTCGGCGCCACGGACAAGATCTTCGTTCACTTCACGTGCAACGGCCACCTTCTCGGCTCGGAGTTCAAGACGAGCGAGAAGCCCACGCTGAAGATCCACGTGGCCGGAACCGCGAACCTCAAACGCGTGACGGTGCTCTGCAACGAGCTGGCGCAGAAGTCCTTCCGCATCGGCGACAAGAAGAAGGTGGAGAAGACCTACACGGACGAGCGGCCGGAGAAGGGGATCAACAGGTACTACGTCCGCGTGGAGCAGGAGGACGGCAATATGGCGTGGGCGTCGCCCGTGTGGGTGCACTACTCGCCGTAAGCGTCGGAGCGGGATGGTGCTCGGACGGTGGACCACAGCGGGCAGGCGAAGGGGCCGCCCACGGCTCGGCGGGCTGCGTCGGGTGGCGTGGGGCGCGGCCGCGCTCGCCGTCGCCCTGGCGGTGGCGCCGGTCGAGGGCCACTCGGGCGCCAACGCCGTGCGGGTGGAGCAGAGGACGATCCTCCACCTCAAGCGGGAGACCGTCGAGGTCGAGCACGTCCTCCGGTTGAACCGCCCCGCCGCGTTCCTCGAGGTCACGCAGATGGACGCGAACGGGGACGGTCAGCTCACACCCGAGGAGCGAAAGCGGTACTTCAAGCGGGTGGACCGGGCGCTCGCCAACTCGCTGTCGGTTCGGCTGGACGGCAAAGCGGCGGAGCTCCGCTCCGTCGGAGAGGTGGAGCTGGAGATGCCGTTCACCAAGCGGTATCGCTTCGAGGTGGACCAGCCGGACGGGTGGAAGCGGGGAGCCGTCCTCGAGCTCCACAACGACAGCTACCTCGCGACGACGAAGCGAGCCCGAATTCGCGTCAAGTCGGCCGACGCGGTCCGGATCACACACAACTCGCTGTCCGAGAAGCAGCCGGGCGGTACGGCGCCGATGCAGCGGGACGTCACGCTCCGCTACCGGGCGTCGGACGAGCCGAGCGGGGAGACGGCCGCCCCGGAGCAGAAGGAGGGGGTGACGACGGCGGTGCAGGGCACACGGGTCCTCGGGATCGCCCTCGGCGGCGGCGTGGCGGTCTGCCTCGCCGCCGGTGGGCTCTACTTCCGACCTCGGAACGTCCGAATCGGCGCGGCGATCGCGGCGACGGTGTGCGGAGCCACCGCCGGCTCCTGGGCGGCCTGGCCCGCCGAGGAGGCGCGGGCCGCGATGGCGCCGGCCGAGGCGAAGCGGATCTTCCGTGACCTCCACGAGAGCGTGTACGACGCCTTCTCGGCGCCCTCGGAGCGCGCCTTGTACGACCGCCTCGCCAAGAGCCTCGACGGCGATCTCCTGCACGACGTCTACGGCGAGATCTATCCGCTTCTCTTCGGCCCGTCGAGCGACCGAGGCGACTCGGCCGAAGGAGGGTCGGCGGACCCGGAGCGCTCGGCGGACCAAGCGCCTCCGTCGGGGCAGGGGAGCCTCACGGCTCCGGGCGATCTCTCCATCCAACGGGTGCGGCCGGTCCGCACGCGGATCATGCAGGTCGAGGGGGGAGGGCAGTCCCTCCGGGTGAACCACTGCTGGCGGGTCTACGGCACGGTCCGCCACTTCAGCCATTCCCACCCGCGCTTCCACGAGTACGAGGCCACGTATCGCGTCGCGCGGCGGGAGGGCGATTGGCGTCTCGTGGACATGGAGGTGGTGGCCCAGCGACGCATCCTCCCGGAGAAGGCGGGGCTCGCCACGCTTCGCCCCGCCATGCAGCGGGCGACGGCGGGTGGCCGTCAGTCCATGGACGCCGGCTCGGCCGGCGGCGACTCCCGGCCGAGGGCGGAGTCCAGCTCGTTGGCGCAGTAGGCCCAGAGGAACGGCGGCTGGGTCGGCGGCGTGGTGAAGCCGGCGGGGTTGCAGCTGAGCCGTCGGCGGGGCACGCGGTCGAGCATACGCTGGCGCGACGCGTAGCGGAGGAAGCGCTTCCACCGCCGCTCGAAGGACTGGGCCTCGAGGAGACGCGGGTCCACCGCCATCTCTCCCTTCTCCGCGAGGAGCTTCGCCTCCTTCATGATCCGCTCCTTGAGCGCCGCCTCCTCCACCTCGGTTGCCCCCGACGCGGCTTGTTCGCGGAGTGCCCTCGCCGCCAGCTGGGAGAGGTTCACCGTGTTCAGCGAGCGGATGGCGCGGTCCACCCGCGCCTCGAGCAGACGACGCGGCCACCGCTCCACGCCGCGAAGCTCCTCGCCCACGGAGACGAAGGCCGTGGTCCGCCCGCTGGTCATGGAGTCGTAGGTGATGTTGACGGGGAGGACCGTCATCTCGCGGGCGACGCGGTCCACCACGCGGCCGAGGCCCGCCTTGATCTGCTCGAATTTCCCCTCGCGCTCGAAGGTGCCCTCTGGGGCGAGGGCCAGCGCGTCGCCCGCGTTCAGGATGGACGCGTAGCGGTCGAGGCAGGTGCGGATCGCCCGGACGTGCTCGCGGCGGAGCTCGCTGCGGAGCCACGGCTGGAAGATGGCGAAGGTGTAGTGGGTGCGGAGGGCGTCGTGGTATCGGGCTCGGAGGACGTCCGAGACGCGGGCGCCGGGCGGCACGCCGGGGAGGTAGGCCTGGGGCGGCTCGTGGAAGACCCGGTCCAGCGGGACGTCTCCGGCGAGCGCCCGGATCGTCCGGAGGTGGGCGACGAGCTGTCGCTCGTCCGACTGGCGGACGGGGTAGGCCCCCATGCCGTGGAGCACGGGGCCGACGCTCACCGGGTAGAGCAGGCGGCGAAGGGGCTCCGGCGCGGCGAGGAGGTCCTCCGAGATGTAGCCGGGGAGGAAGAGGTGCTCGCCCGCGACGAAGGCGCACCGTCCCATCGGCCCCTGTCCCCGCCACGGCAGGTAGAGGGTCGGCACCAGGAGGACGATGTCGAAGTTGCTCTTGTGATTGACGACGATGAGTGTCGCGGGGCGGTTGCTGAAGTGCTCCACCCCTCGGATCCGCACGTCCAGCGCGGTATGGCCCACCCACCGGAACGCCCGCGGCATCAGGCTGCGCAGCGCCTGACCCCAGACCGGCGGCTCCGGCCGCGAACGCGTGCGTTCGTCCGGCGCCGTCGCCTGTGTCATGGAAAGAGACTCGGCGAGCCCATCGGGTTCCCTCCTCGGCAGTCGGTGAGGAGCGGTATTATACAAGATTCGTTCGCGGCACGGTGACGGTCGGCTCGTGTCGAGCTCGCCTCATGGGATCGGTCGTCCTCACAGTGCTCGCCGCCGCGGGCTTCGGCCTCGGGCAGGCGCTGCAGAAGCACGGCGTCGCGGCCCGCCTGCCGCGGCTGCGGATGCGGGAGATTTTCACCCGTCCGGGCGCGGTCCTCCGCGGCGTCGGCGGCAACGCCACCTGGTGGGGCGGAACCGCCGTGCTGACCGCCGGCGGCGTCTGCGACGTCCAGGCGTTGGCGTGGGGCGACGTCAGCGTGGTCCGGCCCATCGTCACGCTCCAGAGTGCCTTCGCCGTGGGGGCGGGCGTCTGGCTGATGCGGGAGCGGCTCACGCTTCAGGAGTGGGGCGGGCTGGCGCTCCTCGCGAGCGGCGCCGGTCTCGTCGGTTCCACGGCCGTGGTGACTCACGGCGAGCCGACGAGCCCCTTCCTCAACACACTGATGTTCGCCGCCACCGTCGCCGTCGGCGGCTTCGTCGTCTTCGGCCAGCGCCGCGCCTCCCGATGGGCCGCTCCGGAGCTCGGGTTCTCCTTCGCCGCGGGGCTGTTCTTCGGGATCGCCGACTACATGCTGAAAGTCGGGACAGTTCGAGTGGGCGACTTCCTCATCATCTCCTTCGGCTCCCTCCTCGAGCTCGCCAAGACCCTGGAGGTCTGGTTCGTCGTCGGCGGGACCGCCGCCGGCTTCGCATTGCTCCAGCTCGCCTTCTCCCACGGCCGGGTCAGCCTGGTCAACCCGATCGCCGCGATCACGGGCATGAGCCTCACCGTCTCCCTCGGGTTCACCTTCCTCGGCGAGGAGCCACGACCCCTTCGGCTGACAGGCATCGTGCTCGTGATCGTCGGCATGGGCGCCCTCCTCGCCCGAAGGGGCACAAGCGCCCCGGAGACGTCGGCCGGATCGGGGCGCCACGGGCCGCCGTGAACCAGTGAGCGAAGTACAAGCCGTGGCCGGGCCGAGGAACGAGCCGCGACCGCAAGACGAGCCGCGAACGTAAGAAAGCGATGTTCCATGTACGAGCCGCGATCCCAAGAAGGGATTCCCTCGGAAGCTCAAGGAAGCGGCTTTCCGAAACAAATCCCGCACCCCCCAACACACACGGACACCGCTTGACCCGGACGGTCGGCGTCCGTGGAGCGCTCGACGACGCGTGCGAGCTCACCGACCGCGACCGCGCTTACGAGGACACTTGCCCGCCACCGTCGTCGGAGTGGACCACCTCCTCGTAGATGGCCACCAGCGAGCGTCCCACCTGCTCGAGGGCGTGGGTCTCCGCGGTCTGCGCCGCGGAGCGCTTCAGCCGCGAACGCAGCTCCTTGTCCTCCATGGCTTGCTGGAGGAGGCGCACCATCTCCTCTCGGTCGCGGCCGAGGAGACACTGCTCGCCGTGGGTGAGCCACTCGTGGTAGACGGAGAGGTCGCGGGCGACGATGGGAAGGCCGCAGATCGCCGCTTCCAGGAGCACGATGCCCTGGTTCTCCTCGAAGGAGGGGAAGAAGAAGACGTCGCCGGAGCTGTACGCCGCCTGGATGTCCGGCACGTAGCCGGTGAACTGGACGTTGTCCGGCGCCGTTCGGATGGCGCGGGCCATGCGTCGGTCGAACATGAACAGACGGTTCATCCGGTGGCCGTACCAGACGAACTGGTACTGGGGCAGGCGGCGGGCCACCTCCACGAAGTCCTCCACGGCCTTGCGGGGGATCACCTGCCCGATGCAGACCACGGTGGGCCGGTGCAGCCCGAAGCGATAGCGGTAGGCCGTCCGCTTCTCCGCGGAGAAGCGAACCTTGTCCGCCTCCACGCCGTTGCTGACCACCCGCAGCTTCTCCTCGTCCACCCCGAAGTCGGCGAGCACGTTCCTCGTGTATTGCGACGGGGCGATCACGCGGTCGCCCTGGTTGTACAGCCGGAGCAGCCAGCCGAGCATCGGCCGGAAGAGCACGCGAGAGAGCGTGAAGCCCCCGATGATGTCCCGCCCCGCGTGGGCGAAGACCACGCCCGCCTTCCCCGCCTTCTGGGCGCGCTGGAGCTGGCCGAACGAGACGGGCCCGGGCCAGTTCACCTGGAACACGTCGTACGGCTCCACGGGCTTGTCGCGGACCGCCACGCCCGCCGCCTCCAGCGCCCGCCGCTGGTGACGCACCGCGGCCGTGATGCCGTGGGTCCCGTACATCGTGGGGTCGCGATAGACGCAGACGGCCTCCATATCCGCTCCACCTTCGTCGCGGGGGCACTCGCGGCGGGGGAAGGGTAAGCGGCTCCGGCGGCCGATTTCCCCCGCCAACCCAGCGTGCCCGTCCCATCTCGCCGCGCTCCGTGGTATATTGGAGGCCGTCGCACATCTCGCCGAGAGAAAGGAGCGGTAAATTATGCCGAAGAGTCGGCAGGCATGGGTCGTGCTGGTCGACGCGCACCGGGCCAAGCTCCTCCACTGTTCCCAGACGCCGGTCGGCCGCCCCCACGTCGAGCAGCAGGACATGATGGCCTTCGACACGGAGCACTACGAGCACGGCCGTCCCTCGCCGCTGGCGGGGAAGAACGGCCACACCCACGCGGCGGAGGGCCACGAGCCGGAGGAGGTGCTCCGCCGGCTCGCCAAGCAGCTCGGCGCCCAGCTCCGGGAGTGGGTGGACCAACGGGACATCGGCCGCCTCGACGTCTTCGCCCCGCCCCGCTTCCTCGGGGCGCTTCGGGAGGCGTGCCCGGACCACCTCGCTCAACGGCTCGCCGAGCACCGGCAGGACCTGACGAACCTGCCGACCTCGCAGCTGCACCAGCACCGGGCCATCCGCTGGCTCATCGGCCTGGACGGCCAGAGGAAGTAGGGCGGCCGTTCCCCCGCGCCGCCGGACGAACGCCGGAAGCCGGCCTTCCGCGCCGGGGCTAGAGCCTGGAGCTTGGGGCCTGGAGCCTCGAGTCGGAGGCCGGCGGCCTCGCCTCTCGGGCCACGGTGCGGCCCGGGATTGAGCGTCGCCCCAACCTCGGGGCTCCGTGCTCCATGCTCCAGGCTCCGCGCTCCGGCGGCTCCGCCACCTGGGTACCGTGGCGGTGCTATGGCTCGGACTCACCATCCGGTTCGTCGTCCTCCGTCCGCCGGTCGGCGCCCGGCGGGCATCCCTCCTCTCCCTCGGCGAGCTCGCGGAGGCGGTCGATCACCGTCGCCGGGTCGGTGTCGTAGACGGTCAGCGTCCGGAATTGGCCCGTCTCCGCATCGGAGGCCGTCACGCGGACGGTGGACTTCGGTCGTGGTGGCTGGCCTTCATTGCTTGCCGCTTTGGTCCTCCCACAATGAGGCCGCACCGTATGTGGGAAGGGCGATTCAGGAACCAATGATGGAAGTCGTGGCGAAGACGGAGCGACACAAACGACAGCGGGCGAAATGGAACGTCGAGCTAACACCGGCCGTGGCGAAACGGTTCGACGCGTTCGCTGCCGAGGCGTGGGGGTCCAAGCGGGAGGCGATCACGGCCGCGGTGATGATGCTTTTGTCCGCATCGCCCGACGAGCGGAACCGCTGGTGCCACGCGGCTCGCAGCGCGCTAGCGAAACCGAACGAAGGCCGCGAGTACGAGGCCTTTCTCGAGGAGCTGGACGTACGTAAGGAGGCCGAGCAGTGGCCCGCACGCGCCGCGGAGCAGCGGGCAGGGACGAACGACGAGCGGGGCTCCGCCCCGGAGGCTCCGCCCCGGAGGGAGAAGGACGCCGGGTAGTCTGGATCGGTGGCGCGGCGGTGCTGGGCCGTATCGAACGGCCAGAGGAGCCGCAATGATCCGCGTGACTTGCGAGACGTGCGGCAAGACGACGCAGGCCCCGGAGCACTACGAGGGTCGGCGGGCGAAGTGCTCGAGCTGCGGCGGAACGATCGTCGTCACGCAACCGGCGGCGGCCCCGGCCGGAGGCGGGGCGAGCTCGACCGGCCCGCAGCCGAAGCCGCCCGCTTCATCGGCCGGCGGCCGCGCGAAGCGGTCGGCGTCGATCCCGTGCAGGGTCTGCGACCAGGGAAACATGGTCCGGAAGCGCGTCCACCGTCTCGGCGCGGCCGCGGTCCTCGGGTATGTGGTTTTGATTCCCTCGGTCATTGGCGTCGCGTCGGGTGTCGCGCTCGTAGCGGACGGCAGCATCTACGGGTGGGGCTTTGCCGGGGATCCGCCTGCGGGCGGCACGCAGGCGCTACTGCACGCGCTCTTCTCGTTCGGGTGGCTCGTTTTCTGGTTCCTCGGCCTCGTCCTCAGCGCGGTGCTCGTGAGGAAAAAGAGGGTGCTCCGCTGCCCGACGTGCGGGGCGACGGTGGAGGTGTTCCGGTTACGAGGCCGACTTCGGAGCTCGCGGCCGATAGTGGGGGGCGTCAGACGATGAGTCGACAGGATGCTCCGTCAACCGGCCCTTCAACGGAATCCGTGCCGACGATTCTCTGCAAGGTGTGCGAGCAAGGTGAGCTCGAGCGGACCTCACAGTACCGGCTTGGGAATGGGCTTGGTGTGATCGGGACGATCATCGCGGTGCTCGCGACGGTCGCGATTGCCTTGGCCGCGATCTTCGCCGCCGTCGGTGCTGCCATGTCCGACGGGTCGTCTCACGGTCGCGGCACTTTCGAGTTCGGCGTAGCGGCGGCGATGCTCGGAAGCAGCGGCATTTCATCGCTCATCATCGGCTTACTTCTCGCCGTGCGCCGGACGGTGCTCCGGTGCCCGACGTGCGGGGCAATCATCGAGGCGTCATGAGCACGGTGAAGCAGTTCAAGATCGGACAGACGATCGGTGGGGCGGTCTTCGTGGTCGCCTTCGTTGGCTTGCTTTTCGGGGCGCTGCTCGGAGTCGGCGGCACAGCGATCGCCGTCTTGCTGGCCGGGTCGATCGTCGGCTTCGCCGCCCATCTCGGCTTCCGCTGGGCGGCGTGGATGGATTCGGAGGAATGACGGCCGCATGGGGCACGGGTCCCGGGACCCGCCAGCTCCAGGCTCCAGGCTCCGTGCTCCAGGCTTGCCGGAGCGTCTCGGATGATCACCATCGTCTGCGAGAACTGCGGAATGCGGACGCCGGCACCGGACGCCGACGATGGCTGGTCGGCGAAGTGCCCGCACTGCGGCGGGACGTTCGTGGTCCAGCAACCGGCGGCCGCCCCGTCCGGAGGCGCGGGGAAGTCGACCGGACCGAAGCCGCGGACGGCCGGTTCATCGGCCGGCGGCCCCGCGAAGGGGACGCCGTCGATCCCGTGCAAGGTCTGCGACCAGGGGGACATGCAGCGCACGTCGCAGTACCGGCTCGGCGGAGTCGCCGGCGTGATCGGAACGGTCATCACGGCCGTCTCCGTGATCGCGATCGGCGTCCTGCTCGTGCTGGTGGTCGTCGGCGCCCCTTTCGGCGGTGGTTTACCCGGCCACGCCATCTTCGGTATCCTCGCCCTCACGTGGGTCGGCGGCTGGCTGATTCCGCTGCTGACGCTGCAGATCGGGCTCGTCCTCCGGCTCCGGCGAACGGTTCTCCGGTGCTCGATGTGCGGAGCCACGGTGGAGGCGTCGTGATCCCGACGGCTGGATAGGTCTCTGCGATGGCCGGAACGGACTACAAAATCTACGCATGGGGCCCGCGACTCGAGGCAGGCGCGACGGACAAGTACTACACGTGCGTTCAAGGCATCAGCAAGCGGGCGACAGAGAGGCAGCCATATGTCGTCTTCAATGACCTCGTGTGCAGTGACCTCGCACGTACCGTTCGTCTTCCCGTGCCTCCGAGTTTCACAGTTACCGGACAGGATGGAGAGAAGTATCATGTATCGCTGGACTTCAACCTTG
The DNA here is from genome assembly GCA_964595475.1 of uncultured Planctomycetaceae bacterium. Classification (GTDB taxonomy): domain Bacteria; phylum Planctomycetota; class Phycisphaerae; order Phycisphaerales; family Zrk34; genus CAZQQP01. The sequence goes on along the minus strand of CAZQQP010000007.1, from coordinate 2,164 downwards.
CTGGCGAGAGCCTTCCGCCCGTCGACCCCGAGCAGGTGTTGCAGGCACAGCATTCCCTCGCATGCGGCGTGATCCTCTTCGACATCTGGGTGGCCACGAAGGATCGACACAAGAGGAATATCGCGTTCTTTGAGGAAGAGTACAAGCTACAGCTCTTCGACTTCACGCATGCGCTCGTCGGTCCCCGCGGGAACCGGATACAGAACGTCGGAGACAAGCCCGGGATCGACGGCAACCACTGTCTCGCGAACCACGTCCAGTCACTCGCGCCCGTCCGTGACTGGTATCGCCGGATCAAGGAGGTCCCCGAATGGATGATCAGGGAGGCCGTCCCCGACGGGCGGACCCTCGGTGTCGAAGCGGGGAAGACGCACGAGTGTATTGACTTTCTGTTACAACGCCGTGAGCGGCTTCTCGATCTTATTCAGGACCATCCCGGGGAGTTTCCGAACGTGTCGGGCGAGGAGATCGAGAGCCTGCAGCACGAGCAGGAAGGATAGCGTCATGGGCGAGCACGCGCACTACATGCTCTGTCGGTACATCCCGGATCTCTTTCGGTACGAGCCGCGGAACGTCGGGGTCGTCGTGGAGCGGAACGGACAAATCGAGGCGAAGTTCCGCGGCGAAACGGAGCCGGGTCATTTCGACAACCGGAAGCTGAGATGGCATCCAGCGGCCCCGGTTTACCGGCAATGGGTGCGGTACTGGCGGCGAATCTTGGACCGGAGCCCGTCCAGTGATCGCGCATGGGCGCAGCTCGTCGACTCGGCGCAGGGAAACTACGAGATCCGAAAGGCGGGCGAGGTCGGTGATACGGAGTGGGACAACCTCTCGGAGGTGGTCTCGTTCCTCTATTCGATGCTCGTCACGGAAGGCGGTTACTTCGAAGCCCTTGGCGGACAGACGTCCGCGGAGGGGACGCAACTGAAGCAGGCGATCCAGGAGACCCTAGAGGGGTACTCGTTGTTCCGCCAACGCCGCGACATTCAGACGGCTTATCTCCATCCGATCGAGCCGGGACGGGTCATCTATGGGCGGTCACAGGTCGCCCACCAGCCGACCTTCATGCAGGACAACGGGGTAAGCTCGATCATCGAACCCGTGGACTTGCGATCCAGGAAAGGCGACGTCAAGTACCGAGCGGCCTACGCGGCCTACATGTTCGAGGACGTCGGGGCCTTGGAGGGTTCACTCCGCAAAATTTCAGTCATCCGAACATCGCCCGACGTTGTCGGTGAGGACCCAGTAGAATACTCAAAAACCATCCTCCGCAGAGAATCCGATGAAATGTTCGATTGGTCGGACGAAAAAGACCGCGAGCAATTTCTCAAGGAACGACGAAAAGTCGCCGAGGGGGAGCCCTCAGACGCGTAGGCTCGATATGCAAAGCCCTGTTCCGTCGGGAATGTCGGCTGTGGACTGCGAGTGCCCGCCGGTACTCCGCGCGTGCTTTGGGGCGAGCGGGGAAGGGATCGGCCCGCACACGAGGGCGTGCGCGATCGGAGTGTGATCGATGGACCACGGGTTAGATATCGGACATATTATCAGTATTTGCGTCCTTCTCATCCAGGCAGGTGTGCTCGTGGTCCAGCTGTTCCTCCTTTCGCGCTTTAGCCGGAACGTCGAGCAGAATGGACGCCAACTGGCGATCCTTGAGGACCAGCACCGGGGTAGCGTCGGGGGTGTTCGCGTGGAGGCTTGGGAGGGTCGTACTCGCGCAGGGGTTCTTCAAAACGGGACTGATCCGACCCTCCCCAGTTTCGACTCTGTCCTATTCAAGATACCGTTTAAGAACTACGGCAATGCCCCGATCGACGCCATGTGCTCTGGCGTGACCGTCTGCTCTCTTCGTTGTGATGCGGTTGGGCCCGAGGCGCACGATCGGAAAGACGAGCCGGACTTCGACCTGGTACCGCCTCTGATGCCTGGCGACGAGACCGCGACGGTTTTCGAGGTGCCGTTGGACAAATCGAATAGCGAGTATCGCGGTGGCGGGAAGCTTGTGTATTGTCTCGTGTTCATCCAATATCGCACTGCCGGACGAGAGTACTGGTCATTTCGTCGGTTCCTTTACACCGCGAAGGACCGCTCGTTCAAGTTCGACTTCGCCCGCGGTGCCCGTGGGGCAAAGTGGGAGGCGGCGAGCCAGGTCTTGGACACGACA
>CAZQQP010000006.1:35310-37677 GCA_964595475.1 uncultured Planctomycetaceae bacterium | reverse complement strand
CGAGCGAGCCGGAAACCACCCGCGTGCCGTCCGGCGACCACGAACAAGCGAGTACCGCCGCCCCATGCCCGCTCCACGTGCCCAGGCAAGACCCCGACGCGGCTTCCCATAGTTTCAACGTCTTGTCGAGCGATCCGGAAACCACCCGCGTGCCATCCGGCGACCACGAACAAACTTTTACCGGCCGCGCATGGCCGCTCCAGGTCCCCACCCACGCTCCCGACGCCGGTTCCCATAGCTTCAAGGTCCCGTCGTCCGATCCGGAAACCACCCGCGTGCCGTCCGGCGACCACGAACAAGCCCGTACCGGCCCCCGATGCCCGCTCCAGGTCCCCAGACACGACCCCGATGCCACTTCCCATAGCTTCAACGTTCCGTCGTCCGATCCGGAAACCACCCGCGTGCCGTCCGGCGACCAGGCGCAGCTCGTAACAGGACCCGCGTGGCCGAGCGCGAAGACAACCGGCACGGGCCGTTCAGGCACGGGCAAGGACTGGCCGTCGTTTCCGCCATTCGCCGCCGGTGAAACGTGGGAAAGGACCCCGTGGCGGGAGAAGCCGTCGGGAAGGTCATCGGGATCGATCTCGGAGCGGATCCACCGCGCCCCGGGCCAATGCGCGGTCTCGGCTCCGCCGAGGGGCGACGCTCGGCATCGGCGCCAGAGCGTGCCCGTCAGGTCCGCGCTTCTCACGGACGCCTCGTCAAGGCGGACCTCGTGAAACCCAGCGCTCTGCGCTTTGACGAGCGAAAGGTCCGCGGCGGAGAGGTCCGCCCACCGGACCTCGGCATCGCTGAGCCGCGCTCCGGAAAGGCAGGCCGACCGGAGGGGTAGTAGCCGTTCCGGGTCGCCGCGGATGGACCAGCCCGAGAGGTCCGCGCCCCGCAGGTCCACGGAGGACGGCGAGGGCTCCGGAAGCCCTCGCTCGCGGGCGAGCAGCCAATAGCGGAACACCGACTGGGTGGCGCCGCGGCGATGGGTCGTTAGCAGCGTCACGAGGCCGCCGAGAACGCGATCCCGGTCCGGCCGCGTCTCGGAGAGCTCACCGAAAAACACCAGCGTCTCCCGCGACGGCTCCGGGATCTCCCACGCTTCGGGACGTTCCTCCGCGAGGGCGCGGTGGAGGAAGCGAGCGAGGAAGTACTCCTGGAGCGAGGTATGGGCGAACCGGAACCGATCGGTCGTGTCCTCGCGGAGGACGAAGGTCGCGGTCCGGAAGTCCTCCTCGAGCAGCGCCAGCGCCGTGCTCCGCTTGTTGGGGCTGTCGGGGAGGTAGACCCCACGCATTCTCGGGTCGGCGGTGATCCGTTCCGTCAGCCACTCGTGGACGCGCTCCCACGGCCAGTCCCGCCGGCCCTCGGCCCAGGTCCGTGCCGCGAGGTCCTCCATCAGCCGGCACTTGTCCTCCGGCTGAAGGTGGTGCTTCGGGTTGTCCCGGTTCAGCCAGTCCTCCACGAGCTGCTCGTAGAGCGTGACCCCTCGGACGGCGTCGTCCCGGGCTCGGCGCTCCTCGATCCGGTGGATCTGCTGGGTGATCAGCCAGAGGAGATAGGGCCGCCGGGCGAGCTCCGGGAGGTTGTGGACCGACCGGAAGAGGCGAAGGACCTCCTCCACGCGATCGGGACCGGCGGCGAGGTTCCTCTCGAGGTACTCCCGGATCTGGGCCTCGCCGAACGGGAGCATGATGCACGCGCGGTAGTCCGGGGCGCGGTTTCCCTCGCGATCCTCGCCGGCGAAGGCGGCGCTCTGCTCGCGGACCGATTTGAAGAAGTGGGACCGGCACGAGATGAGCATCCGGCCGGGCGTCCCGCCGGCGCCGTGATCGTCGGTTTTCTCGAAACGCCCCTGCCGGAAGGTGGAAGGGGGCAGGATGGACCAAAGGTTTCGGATCAGGTGCCAGCCTTGGTTCTGTGTGAGGTGGACGAGCTTCTCGTCGAGGCCGTCGAAGATGACGAGGGCGCCTTCTTCCCGGACGAGCCGCTTGATGTCGTCCGCGGAGATCGGCAGCTCCTCCACCCGCCAGTTCGCCGTCACCGCGTCGTGGAGGACCTCATCGAGGGTGGGAGCCCGGCCCTCGTCCAACGCCTGGGGCCCGCAATAGCGGAGGTCCACGAAGATCGGGAGCGGAGGCGGGGTCGCGTCACGGGAAGGACCGGCCTTCCGCTTCTCGATCAGGCGGTGGGTGAGCTGGACGAGCGCCGTGGTCTTTCCGATCCCATACTCCCCGAGGACGGCGCAGAAGGGAGCGGCCTCCGCGTCCGTCGCCCAGCCCTCGAGGAAATCCAGGGCGTCGACGCCCTCCTTTTCCGCGGCCGCGTGGTCGAGGTCCGCGGGGCTCGTCTTCTCCAGCGTGGTGGGGCTGGCCCGCG
>CAZQQP010000006.1:14291-35300 GCA_964595475.1 uncultured Planctomycetaceae bacterium | reverse complement strand
AGGGGTCGGGGCGATCCCCTTCGCGAGCTCCTCTTGCGACAAGCGGCCTTCGGCTTCGACGAACCTGGTGACCGCTTCCTCACGCGAGACCTCATCCGGAGCCGAGGAATCGCGGAAGACTTCCTCGAGGCGTTTCTCGATTTCCTCGAACAAGCGGCGGGCGAACGCGTCCTTCTCGTTCGTGCCTTTGCAAACCGCGAAGGCCTTCTCCCGAGCTCCGCCAGTCGCTCCCGGCAGCCGGAATAGGTGCTTCGTCGCGCGGCCCCAGCCCCGACCCCGCTTGGGGAGCTCGCGGAGGACGACGGGCAGGACCGGGTTCTCGCGACTCTGAACGAAGGGGCTCAGGTCGGTCTCGGGCTGGCTCCCGCCGAGGTAGGCCGGGCTAACGAGGATGAGGCCGGCTTGGGCGTTGTTGAGGGCTTTTTGGATCTCCTCGTAGCGGTTTTCCCCGACGAGAATGTCGTCGTGGTCCCACAGGTGGTAGCTGAATGTCTCGGAGGAATTGAAAAGGGATTCGAGCCGGTTGCGGAGATCCTCCGCGAGGTTGTGGTCGTGTCGCGAATCGCTCCTTGAGACGAACAGGTGGATCGCGGGGCGGCCTGCCTCCAGCGCCCCGGCGGTCGTCCCGATCGCGCGGCCATGGATTGTCGTCCGCTCGTTGGCGACGCTCGTCGCCTGTTCCGAAAAGTGACGGATGAGCTCAGGGGTGGGGTCGGGTCCGGCGAACCAGCACCATCGCTCCTCGGGCGCCGCCCGTTTGTTGTCCTGGTCGGCGGCGAGGGTGATCGGGAGGTTCGCGTCTTCGGCCGCCTGGTTGATCCGGCTCCGAAACGTGCGGAAGGCCGCCTGAGCTTTTTCGCGGTCCCGGTCCGGGTAGAGCCTCGCCAGACAATCGGCGACCGTCGCCCAGGGGTTGGTTTTGTCGAACAGGGGCAGCAGGCTCTCGAGGCGGTCGCCGTCGGCCTTGCTGACGTGGTCGCTGAGTGTCGGCAGGTACTGGTGCCGGACGATCGAGGGCGGAAGCGGTTTGTTTTCCTGAGCCATGGCGAGATCCCGATTCACGCGGAGCGGGACTGGAGGACCTTCTCGACGCGCCGGTCGATGTCGTCGAAGAGCTCGGCGACAAAGTGCTCGCGATCGGTCCCTTGGCACTCGGCGTAGGGCTTCGCCTGTGACCACGCGGGGCGAGACAGGCCGAAGATCTGCTGGCGGCCGAGGCCCTTCAGGTCTTGTCGCTCGAAGTTGATGGGCTTGAGCATCACCGGGAGGGCGGGCTTCGCGTCGTCGCCGACGAAGCGGGGCAGCTCGTGGTCGCGGATGAACTCCGAAGCGAGAAACGCGGGAGAGACGAGGAGCAAACCGAAAGAGCAGTGGTCGAGGGCCTCGTCGATCTCGCGGCGCCACGTCTCGCCGGTGAGGATGCCCTTGTCTTGCCAGAGCCGATATTGAAACCGCTCGGATGACCCTAGGTGAGGCTCCAGATCGCGAAGGAATTTGTCGGCCATCGCCCCGTCCCGATGGGCATAGGAGACGAAGAAGCAAACCTCTTCTGCCATGGCAACGGTCCTTTCATTTCGTGTCCCCGGCGGCTGTCCGGCCTCGGCCTCGGGCGATATGTCGTCACCGTAGGGCACCCTCTACCGCTAGGCCAACGATTCTGTGCGATTAGTGTGCGATGTCGTTCGGTTGGCCGCGGCAGCAGGCTGTGGATGAACCGGAATGGTCGAGGCCCGCGACCCCGCTCCGCGTCGTTGGCGCACGGGCAAGCCCGCGGGCGGCTACCGGCGGCATCCCGCTGGGACTTGTCCGTGCCACCCAGCTTCCTGTTCAGCTCATTCGACCGCGGAGGGCAAGTCGGTGAGCGGGCCGGGGTGAAAGCCTTCCGAGGCCGAGCCCCAGGTCCAGGTCCGGCCACGAATCGGACGCGGAGGGGATCGGCTCCGCGGGAGCGTGGCTCCGCGGGAGCGTCGCCCTCCCGTTTTCGCGATTTGCTCGGGGTCGCGACGCGAGCCTACCGTCGCCGTGCCATGAGCGAGGAACATCCCCACGACAAGCAGGACATCGCGGACAACTCGACCCTCGAGGGTTGGGCGCCCGAGGTGGACGAGCCGACGAGCCTCTTCGATGCCCTGGAAAAGGCGTTCGACTATCGCGGTGACATCACACTCACCACGCACGACGGCCAGCGGGTGGAGGGCTTCGTCTTCGACCGCCGCCGTGGACAGGACCTCGAGGACTCCTCCGTCCGCCTCATGCTCAAGAAGGGCGGGAAGACCACGGTGCGATACGCGGACGTCGCGGGCATCGACTTCAGCGGAAAGGACCCGGCCCGCGGCAAGAGCTTCGAGCGGTGGGTCAAGAAGTACGTGGCCAAGAAGCTCCGCGGCGAGCGGGCGACCAACGAGGACGAGCAGCAGAGCCTCGACGAGTGAGCGGCGCACCCCTTTCGCGTCCGACCCCCCTCAGAAGGTGGACCCCCCGCCGTCCTTCCCCGCCCGCAGCCAACGCCCCAGACACATCACGGGGAAGTAGAGGCGGTAGAGGTGGTAGCGGAGGTAAAAGACCCGTGGGAAGCCCGTCCCCGTGAACCAGTGCTCCTCCCACTGTCCCGTCTCGTCCTGGGAATCCACGAGCCAGCGGATGCCCTCCCGCACGCCGGGTGCGTCGCGGCCGTCCGCGGCGATCTGAGCCATCACCCCCCACGCCGTCTGGCTGGGCGTCGACGGGCCACGCCCCTTGGCCGTCGGGTCCTCGTAGCTGTCGGCGGACTCACCGAAGCTCCCGTCCTCCTTCTGCACCGAGCGGAGCCAGTCCGCCGCCTTGCGGACCCACGGCTCGCTCATGTCCACACCCACGCGGCGGAGGCCGGAGAGGACCTGCCAGGTGCCGTAGAGGTAGTTGACCCCCCACCGGCCGAACCAGCAGCCCTCGGGCTCCTGGGTCCTCCGGAGGAAGTCGACCGCGGCGGCGACCGGGCGATCGTCCGGACGAAAGCCGTGGTGGGCGAGACACTCGAGGCAGCGTCCGGTGATGTCCGGACAGGAGGGATCCTGGATGGCGTTGTGATCCGCGAAGGGAATGTGCTCGAGCAGCGGACGATCCTCGGTCCGGTCGAACGCGGCCCACCCGCCGTCCTTGTTCTGCATCGCGAGGATCCAGTCCGCGCCGCGGCGGGAGGCGTCCATCGCCTCGCGCCCGTCGATGCGGTGCAGCGCCATCGCGACCATGGCCGTATCGTCCACATCCGGGTAGAAGGCGTTGTTGAACTCGAAGAACCACCCGCTCGGCTCCACGGGCTCGGGCACGTTCGCCCGCCAGTCGCCGTAGAAGCGACACTCCTTGGAGACGAGCCACCGCGCCGCTCGCTGCAGCGCCTCGTGGTCCGGGCGAGAGCCCGCCTCGGCCAACGCGTAGGCCGCGATACCCGTGTCCCACACCGGGCTGAAGCACGGCTGGATCCGGATCGTCTCCCCCTCCTCGATCATGAGCCGGTCGAGCTCGTGCTGGGCGTTTCGCACCTCGGGCCGGTCGTCGCCGTACCCGCGGCATCGCAGCGCGATGAGGATGTAGACCATCGGCGGGAAGATCGCCCCGAGCCCGTCGGACTGCTCCGTGTGCTGAAGGAGCCACCGCTCCACGCGGGCGAGCGCTATCCGCCGCAGGGGCGTGAACCGGGTGGCCTCGAGCAGCTTCAACGCGATGTCGATGGAGAAGAAGAAGTTCTTCCAGCTCAGCAGCGGCCTCTCCACGGCCACCACAGGACGGTCGATGTAGTCCTGGTTCAGATACAGCTCGCGAATGCCCTTCTCTTCGGGAAGCTCCCGTCGCGGGCGATAGCTGGAGACGATCGTCAGCGGCATGAGCATGGTCCGCGACCACGCGGAGATCTTGCTGATGTGAAAATAGAACCACCTGGGCAGGAGGATGACCTCGGGGGGAACGGTGGGCACGTTTCGATAGTCGAGCTGACCGAGAGCGGCGAGGTAGAAGCGGGTATACGTATTGCTCCGGTCCGCCCCGCCGAGCTGATGGATCAGCCGCCGGGCCCTGGCCATGTGGGGGGCGTCCGGGTCGTCGCCCATGAGCTTCAGCGCGAAGTAGGCCTTCACCGTGGCGCTGAGGTCCGCCTTGGCGCCGGGATACTGGATCCAGGCTCCGTCGTCCCGGCGCTGCTGCGCCCGCAGGTAGTTCGCGATCTTGGGGAGCCGGACGTCGTCCTCCTGGCCGAGGATCCACTTCAGGAGGAGGTACTCGCTCTCGAGAATCGAGTCCCCTTCCAGCTCGCCGCACCAGTAGCCGTCGTCGGCCTGCTGCCCGAGCAACCGCTCCACGGCGGCGTCCACCGCCGCCCGGGCCTGCCGGTCGAGTTGGGGCTCGCCCCACGACCCGTCCCACTCGGCCGCGAGGCGGCCTACAACCTGGGAGACGGACGCATCTCGCTGTGTGGATTCCTCAGCCATGGGCCGTCTTCAGCCTCAACAATCCAACCTGTCATCACGAAGACACGCCCCAGGAGGGGACGATCGTAAACACCGGCCGTGGGGCAATCAATGCGCACATCCCGCGGCGGGCCGGTGGGCCGTGGGTCAGATGGAAGGCGGAGCGGGGCGCGGCTCAGCGGGCCTCGGCGCCCACCGCGTCGGTGATCTGGCGGGCCGCGTCCGTCAGGTCCGTGGCGGTCTGGAGAACCGGGATGGACGCCCGGGCCTCCTCGAGGATCGATCGCGCCTCCTCCACATTGGTGCCTTCCAGGCGGACGACCAAGGGCACGTTGAACCCGACGGACTCCGCGGCGCTGACGATCGCCCGGGCGATCTTATCGCACTGCATGATGCCGCCGAAGATGTTGACCAGCACGCCCTCCACCGCCTGGTCGGCGAGGATGATTCGGAAGCCCTCGGTGACCGCCGCCTCCGTCGCCCCGCCGCCGACGTCGAGGAAATTGGCGGGCTCGGCGCCGTGGACCTTCACGATGTCCATGGTCGCCATCGCCAGGCCGGCGCCGTTGACGAGACACCCGATGCTCCCGTCGAGCTGGATGTAGCTGAGGCCCTGCTCCTTGGCCCGGAGCTCGTCGGGGTTCTCCTCGGTCGGGTCGAACAGCTCCGCGACGTCGGGGTGGCGGAAGAGCGCGCTGTCGTCGAAAGTGATCTTCGCGTCGATGGCGACAACCCGCCCGTCCGGGTTGTTCTCGTCCGCCGGCGTGAGTGCCAGCGGGTTGATCTCGACGAGGTCCGCGTCCCAGTCCGTGAAGGCCCTGGCCAGCCGCATGAGGATGGCAACCGCCTGCCGCACCTGCTTGCCCTGGAAGCCCAGCCCGAACGCCAGCCGCCGCGCCTGATACGCCTCGAGACCGCCGAGCGGGTGGAGGTGCTCCCGGAGGATGGCCTCGGGCTTCTCGGCCGCCACTTGCTCGATCTCCACGCCGCCCTCCGCCGAGGCGATGAGGACGGGACGGCCCGCGGTGCGGTCCATGGTGACCGCGACGTAATACTCCTTCTCCACGTCCACGGCGGCGGCGACGAGCACCTTGTGGACCGGCACGCCCTCGGGGCCGGTCTGATGCGTGATCAGCGGATTCTCGAGGATCTCGTGGGCGGCGCGGTAGGCGTCCTCCGCGCTGCCGACCAGGCGGACGCCGCCGGCTTGTCCCCGGCCGCCCGCGTGGACCTGGGCCTTGACGACGCACGTCGACGGGCCCGCCCCGGTCAGCCGGTCGAACGCGGCGCGGGCGTCCTCGGCCCGGCTCACCGTCTCGCCGGGGGGGACGGGCAACCCGGCGCCGGCCAGTATCTCGCGGGCTTGGTGCTCGTGAACCTTCATGGGAAGTGCCTCCTCGCCGAAGAGGCCGCGATGGTACCCGCGGCCGTGGGCGCGGCCAACCCGGCGTGGGCTCGCACGGCTTCCGCCGGGCGCGGGTCGCGGCGGACGTCACCCTAAGATCTTGGCACAAGCTCCACTCTCTGGTATGAGCATGGGCTCACCGTGACGGGTGTGACGGTCTTTCCCTCCAGGAGAACCCGATGTTCATTGCGAAGGCGAAGGGTCGGGGGATCTCGAGCGTGGGCGTCGCGGGCCTCGCCGCCGTGGTCTCCGCGGCGATCGCCGGCCCCGCGGTGGCGGGCTCCGCGCGACTCCTCCCAGTGCCGGGCACGTGGGGGAGCCGGGCGGACGGTCTCGCCGACCACGACGGGTTCGCGTGGTACCGCTGCTGGGTGAAGATCCCACAGGGCTGGCCGGGCGACCGGTGGCAGCTCACCCTCCGTATCAACCGGATCGCGGACGTCCACGAGGTCTACCTCAACGGCCGCCGGGTGGGCGGAGCGGGGTCCATGCCGCCCGATCCCCGGAGCGCGGCCGACGCGGCCAAGCGATACACCCTCCCCAAGGACGCCATCCGGTCGGGGAAGACCAACCTCCTCGCGATCCGCATCTACGACACGGGTGGCGAGGGCGGGTTCGCCGGCCACGCGCCCGTCATCAGCCGCTACCACCGCGAGATCGTCCTCGAGGGCTCCTGGCAGTTCCGGAAGGGGGACCACCCGGACTGGGCCGAGGGGCCGACCACCCCGGTGACGGAGAAGGCGCTGTTCACCAAGGTGGTGGCGGGGACGAGCCCCGTCCAGCGCCCCGACGAGCTGATCCACGGAGACAGCCTCCCGCCGGAGAAGGCCAAGAAGGCCCTCAGCGTGGCGGACGGCCTCGAGATCGACCAGGTGCTGACGGAGCCGGAGATTGCCCAGCCGGTGTCCATCAGCTTCGACGGCCAGGGCCGGATGTGGGTGGTCGAGTATCGGCAGTATCCGCTGCCGGCGGGGCTCGAGATGGTCAGCCGGGACAAGTATTACCGGGCGAAGTACGACCGGAAGCCGCCACCGCCGCCGCATCCGAAGGGGTCCCGCTTCCGCGGCCGCGATCGCATCTCCATCCACGAGGACACGGACGGCGACGGGACCTTCGACAAGCACAAGACCTTTGTCGACGGGCTGAACATCACCACGGCCTGTGTCCGCGGACGCGGCGGGGTGTGGGTGCTGAGCCCGCCCTATCTCCTGTTCTACCCCGACCGCAACCGAGACGACGTGCCCGACTCCGACCCCGTGGTGAAGCTGAAGGGCTTCGGCCTGGAGGACACCCACTCCGTGGTCAACAGCCTGACGTGGGGGCCGGACGGGTGGCTCTACGCGGCCCAGGGAAGCACGGTCAGCGCCGCGGTGAAACGGCCCGGCAGCGACAAAAAGGCCATCCGGTCCATGGGACAGCTCGTCTGGCGGTACCACCCCGAGACCGGCGAGTACGAGGTGTTCGCCGAGGGTGGGGGCAACGCGTTCGGCATCGAGATCGACGCGCGGGGGCGTGTCTACTCCGGCCACAACGGGGGCAACACGCGGGGCTTCCACTACGTGCAGGGGGCGTACTACCGCAAAGGCATCGACAAGCACGGACAGCTCGCCAACCCGTACGCCTTCGGCCATCTGCCGCCCATGCCCCACGCGCAGGCGCCGCGGTTCACTCACAACTTCATCGTCTACCAAGCGGAGGCGTTGCCGCCGTCCTATCGAGGCAATCTTCTCTCCATCCAGCCGCTGAAGAACCGCGTGGTCCGGAGCGAGCGCAAGCGAATCGGCTCGAGCTTCCGGACCAAGGACCTCGGCTTTCCCGTCACCAGCGAGGACGAGGCGTTCCGACCCGTGGATATCGAGCTCGGGCCGGACGGGGCGGTCTACATCGCGGACTTCTACGAGCACTACATCGCCCACGGACAGCATTACCAGGGCTACCTCGACCCCACCACGGGGCGGATCTACCGGCTGGAGGCCGAGGACACCGAGCCGTCGCAGCCGCCGGACCTCACGAAGAAGACGACGCGGGAGCTCGTCGGCTTCCTTGACCACCCCAACCGATGGGTGCGGCGGACGGCGAACCGCCTCATCGGCGACCGTGGTGAAGCGTCGGTGGTGCCTCTTCTGAAGAAGAAGGTTCGCAACAACGGCGGTCAGGTCGCGCTGGAAGCGCTCTGGGCGCTGCACGTCTCGGGCGGCCTCGACGAGGCCTTCGCGAGGGAGGCGATCGCTCACGAGAATCCCCACGTGCGGAAGTGGGCGGTTCGCCTGATGGGTGACGACCACGAGGTGTCGGCGGACCTCGCGGACCGCTTCGCGGCGCTCGCGAAGAAGGAGCCCCACCCCGAAGTGCGGAGCCAGCTCGCGTGCACGGCCCAGCGCCTCTCCGCGGACCACGCCCTTCCGATCGTCGGAGCGTTGCTCCGCCGCGAGGAGGACGCCGACGATCCCTATATCCCCCTCCTCCTGTGGTGGGCGGTGGAGGCCCACTGCGGCGCGGACCGCGAGGCCGTGGTGGAGCTCTTCCGCGACGCGTCGCTGTGGAAGGCGCCGATCGTCCGGAAGCACATCCTCCACCGGCTGACCAAGCGATTCGCCATGGCGGGCACGCGGGAGGACCTGCTCGCGTGCGAGCGGCTGCTCGAGAAGGCGCCGACGAAAGCGCTCGGGAAGAAGCTGCTCCGCGGCTTCGAGGACGCGTTTCAGGGACGGCCGGCGCCGCCGCTCCCGTCGTCGCTCGTCGAAGCCATGGAGAAGGTCGGCGGCGGGTCGCTGGCGTTCCGTGTTCGCCAGGGCCAGCGCGACGCGGTCCGGAAGGCGCTCGAGCTCATCCGTGGCGCCGACGCGGATCGCTCGCGTCGCCTCCGCCTCATCCGGGTGGTGGGCCAGGTCGCCACCGACGGCGCCGTCTCCGCCCTCCTCGAGGTGGTCCAGGGCGACGCGCCCAAGGCGGTGAAAGACGCGGCGTTGTCGGCGCTGGAGCGGTACACCACGTCCGACATCGCTAAGACAGTGCTCGAGGCCTACGACGGCCTCTCGCCGGATCTGAAGGCGTCGGCGGTGCGGCTCCTCGCGAGCCGGCCGACGTGGTCCGTGGCGCTGCTCGAGGCGGTGAAGGGCGGCTCCGTCCGACGCGAGGCCGTCCCCGCGGACGTGGTGGAGAAGATGGCGCTGCACAACCACGAGAAGGTGGACGGCCTCGTCGCCTCGCTGTGGCCCGAGCGAGCGAGGGCGGGACGCCGCGGCGAGGCGAGGAGCGTGAAGGAGGTGCTCAAGATCATCGACGCGGGACAGGGCGATCCCTATCGGGGCAAGGAGCTGTTCGCGGCCAAGTGCGCCACCTGCCACCGGCTGTTCCGGAAGGGCGGCCGGATCGGGCCGAACCTGACCTCCTACGCGAGAGAGGATGTCGACCGCCTCGTCCGGAACATCGTCCGGCCGAGCGAGGAGATCCGCGAGGGCTACAAGAGCCAGGTCGTCACGACCAAGGACGGCCGCGTGGTCACGGGCTTCCTCGACCACGAGGGCGAGAAGGTGGTGGTCCTCCGGGTGATCGGCGGCGGGCGGGTCGCGATCCGCCGGAAGCGGATCCGGAACATGAAGGCCCTCGGCCGGTCCCTCATGCCCGCGGGCCTCCTTCGCGACCTGACCGACCAGGAGGTGCGTGACCTGCTCGCCTACCTGCGGAGCGGACAGCCGCTGAACGAGTGAGGACGTGCGAGAACCGCTTCGTCGTTCTCCCACGAAGGCGGGAGGCGAATCACCGGCACGCCGAGCGCGACGGGACACCACGCCGGCGGTCTCGTCATGACTCCGCCCGGCCCGGCGCTAGGATCGCAGCGATGCAAAGCGCCCCGCGAGCCATCGAGTGGGTCGGAAACGCCCGCGACGGCCATCTGCGGCTGCTCGACCAGACGCAGCTCTGCGACCGCGTGGTGTATCTCGACTGCCGCGACGTGGCGAGCGTCCGCGACGCGATCCGTCGGCTGAGCGTCCGCGGCGCTCCGGCGATCGGCATTGCGGCCGCCTACGGCTGCGTGATCGGCGGCCGGGCGGGCCGGCTCGAGGAGGCGGTCGAGGCGCTGCGGACGAGCCGCCCCACCGCGGTCAATCTCTTCTGGGCGCTCGACCGCATGCGAGCGATCGGCACGGAGGAGCCGGAGGCGCTGCTCGAGGAGGCCCGTGCCATCCACGCGGAGGACGCGGCGATGTGCGAGGCGATCGGCCGACACGGACGGCCGCTCGTCGAGGGGCTCGCCGGAGCCGTGCTCACCCACTGCAACGCGGGAGCGTTGGCGACGGGCGGGCTCGGCACCGTGACGGCGCCGCTGTATCTCGCCCACGACGCGGGCACACGCTTCGCGGTGCTCGCCGACGAGACCCGGCCGCTGCTCCAGGGGGCCCGGCTCACCGCGTGGGAGCTCGCCGCCGCGGGCATCGACGTGACCGTCCTCTGCGACGACATGGCGGCGTCCGCGATGCAGCAGGGGAAGGTGGGAATGGTCCTCACGGGCGCCGACCGGATCGCCGCCAACGGCGACGTCGCGAACAAGATCGGCACCTACGGCCTCGCGGTGCTCGCCAAGCACCACGGCATTCCCTTCTACGTCGCGGCGCCGAGCAGCACGTTCGACTTTTCCGTGGAGCGGGGCGACGACATCCCCATCGAGCAGCGCAACCCCGACGAGGTGCGGACGCTGTTCGACCGTCGCATCGTCCCCGACGCCGCCCGCGTCCACAATCCGGCCTTCGACGTCACGCCCCACACGCTCGTCAGCGGCTTGATCACGGAGCGGGGGCTGATCCGCCCCGTCGATCGGCAGACCATCCGCGAGGTCCTCGAGGCCGAGCCGGTATGATCGACACGCACTGCCATCTGACCTTTCCCAAGCTTCGCAACCGGGTGGACGAGGTGCTCGCCGCGGCGGAGGCGGACGGCGTCCACGAGATGATCACCATCGGGACCACGCCGTCGGACGTGGAGGCGGCACGGAGCCTTGCCGACGAACGACACAACGTGCGCTTCGCCGCGGGCATCCACCCCCACGAAGCGGGACGGGTGGCCCTCAGCGAGGTGCCCCCCGTCTTCGAGGCGGCCAAGGACGGGCGCTTCGTCGCGTTCGGCGAGATGGGCCTCGACTACCACTACGACGTGGCCCACGACGTGCAACGGGAGCTGTTCCAGTCGCAGCTCGAGCTCGTCGCGAGCAGCGACGTGATCCGCCCCGTGGTGCTCCACTGCCGCGAGGCCATCGACGACACGCTCGCGGCCATCCAGGCGTCGCGGGTGGACGGAAGCCGCTTCGTCTTCCACTGCTTCAGCGGCACGGCGGAGGACGTCCGCCGTGTCCTCGACATCGGGGCCATGGTCAGCTTCACCGGGATCGTGACTTACAAGAACGCGCCGGAGGTTCGCGAGGCGGCCCAGGTCGTCCCCGACGACCGCATCATGGTGGAGACGGACGCGCCGTATCTGACGCCCGAGCCCCACCGGAAGGTGCGGCCCAACGAGCCGCGATACGTCGCCGCGACGGCGCGCTTTCTCGCGGAGCTCCGCGGCGTGCCCTTCGAGCGCTTCGTGGAGCAGGCGGACGCGAACGCCCGGCGGTTCTACAAGCTCGTCGGCGCGTGAGAACCGACTCGTCGCGAATCGCCAGCCGTGTCCGAAGCAGGGCGAAGCCAGAAGCGGTTCTCCCGCACGTGCTCAGGAGGTGCTATGCGTGTGATCGTCACCGGAGCGTCGAGAGGGGTCGGCGCGGGGATCGCCACGGCCCTCGGCAAGGCGGACCACGCGGTCGGTCTGCTCGCCCGCAGCGAGGACGGCCTTCAGCGGGTCAAGGAGGCGATCGAGGCCCACGGCGGCACGGCCGCGGCGGCGTCCGCGGATCTCCGGGACGCGGAGAGCACCCGCCACGGCGTGGGGCGCCTCGCGGAGGCGCTCGGCGGGATCGACGCGCTGGTGAACAACGCGGGCATGGTGCTCCGGAAAAGCGCGCTCGAGATCACCCTCGAGGAGTGGCACGACCAGATCGCCACCAACGTCCACGGCGTCTTCCACGCCACCCGCGCTGTGCTTCCCACGCTCCGCGACCAGGGTTGGGGCCACGTGGTGAACATTTCCTCCATCTCGGGCTACATGCCGCTCGCTGGTGGCAGCGGCTACGCCGCGAGCAAGTACGCGGTGACGGGCTTCAGCGAGTCGCTGTTCCAGGAGGTGCGGGATTACGGCGTCAAGGTCACCACCGTCTTCCCCGGCTCCGTCCACACGGACACGGGCGACGCCCCGTGGAAAGTCCAGCCCGAGGAAGTGGGACAGGCGGTGGCGGAGGCGCTCCAGACCCGACAAGCCATGGTCCACAGCCGCGTGGAGATCCGCCAGGTCGGCCGTCCGCCGAAGCGGTGACGGCCCCATAGCCCGATCATCTTGATCGGGCAGATCGGGCGGCTCGGGCGGAGCCTACTCCAGCACGCTCTTGGCGCGGGGGAAGGAGCCGAGGACGTGGAGGTGGAGACAGTGGTCCGCCGCCGCCTGGAGCGCTCGGGCGAGCTTGGGCTCGGCGGCGTGGCCCTCGCAGTCGATGAAGAAGAAGTACTCCCAGTTCACCCGCTGAGAGGGCCGCTTGTCGATGTGGGTGAGGTTGATTCCGGCGTCGCGGAAGATGTCGAGGACGGCGGCGAGGGCGCCCGGCTTGTGGGCGGTGGTGAAGAGGATGGCGGTCTTGTCGTCGCCCGTGGGCTTGGCGTCGTGGCGGCCGACCACGAAGAAGCGGGTGACGTTGTTGGGGTTGTCCTCGATGTCCGCGTCGACGGTGGGGAGGTTGTAAAGCTCGGCCGCCAGGCTGGAGCTGATCGCGGCGGCGCCGGGCTCCTCCGCGGCGATCGCGGCCGCCCTCGCGCTGCTCTCGACGGGAACACGCTCCGCCTGCTGGAGGTGTGTGCTCAGCCACTGGCGACACTGGTCGAAGACCTCGGGGCGGGAGTAGACCTTCCGGATCTCCGCGGCGCTCGCGTGGGAGAGCAGATGGTGGTGGACCGCGACGAGGACCTCGGCGCAGACCCGCACCGTGGTTTGGAGGAAGGAGTCCAGCGTGTCCTTGACCGCCCCGCCCGTGGAGTTCTCGATGGGGACGAGGCCGAAATCCACTTGGCCGCCCTCCACGGCGCGGAAGACGTTGGGGATGGACTCCAGCGCCGCGTACTCCACGGAGGCGCCGAACTGGCGGGAGGCGGAGAGGTGGCTGAAGGAGCCCGGCGGGCCGAGGTATCCGATGTGGAGGCTCTGCTCGAGGGAGAAGGAGCCCGACATGAGCTCCCGGAAGATGGCCTCCAGACAACGGTCGGAGAGCGGCCCCTCGTTGGCCTCGCGTACTTTCGCGAGAACGGCCTGCTCGCGAGAGGGAGCGTAGATCGGCGACTGCTCGTCGCGCTTGACCTTTCCGATATCAACCACGATGCTAGCTCGCTCGTTGAGGAGCCGGAGGAGCTGGAGGTCGATCTCATCGACGCGGCGGCGAAGGTCCTCCAGCCGGTCGCTCTGCGAGCTTAGCTCAGCCATATCCGGTCCGAATGGGCTGGGTGCGTCGGCGACGAGCATTCTAAAGACCCCCACCACGGGGTCAATTCCACATGCCACGGAGGAGACCCGATGCCGGACTACCAGATCATGATCGGCGAGGAGGCCAAGACCATCTCGTCGCTGTGGCCGATGGTCGTCATGGCGGTCGTCGCGCTGGTCGGGCTGGTCTTCTGGCTGTACGGCGAGCGGCTCGCCCGCCCCGGCTTTGCGTTGCTCGGCCTGGTGGGCGGCGGGTTGGCAGCCGCCGCGACGTCCGGAACACTCTCCGGTCTCGCCGCTTCCGTGGCGGACGTTCCGAACCCGGGGAGCCCGCTCCTCTGGGGAATCATCGGTGGGGTGCTCGGCGGCATCCTGACGCTGGTGCTGTACCGCATCCTGACGGCGCTCATCCTGGCGGGCCTCCTCGGTCTCCTTCTGCCGTGGGGAGTCGCCATCTGGCAGCACCCGGAGACCATTCCCAACCTCGCCGAGCCCGTGACCGTGGCGGGAGAGGAGATCTACGCCGCGGTGAGCGACAAGGACGGCGGCTCCTCGAAGTCCGAGGACGGGGGTGAGGAACAGACAGCTGACAAGGGGCGAAGAAAGAGAGCGGCGACCCGCCGGAGCTGCTGTCGCTGGGGCGGATGGGGATGATCGCCGCGGAAGGCATCTCCGCGGCCGCGGACCTTTGGAAGGAGTGGTGGGCGGAGCTGAAGCCGAGAATGCGGGGCACACTGGTCCTCAGCGGCGCCGCGGGCGTCGTGGTGGGTCTTCTCGTCGGTCTGGTCCTCCCGCGGCTGGCGATGGCCGTGGTGATGGCGCTGATGGGCGTGCTCCTCGTCTTGCCCGTCGCCCAGTGGTTTGCCACGTCCCTCCTGGGAACGGGCGTGCTCCCGAAGGCCCCGCGGATGGGCATGATCGTCATCGTGGGCCTCACCATCGTGGGGGCGCTCCTCCAGTCCGTCTTCGGCCGGCCCAAGGCGGCGGACTGACGTCGCCGGCTCTCCCGTCCGATCCGCTGGACCGGCCGCTGCGCCGATGCACGGGTGGAACGCCGCGCTGTTGAGAAGCGAGCCGACCATGGGCAAGCGGGGCGGACAGAGCGGCTCCGAGACGGTCCACGGCGACGAGCCCATCGTCGTCCTCGCGGGGAAGGAGGCCTACCTCCAGCGGATGTACCTTCGCACCGTCGAGGAGGCGGTCGCCCGGCGAACCGGCCAGGAGGTGGAGACCGTCCGCTTCGACGGCGACGACGCGGAGCTCGCCGACGTCCTCGACGAGATCCGCAGCGTGGGGCTGCTCCAACAGCACAAGCTGGTGGTGGTGGACCAGGCGGACGCGTTGATTACCAACCACCGCGGGCGTCTCGAGCGGTACGCGGAGCGCCCGTCGACGACGGGCACGCTGGTCCTCCGCCCGTCGAGCTGGGCGACCAACACCCGCCTCCACAAGGCCGTGGAGAAGACCGGCAAGGTGTTTCGCTGCGACCCGCCGCGGCCGGACCAGGTCGCCCCCTGGGTGGAGAAGCGCGCCGCCAACGCCCACGGACGGCCGATCGAGAAGGACGCCGCGGCCCTCCTCGCCCAGCGGGTGGGCACGGACCTGCTCCGGATCGACAACGAGCTGGCCAAGGTGGCGTGCGCCGGCGAGGCGACCGAGCCGATCCGCCGCGGAGAGGTCGAGACGCTCGTCCCCACGAGCAGCGAGGAGTCCGCGTGGGCCATCCAGGACGCGCTGCTCAGCGGCGACCCGTCGAGGGCGGTGGGCAAGCTCGACGAGCTGCTGAGCGTCGCCCGGCAGCCCGACGCGCTGATCGGGCGGGCCATGGCGGATCTCCTGCGGAACCTCCACCACGCCGCGACGCTGCTCGAACGAGATACCGGCGAGGAAGCTATCGCTCGCAAGCTGAGGATCTTCTCATCACGCCGCCGGGCCTTTTTCCGGGCGGCGCGGCGGCTCGGCCGGCCGACGGCGGCGCGGCTCTTCGGCCGTGCGGTGGACCTCGACGCGAGGGCGAAGCGGGGGTACGGCGAGGTCCGGCGAAACCTCGAGCGGCTCGCCGTGGAAGTGACCCAGGCCCTGCGGTAACGAGGCGGAAAAGAATGAGTTGAGCCGGTACGCCATCCCGAGGAGGGAGTCCTTCGGAGCAGCAAGTGGCGGAACCTCTCTGCCGTGGCGTGGGCGGCGACCCAGTTGCAATCCCCACCGATGCCAGAGCCGGCATTGGCGGACGTTGCGTGGCATGGGTGATCGGCTCCGCCGTCACCTCGGCGAGGAATAGGTTCAACGGATTCTTTCCGCCTGCTTAGCCCACTCCTTCCCGCGACGCCCGTCCGCCGGGCACGTAGCATGGTCGCCATGCGCGTCGTCGCCGATCGAGAGCAGGTGGGGAAGATCCTCGAGCGGATGGGCCGCGAGGTCGCCGAGACGATGGCCCAGAGCGAGGGGCCGTGGGCGATCGTCGGCATCCGCTGCCGCGGGGACGACCTCGCGGGCCGGCTCGCCGAGCGGCTTCGTCCGGAGCACACGGGCTCCGTCGACATCGCGCTGTATCGCGACGACCTCTCGGAGGTCGGTCCCCAGCCCGTCGTCCGGACCACGGAGCTCCCCTTCCCGGTGGACGGGACCAACGTCCTCCTCGTCGACGACGTGCTCATGACCGGCCGGAGCGTGCGGGCGGCGGTGCAGTCGCTGATCGACTTCGGCCGTCCCCGCTGCGTGAAGCTCGCGGTGCTCGTGGACCGCGGCGGACGCGAGCTGCCCGTGGCGCCGGACTTCGTCGGACAGCGGCTCAACGCGGACGCGGGGTGGGACGTGCAGGTGCGTCTGGTTCCCACGGACTCCGACGACGCGATCCTCCTGATCCCCCGCGAGACGCAGCCGGCCGGAGGGGAACCCGCGGAGGCCTCCCTTTGGTGAGCGAGGTGGAACACCACTGGTCCCACCGCCACCTCCTCGGCGTCGAGGATCTCTCCGCCGAGGACATCCGCTTCGTCCTTCGGACGGCCCGCGGCTTCGAGGACGTCTCCACCCGCTCCGTGAAGAAGGTGCCGGCGTTGCGGGGGAAGGTGGTGGTCAACCTCTTTTTCGAGCCGTCCACGCGGACGAAGAACAGCTTCTACCTCGCGGCGAGCCGGCTGAGCGCCGACGGCCTCGACGCCTCCTCCACGGGATCGAGCACGTCCAAAGGGGAGACCCTTCGGGACACGGCGCGGAACATCGAGGCGATGGGCGTCGACGTGATCGTCTGTCGCCACGACCAGTCCGGTGCCGCCCACCTCGTCGCGAACGCGGTGGACTGCTCCGTGGTCAACGCGGGCGACGGACAGCACGAGCACCCCACACAGGGTCTGCTCGACCTCTATACCATCGGACGCCGCCTCGGCCGCGACGACTTCGATCTCCGGGGGCTGACCGTCGCCATCGTCGGGGACATCGCCCACAGCCGCGTGGCCCGGTCCAACATCCACGGCCTGAAGAAGCTCGGCGCCGACGTCCTCCTCGTCGGCCCGCCCACGCTGCTCCCGCGGACCTTCGAGCGGCTCGGCTGCGAGGTGCACCACGACCTCGACGCCGTCCTGCATCGCGTGGACGTGATCAACATGCTCCGCGTGCAGTTCGAGCGCATCAGCGGACAGGCCTTCCCGTCCGTCCGCGAGTACACGGACCGATACGGGCTGACCACGGAGCGGCTGAAGCGGACGAGGGACCCCGTCGTCGTGATGCACCCCGGGCCGGTCAACCGCGGGCTGGAGATCGACACCGCGGTCGCCGACGCGCCGTGCTCGGCGATCCTCGAGCAGGTCGCCAACGGCTTGGCGGTTCGGATGGCCACGCTCTTCCTCGTCCACGGCGCCCAGGTCCGACCCGACGAGCCCGTCAGCCAGACCCCACCATGACGCAACCCGCTGGCCAACTCATCGTCGTCTCCGGCCCCTCGGGCGTGGGGAAGACCACCCTCACCCACGCGCTCGCGGATCGGCTCGACGCCGTGTTCAGCGTCTCCATGACCACGCGGCCGAGGACGGCGGTGGATCGGGAGGGTGTGGACTACCACTTCGTCGAGCGGGAGCCGTTCGAACGGGCGATCCGGGAGGGGAGCCTCCTGGAGTGGGCGGAGGTCTTCGGCCACTACTACGGCACGCCCCGCGAGCCCGTGGAGCGGGAGATCGACCGCGGGCGTCACGTCATCCTGGAGATCGACGTGAGCGGCGGCATCCAGATCCGGCAGAAGATGCCGAGCTCGCTGCTGTTGTTCGTGCTGCCTCCCCACGACGACGAGCTGCTCCGGCGGCTGCGGAACCGGCGGCGGGAGAGCGAGGACGTCATCCAGCGACGCTTTCGCGAGGCCAAGCGGGAGATCGACCAGGCCCGGAGCAGCGGCGCCTACGACCACTTCATCACCAATGATGAGATCGGACGGGCCATCGAGGAAGTGGTCGACCGCGTCGAGACGCGGGTCGCCCGCCACCCACGGCGGGAGGACTGGGCGAGCGGAGAGGACTGACCGATGCCCGGCACGCGTGTGTTTTCGCGAGACAAGGTTCGCCAGGTCGACGCGGAGGCCGTGGAGACCTACGGCATCCCGAGCATCGTGCTGATGGAGAACGCCTCCCGCGGTCTGGCGGACCGGGCGCTCCGCATGCTGGACGCCGCGGGCCGCCGCGACCGCGGCCACGTCCTCGTCGTCTGCGGCGGAGGGAACAACGCGGGCGACGGCCTCGCCGCCGCCCGCCACCTCCACAACGCCGGAATCCGCGTGACGAGCGTCCTCCTCCGGCCGACGGACGGCTACAAAGGCGACGCGGGGACGAACCTGCGGATCGACCAGGCGATGGGCCTGCCCCTCCTCGGCGGCCACGAGGACCCGGTCGGCACGCTCGACGGAGCCGGCGAGGCGGACCTCATCGTCGACGCCGTGCTGGGGACGGGGTTGACCAGCGCCGTGCGAAGTCCGATGGACGAGGTGATCCGGTGGGTCAACGAGCGGCCGGCGCCGGTGCTCGCGGTGGACATTCCCTCGGGGCTGGACTGCGACCGCGGCGTGCCGCTCGGGGTGGCCGTGG
Source organism: uncultured Planctomycetaceae bacterium (assembly GCA_964595475.1). Lineage (GTDB taxonomy): Bacteria > Planctomycetota > Phycisphaerae > Phycisphaerales > Zrk34 > CAZQQP01. The sequence goes on along the minus strand of CAZQQP010000006.1, from coordinate 16,836 downwards.
AAGCGGCGGCCACGGTCACCTTCGTCGGGACCAAGCGGGGCTTTCTCGTGGAGGGCGCGGACCGATACGTCGGGGAGATCGTGATCGGCGACATCGGGATCCCCCGGGAGCTCGCCGAGGCCCTCGGCGAGATGGTGTAGGACCGACCGAGACCTGTGGACTGGGCCTTTCTCATCATCGCGGTGTCCGCCGGCGCCGTCCTCTTCGCGTTCTGGCGGTCGGACGGGGCGGCCGGCCGGGTGACGTCGCGGCGGCAGAAGGTGATCGACACGCTCGCCCTCATCGTCCTCCTCGCCATGGGGGTGTCCTACTTCACCAAGGTTCGCACGCTGGTCGAGGCGGCCGCCGACAGCGCACCCATGGCGGGCTTCCTCGCCACGGTGGTGACGGGCGCTTCCGCGGTCGTGGTCTACCGCAGCTTTTCCCGCCACTTCCAGCGGCGCCGCGGGCAGGGCGGCGAGGCGTCGCGTCAGCGACGGACGGGCCGACGCCCCGCGGCCAAGGCGGCGCGGAACAGCCGATGAGCGACCGGTGAGGACCGCCTCGCCAGGTCCATCGTTTTCCGGCGATCGCGACGTGTGCACGGGCTGCTCCGTCCCACTTGCGCTGCCTGGCGAAACGTCCGGAGTCGACCTGGTGCGGCACGGGCAAGGCCGTCCGCGGGCTCGCCCGTGCGCTCTGTCCCGCGACGCTTCTTTCATGCCAGAACACAGCCCCTTCCTCGTGATGCCTCGCAAGTGCATCGGCGAGGCGACTCATGACGAGGCTCGGTCGCGACAGGTGAGCGGCGTGGGATGGACGAGCGAACCGATGCACCACGGACAAGCCCGCGGACGGGCACCGGCGGCATCCCGCTGGGACTTGCCCGTGCCACCCTTGGCCGGTGGTCCCAACGGACGAGCCGCGACCGTCAGGGAGCGGGTTTCCGAACGCACTTACCGAGTGACGCTCACGAGGACAGGGGCGACCGTAGAAAGTCGTCAGTTCACGGGGTGCGTGCCACCCGTCGTCTGAGAAGTGTGTGAGAAGCGATTCGTCGGCCCGAGCCCGTCGCGACGTCGCGGCTGGCAAGGAGGCCGAAGCAGGCGATGCCGGGCTGTGTCCCGTCGGGACGGGCCGACGCCGACCCGCCGCGGCAGCGGGCGAAGCCAGAAGCGCTTCTCACACGCGTTCTAAGCAAGGAAAACGCTGGGGAAAGCCGTTGACTCGGTTCACGGCGTCGCGTGTCACCCAAGCAAGGACGACGCGGCGGGACGCGTCCTCCGCGGCTCACCGCCTTGGATGGCACTCGCAGCGTGTCTGCCAGTGCCCGACGGCACGGACCCGGTGCCCACGCTCGTCATCGTCTTGAACGTTCTGCTCGGGAGGCCCCTCGCAACTTTCGAGAGGAGCCCCTTCCTTCCGCTCCACGCTCGTGGAGCTGCGGGGTCGAGCCGTCTGCCGGTCACGCTCCGTCGGCATCGAGGTGTGTCTATGCGATGGACTGGGCCGCTTCCGTGCCGGTCCAGTTCCACTCGTGCCGAAGGCGACGGCGCCATAGAGCCCACGAGCGGCTCCACGCGACGAGGAGGCCGATGTCGATCAGGGTGTGAATCCCGAGCGCCGTCGCCGCTGCGAACCGGCTCTCCGCGGTCCCCATCACCCAGACCCGCGGTGGGGCGAGAACCGACAGCGCCGCCCACTCCGGATGGTTCGACACACCGAGGACCAACGGCAGCAGATAAAGCACCGCCACGGTCACCGCGACGAACGGCCAGGCCCACCGTCCGAACCAGATGCGGCCGACCTCCACGATGAAGCCGAATGCGGTGAACGCCAGGACGAACCCGGCGCCGAACACGGCGAGCGTCCCGGCATGCGCTTGGAGATCGTCGGAGACCTGGGTCGCGGTCGCCGCGGTGGCGACCAGCGCCATGGCGAGACCCAGCGCGGGCCCACCGCCGCAAAGGAGGCGACGGAGGCCGCCGGGATGAAGCGGGAACAGGTCGACGACGACTCGGTCGCGACGGAGGCATCCGGCGCCGACGAGGACGAGGCCGAGGATCACCGTCGTCGCGTCCGCCAGAAGAAACCATCCGAAGAGAGTCGGATTGCCTGGGAGTGGGCCGTCGCTATGGATGTGCCAGACCAGTCCGTGTTGGACGAAGACGACGAGCGCGAACAGCGCCACCGCCGGACCGAGCCCGAGAGACCGCTGGCCCGGGTCGCCGAGCTTTCGGCGGGCCATTGTCAAGAGAAAGCCGCACGCAAGCGCTTGGGCGACGAAGGTGGCCGCGAGCAGCGGAACCGCGACGCCGAAGAGCTTCGGCGAGGCCGCTCCGCCGGCCGCGGTCGAAGCGAACGCGAGAGGTCCCTCGGTCTCGAGCATGTGCAAAACCGGTCTCACCGGAACGAGCAGATGTACGAAAAAGGCCGAACCCGTTTCTCCTCCGGCGGCAAAACATAAAGTTAGAACGCAGCCGACCAATCCGAACGCCCACTGGTTGGACGAAGCCAAGCTGCTCCACGTTCCGATACAACCGCCGAGCAGGCCGGTGGTCAGGAG
>CAZQQP010000006.1:0-14281 GCA_964595475.1 uncultured Planctomycetaceae bacterium | reverse complement strand
ACGCGCAGGGGCACGCCGAGGCTCGTCGCCATCCCCAGCACGACGGGCAGCAAGACCATGCCCGCGAAGAGCCTGTCCATCGGCGGGCCGAGGAGGTACCCCACGGTCAGCCTTCCGGCACTCAGGGGCATCATCCGATTCGCGTCGAGCAGACCTGTCTGTCTGTCTCGGAAAACACTTTTGCAGGTTTGGAGCGTCCACCCGCCGATCCAGAAAAGCGCTTGAAGAGCGAGGACGAGGTAGAAGAAGGCGCGGGTGTCACCGATCGCCGGGTAGCCGCGGACGCTCTCCTGCGCGATCCACGCGCCCCCGCCGAGGACGGCGCTGGCGACGATCGTCGGATGGCTCGTCCCGCGGAGCGCAACGGCCGGCGTCCGGAGAAGGGGATTGTCGAGGAGCATGCTCGTCAGCTCAGCGTTCGGGCACCGGACTCGATCAGGATGCTCTCCAGGCTCGGATGGACGGGGCGCCACTCCGCCACGGACACGCTCCGGTTCACCAGGTCGGCGAGGACCGCGTCGAGGGCGTCGTCCGACCCGTCGAAGCGAAACTCCGCCTCCCCGTCGGAGATCCGAAGCTCGTGGACGTTCGCGTGGTTCTGCAGCACGGCGGCGACGGCGTCCCGGCCGCGGCGCCATCGGAGAAACATCCGGTGCACCGTTTGGCCGGCGATCAGCTCCTGGACGCCACCGGAGCGGACGAGACGCCCCCGCTCCATGATCGCCACGCTGGTGCAGAACTCGTCCATCTCGCTGAGCACGTGAGACGAGACGAGAACCCCCTTGCCCATCCTCCCCAGCTCCCGAATCAGCTTCCTCAGCTCCAGCCGGCCGATGGGATCGATGCCGCTCGCGGGCTCGTCCAGAAGGAGAAGATCGGGGTCGACCAGGAGGGTCCGGGCGAGATACAGCCGCTGCTTCATCCCGCGGGACAGATTGTGGCACGCGACCGATGCCTTGGCCGTCAAATCCACCAGGGCGAGGACCTCCGCGACGCGGTGGTCCGGGTCGGGAAGGCCGTGGCCGCACGCGAAGTGGTGGAGGAACGCGTCGACCGTGAGGCGGGAGTCCAACGGGCCGGCGTCGGGCATGAACCCGATCCGCCCGCGTGTCCGGGGCGACGTGGCCGGATCCTCACCATGGACACGGACGCGGCCGAAGTGGGGGCGTTGGAGGCCCGCGGCCGTCCGCAGCGTCGTGGTCTTGCCCGACCCGTTGGGTCCGATGAGGCCACAGACCTCTCCGGCGCCGACCGACAATGCCATGCCGTTGACGGCCACGGTCTCCGGAAAGTCCACACGGACGCGTTCCAATCGGAGGAGAGCCCCGGCCATCGCGAGGCCAGTCTAAAGAGCGTGCGGCCGCCGACCAAGCCGCGGCCAGCGGTCGATCGCCGCGTCCGGAAACGGAACACCGAAGCCCGGACAAGGCAATCCGTGATCGGTGGAGCGCCCGTGGATGCCGGAAATACGGGATGCGGTGACCACGGAGCGCGGGACGGCGGGCGACGCGTCGCCGAGCTCAGCAGGTTGCTTATGCGCCCGCCGGGACCGCAGCGGGCTCTTCGCGAAGGGCGGGCACCCACCGCTCCGCGAGCGAGACGCCGCCGAACAGCAGGAGCGTGTAGCCCGTGGTCGACAGGAGCGTGTTCAGGAAGAACGTGCTCTCGAAGAGGACATAAGTGCCCGCACCGCCGAGCGTGGCCCGGAAGAAGGGCATGCCCGCGAGGTAGCAGGCGCCGAGGCCGCCGAGCGTGCTCGGGTAGGTCGCCGGCATCAGCCAGCCGCCCATCAGCCAGACGCCGAAATTGGTGACGAGGAAGAACAGCACCGCGCTGCCGAGGGCGGCTACCGTCGCGGACGCGAGACCCCGACGGCGGCGGAGGACCATGCCGATGCCCACCATGGCGAGGAAGGCGGGGTAGACGAAGGGCGCGTTGGCGAACGCCCCCTTGAGCCCCGCCCCGAGCGCGAAGCCGTCAGCGCCGAGGGCGATGGAGAGGCCGATGGCCCCGTCGCTGAGAAGCATCGCCACCAAAGGGACACCCATCGCCGCGGGCCGCCGCGAAAAGTGAGCGCCGCCGAAGAGGGCGACGGCGCCGACGGGGGCGAAGTTGGGCGGGAGGGGAAGCAGCCGCGCCATCGCGGTCAGCGTCGTGACTCCGGCGAGCGTCCAGTCCCTTGTCGTCCGCATAGCCACACCTGTCTTCGCGTCGAACGAACCGTCAAACCGGGAGAAGGTCCGTGAAGTACCGCCCGTCCCGGGCGAGGGTCCGCCCCACGCGGAGCCCGACGGGGCGGGCGAATCCGGGCCCATCATAGACGAAGGAGTGGAACTCACCCTTCTCCCCGCACGCGTCGATCCCGTCCGGGAGATCCTCGAGCAGACTCCGATCCAGCGGACGGCCCGCAAAGCTGACATCGAGCTTGCGCTGGTCCACACAGACGACCGTCGCCCGGTACCCGGACCTTACGAAGGCCTCGGACAGCTCCGGCGTCCGCCGCTGCCACAGCGGAAAGACCGCTTGCATGCCCGCCCTCGCCACCTGCCGCTCCCGATACGCGCGAATGTCCGCGAGATAGATGTCCCCGAAGGCGACGGTCCGGACGCCCGCCGCTCGCTGGCGGCCCATCGCCTCGGCCATCGCCGCTTCGTACAGATCGTTGGTGCACCGCCCGCCGTCGTCCGTGGGGAGCCCCACGGTCTCGAGCGGCAGCCCCACCGCCGCCGCCTGTTCCTCGAGGAGCTCGGAGCGAACCCCGTGGTGGCTGACCCGGCCGTACGCGTCCGAGACCGTGGCGAGGAGGCCGACCACCTCGTAGCGGTCGGTCCCCCGCAGCGCCTCGAGGGCGAGGGCGCTGTCTTTCCCTCCGCTCCAGGAGAGGATGACCTTCTCCCTCTTACCCATCCTCGGCCTCCGGCATAGGTTCCCCGCCCACGGGCCGACATCCGGGCCGGGCGCTTTTCGGCCTCGCGAGCCCCCGCGGGCGGAAAGACGCGATGCTACTTTCGGCCCCGCCGCCGTCAATGCGTCGCCGGGTCGCCACGCTTGGCCGGCCGCGCATCCGCCGGTTAGCATGCGCCGATGAGCCGGGCGGAGCCGACAGCGCAGCCGGAGCAGCGGGGGGTGACCGGCGTGGTCCGCGCCTTCTACGAGGTGGTCTGCGCGCCCGACCAGGTCGAGGCGGCGGCGCGGGACATCGCCCTCGAGCAGACCGTGGAAGTGCCCGAGAAGCTCGTCCGGTCCGAGGCGGTCCGCCGCGTCGTCGGCGACGTGGCCGCGATCGAGCGGGTGGAGGCGGCGGACGGCGGCGAGCGCTTCTCCGTAGCGATCGACTACGACGCGAGCCTCGTCAGCTCCCAGCTACCTCAGCTCCTCAACCTCCTCTACGGCAACATCTCCATCCGCAAGACCTCCTTCTCCGTCCGCCTCGTCGACGTGGAGATGCCCGAGACACTTCCCGGCGCGTTCCGCGGGCCCCGCTTCGGCGGGCCGGGTCTCCGAGCGGTGACGGGCGTGTACGGCCGCCCGCTGCTCGCGACGGCGCTCAAGCCCCGCGGCTCGGCCGTCTCGCACCTCGCATCCCTCGCGGGCTCCTTCGCGGCGGGCGGCGGCGACGTGGTGAAGGACGACCACAACCTCGTCGAGGAGGATCTCGACGCGTTCAAGCGACGGGTCGCCGCCTGCCAGCGCGCCGTCGCCGATGCGAACGAGACGACCGGCCGACGCTGTCTCTACCTGCCGAACCTCACGGGCCCCGTGGACCGTCTCGGGGAGCTCGCCCGTTTCCTGGCGAACGAAGGCATCTCGGGCGGTCTTATCGCCCCGCTGGTGACCGGCCTCGACGTCGCACGCGACCTCGCGGAGCGCACCGGGTTGGTCCTGATGGCCCACCCGACGTTCGCGGGTACCTTCTTCCACGACCGGAACCACGGGGTGGAACCGGGCCTCCTCCTCGGCACGCTGTTCCGCCTCGCCGGCATGGACGCGTCGATCTTCCCGAACTTCGGCGGTCGGTTCGACCTCACCGACACCAACACCCGCTCCATCGCGGACCACCTCCGCCGGCCGCTGGGCGGGCTCCGCCCGGCGCTGCCCGCGCCGGCGGGCGGCATGAAGCTCCGGAGCATCCCCGCCATGGCCGAGCAGTACGGGCCGGACGCGATCTTCCTGGTGGGCGGCGCCCTCCTCGGCTCCGACCAGAGCCTTGAGAAGAGCACGGCGGAGATGCGCGACGCGGTGGCCCGTTCCTTCGAGGAGAGCCTCGTGGAACCGCAGCCGATCTCCGGGAGCGCCTGCGAGCTGCCGACGGAGCGCTCACAGGACGGCCTCGCCGAGCATCTCCCCTTCGACGCGTCGCGCTTCGCGTGGGAGGGACGGTCCGGAAAGGCGTACAAGGCGGCGGACGCCTCCGCCACGCTGCCGTTCAAGGACGTCACCCGACACGAGCTCCTCGGGCGCTCGGGCGAGGCGTCCGCCTTCGACCTTCGGTACTTCGAGATCGGCCCGGGCGGCTACTCGAGCCGGGAGAAGCACCGCCACACCCACGGCATCATCGCGGCGAGGGGTCGCGGCGTGCTCACGATGGACGACCGGCGGATCGAGCTGGCCCCCTACGACGTCGCCTACGTCCCGCCGATGAGGGTGCACCAGTTTCTCAACGCGTGCGAGACGGAGCCGTTCGGCTTCTTCTGCATCGTCGACCGCGTCCGCGACCAGCCCATGCCGCCGTGACCGTCGTCTCGCTCAGCGGCGGATCGTTCTCTCCGATACGCTTATCCGGCACGAGTCGCGTATTCGACGGAGCACACCATGACGACGAGCCTGCATCGAGCGGTGGAAAGCGGCGACCTGGAGAGCGTCGAGGTGGAGGTGGAAGGCGGGGAAGCGGACGTGAACGCGGAGGACCCGATGGGGCGAACGCCCTTGCACTGGGCGGCGCTCGGCAACCACTTGGAGATCGCGGAGTATCTGATCGGCCAGGGCGCCGACGTGAACGCCAGCGGGGGCATCGGCCGCACCCCGCTCCACGGCGCCGTGAAGAACGGCCTCCACCCGATGGCCGCGTGTCTGCTCGACCACGGCGCCGACGTGAACGCGCGGGCCAAGGACGGCCGCACCCCGCTCCACCTGGCCGTCGCGGGCCGCGACCTCGTCCAGCTCCTCATCGACCACGGGGCGGACGTCAACGCGCCGGACGGCAGCGGACGGCCGCCGCTCCACTGGATCGTGCGGAAGGCGGAGCCGGAAGTGGCCGAGCTCCTCCTCCGGCACGGCGCGGACGTCAACGCGAGAGGGCGGGACGGGCGGACGCCGCTGGAGGGCGCCCAGGCCCGCGAGGAGATGGCCGCCGTCCTCCGCCGATACGGAGCGACGACGTAGGCCTGTCGCTCCGGACGCCCAATGGGGCCGGTCACCCGGCGCCGTCCGAGCCGGGGTGATCCGTCAGCAAGAGGGTCTGGTTGGTCTCCCACTGGAAGAGGAGAGCGCGAACCTTCTCCCGCGTCTTGAACGCGGCGAGGCCCGTCTTCGGGGCGTAGTAGCGCCAAGTCCTCCGCTCGACGTCCGCCGTGGTCAGGTCCGCGGTCCACTCCAGGCGAAGCCGCTGACACGGGATGTCACCCAGCTCGGTGTGGAGCACCTGCTTCGCGTCGTAGGTGAGCTTCAGCGTGCCGGTCCCCCGCTGTGTCACGCGCTGGCGATCGTCCCTCGGCCGGACCGTCAGCTTCGTCTCGATGCGGATGGTCTCGCCCGGCTTGGCCTTCTTCGGAAGAAGCGGAATCGCGGGCTCGTAGACGGTGATGACGTCGTGCTCCAGATCCTCGGTCGCGACGACGACCACGCCCTCGGTCTCGTCCACCCGCACGTGGTCGATTCGCCCGCCCGGACGGTGGATGCGCCACGGCGCGTCGGCGTCGGGTCGCTTCTCGACGCGGACCCTCTCGGTCTTCCCGTCTCCCTTTCCCGCGATGACGGTGTAGGACCACTGCCCCTCCCGCAGCGGAAGGAGGGCCGCGGCCTTGAACGGACGGTCGGGCACCGTCGCCCGGTCCGCGTGCTCCAGGGGAAGGACCCGCGGCGGCCTCGCGGCCGTCGCATCCGCGGACCGGTCCGCCGTCGCGGCGGGCGGGTCGGCCTCCGGCGAGGCGCCGCACGCCAGAATCGAGCCGGAGAACATCACGATCCAAAGGCCGACAGGTCGGTTCATCACAGCTCCTTCGCCCCGCATGGGCGCACTCACGAGAGCGGGCTCATCTTATGCGGGACGACGGGCTCCCGTGTGAAACGCGGCCCGCCGAGGATCGGCGGGAAGGCGGGAGGAGCCGACTGCGGCGGAGGCCCCACCGCGACGCGGTTTCCGAAGCACCGCGCCCTGGTTACGATGGCGGCTTTCAGGAGCGGACGCGTGGGCGACGATCGTCAATTCATCGGCCGGCTGGACGCGAACCAGCTTGTCTCGGGGGTCTTCTCCATCCAGAACTGTCAGCTCGGGCTGACCCGGTCCGGCAAGCCCTTCCTGAAGTGTCTCATCGGCGACCGCACCGGACGCGTGGCGGGGCGGATGTGGAACACGTCCGAAGCGACCGTCAAGTCTCTTCCCACGGAGGGCTTCGTCCGCATCGAGGGGCAGACGCAGCCCTATCAGGGCGAGCTCCAGATCATCCTCCGCCAGGTCGACGTCATCGAGCCCACGCGGGAGCAGCTCGAGGAGCTCCTCCCCTCCACGGACCGTGACGTGGAGGAGATGTTCGGCGAGCTCCGCTCGCTCCTTACGACGGTGGGGCACACGTCGATCCGACGCTTGCTCGAGCTCTACCTCGACGACGAAGCATTGATGGCGGACTTCAAGCACGCGCCGGCCGCGGTCCAGCTCCACCACGCCTATCTCGGCGGCCTCCTCGAGCACACCCTCGGCCTCCTCCGGACCGCGGAAGCGCTCCTCCCGCTCTATCCGGACCTCAACCGGGATCTCGTCCTCGTCGGCCTCTTCCTCCACGACCTCGCGAAGTGCCGCGAGCTCACCTGGCAACGCGGCTTCGCCTATACAGACGAGGGCCGCCTCGTCGGTCACGTCGCTCGCGGCGTGATCTGGCTCGACCGGAAGGCGGAGGAATGCGGCATGCTCGGCCACCCCCTACCGAACGCGGCGCTGCACGTGCTCCACCACATCATCCTCTCCCACCACGGACAGCCGGAGCACGGGGCCCTCGTCCCGCCGTCCACGCCGGAGGCCATCTTCGTCAGCCACCTCGACGACCTCGACGCGAAGCTCCAGATGGCGCTTCGCGCCGCTCGGTCCGAGCCGGACGCGAGCGAGCGGCTCGGCGGCAACTTCACGTCGCGAATGTGGGCCCTCGACAACGTTCGGCTGTATCGCCCCGACCCCCTTTCGGACGACAATCAGCCATGAGGCTCTACACCAGGCGTGGGGACACCGGCACGACGGATCTGCTCGGCGGCCCGCGGGTCGAGAAGGATCACCCGCGGGTCGAGGCCTACGGCGCCGTGGACGAGCTGAACAGCGCCCTGGGGCTCGCCGCGGCGGCGGGCCCGGCCGACTGGGCGGAGACGCTCCGGAAGCTCCAGAGCTGGCTCTTCGACCTCGGTGCCGACCTCTGTGCACCGGAGGCGGGCACCGCACGCAAGCATATCCGCCCGGTGCCGCAGGAGCGGGTGGACACGCTCGAGCGGATGATCGACGAGACGGACGGGGTGCTTCCCCGTTTGACCAACTTCGTCCTCCCGGGTGGAACGGAGCTCGCCGCCCGCCTCCACCACGCCCGCACGGTGGGCCGCCGGGCGGAGCGGCGGCTGGTCCACCTTGCGAGGGAGGAGACGGTCAACCCGCGCACGGTCACGTTCCTGAATCGCCTGACCGACCTCCTCTTCTCCCTCGCCCGGCGGGCGAACCAGAGAGCGGGCGTCGGCGACGTGGCGTGGTCGCCGGGAGACTAGGCCACGAAAAAAAGCCCGCGCCGCGACGGCACACGCACTTCCACCCCATCTGACGCTCCGCTCGGCGAGGGCGGAGCCTCCCCTTGTCCGTCCGCCGGCCGACGCCGACGGCTCAGCTCTGCTGCTTCTTCCTGTACCAGACCAGGAAGATGATCAGCGCGATCAAGACCAGGCTGATGCCGATGTAATACCACATGTCGACCTCCTTCGACTTGGCGTGGTGACGTCAGCGGTTCCGCGAAAGAGGGCCATTGTAGCGAATCATCCGCCGATGCAAGGTCCGCGGCAGCGGGGGCGGAGGCCCGAATGGCTTGGGAGCTGACAACTCGATCTCCTCGGCGATTGAAGGGCTGTCCGCTGGCGATATGCGGTCGGACGGCGGGCGGAGGACTACCCTGCGACCCATGGCTGACGAGCGTGACGAGGCACCCGGCGATCACGACGCAGACCTTTGGGACGACGCCAGCGACACCGTCGTGTCGTGTCCCCACTGCGGCGAGGAGGTGTACGAGGACGCCGAGCACTGTCCCTCGTGCGGTAGCTGGATCCTCGCCGAGGAGCGGGACCGTCCCGCCGACGATCGCGAGGACAGGTCCCCCTGGAAGCGACGCCTCGTCACGGCGGCCGTCATCCTCGCGGTCCTCGGCCTGCTTCTGAACCTGCTTTGAGCCGTTACTTGCCCGCCGGCTCCATCATGGAGGTGGCGGTCCGGACGATGTCGTCGGCGCTGAGGCCGAGGTGTCGCATGACGTCGTCGGGGCTCCGCCCGGACTTGGGGATTCGCCGGGCGTGCATCTGTTGGACCCGGAAGGTGCCTCCCTCCGCCGTGACCGCGTCCGCGACGGCCGACCCCGTCCCGGCCCCGTAGTTGTCCTCCGCGGTGAGAACCATGCCTTGATGGGCCCGGGCGAGCTCCGCGATCCCCTGCTCGTCGAACGGGATGGAGTAGAGGTCGACCAGGGTGGGCTCGATGCCGGCCGCCTTCAGCCCGTCGAGCGCCTTCCTCGCCTCGTGGACCATGTAGCCCGCCGCGACGACGAGCAGGTCGCTTCCCTCCGCGACCACGTGGTGGCCGCCGAGCTCGAACGGCGTCTGATCGTCGTAGAGCAGCGGCACGTCCGGCCGGGCGACACGCATGTAGCACGGCCCGTCGTGTTCCGCCATTTCCAGCGTCAGGCGGTAGGCGGCGTAGGCGTCCGCGGGCTGTAGCAGGTACATCGCGGGGCTCCCGTCCGCCCGCGTCACCCGGCTCCACGAGCGGAACCATGCGACGTCGGGGAGGGCCATCTGGCTCGGCCCGTCGGCGCCGAGGCTGGCGCCGCAGTGCGACCCGACGATCTTGAGGTTCGCCCCGCTGTTGATCGCCATCTCCAACTGGTCGTACGCGCGGGTCACGAACTTGCCGAACGTGGAGGCCATCGGGATCTTCCCCGCGGCGGACAGCCCGGCGCAGACCGAGATCATGTTCTGCTCGGCGATGCGTGACTCGAAGAAGCGGTGGCCGAGGTCGGAGTCCTTATAGAACTCCTGGGAGTAGGTGGAGTTCTTCACGTCGCCGTCCAAGCCGACCACGCGGCGGTCGTGGTAGCCGAGGACGCGAAGGGCCGCGCCGTAGGCCCGGCGCGTCGCCCACTTGCCCTTGCTCAGCGCGTCCTCCTTGCCGAAGCGCTTCAGCGCCTCCGTCAGCGTGGGCGGCTGACCCGTGGGCTTGGGCGGGGTGGGCGGCTCCGTGGGAATGGGCGGGATCCGGAGGTCTCCCTCGGTCCACGCGGCGCCGAGCTCGTGGGCCGTCGCGTCGAGCTCCGCCAACGCTTGGTTCAGGTCGCTGGCGGCCTTGCCGTGGAGGCCGCCGCCCTGCAGCGACGGCGTTCCCCAGCCCTTGACGGTCTTCGCGACGATCGCCATCGGCGCGGCGGCGGGGTTGGACGCCCGGCTGGCGTGCTCGTCGAGGGCGGCCTGGATCTCCGACGGAGCGTGGCCGTCGACCACCACGGCCTTGACGCCCACCGCCTCCAGCTTTTTCGCCGTCACCTCGGGCGTCTGCTGGGGCGCCACCTTGTCCGACTGGCCGTAGGCGTTGCAGTTGAAGATGGGGCAGACGCCGGTGAGGTTCTGCTCCGCGATGAAGTCCACCGCCTCCCAGATCTGCCCCTCCCGGCTCTCGCCGTCGCCGATGAGGCAGTAGACCCGCTTGTCCACCCCGTCGAGGCGGGCGGCGGCCGCGAGGCCGGCAGTGACCGACAGACCCTGGCCGAGGGAGCCCGTCGCCGCGTCGAAGAACGGAAAGCCCTCGATCGGGTGCGGATGGCCCTCGATGGCGCTGTCGATCGCCCGAAGCGTCATCGCGTCGTCGCGGGTCATCGACGCCCACTGGCCGTTCCTGCGGATGAGGACGCCGAGGTCCGCGGCGGCGGCGTAGACGATCGGCACCGCGTGGCCCTCGCTGAGGATCAGCCGGTCCGACCCCGGATGGCGGGGCGAGGCGGGGTCGTGCCGCATGTGGTTGTAAAGGAGGAGGGTGACGAGGTGCGCCATGCTCGCCCCGGACGTCGGGTGGCCGGAGTCCGCGGCCGAGGTCATCTCCAAGTTGAGCTTGGTTAGCTCGATCGCCTTCGCATGGGCCGACGCGTCGAATGCCATAGGATACCTCCACATCGCTGCAAGGAATGTCCCGCGTCCACGGCGAGCGCGAATTATGCGAAGGGCCCGCGCCGGCGGCAAGCCGCCGAGACGACGCGATCGTCGGTCGGCGAGCCGCCGCTCGTGCGGTTTATGCCGTGGGCCTCGCGGGCTACCATCGCCAGCGATCGCCCGCATCGAGGTCACCGTATGGCCGGATCCAACCCACGTTCCGACGTGGACAGACTCGCGGAGGAGCTCCACCGGTCGTTCAGCCGGTGGGTGCAGACACGCTTCTCCGGCTTCTACCGCACGGAGTGCTGGTCGCCCGCGATCAACGCGTATCTGTTTTCCGACCGGATGGAGATCTGCTTCGACCTCGCCGGTGTGGACAAGGAGTCCATCGACGTGCGGGCGGAGCCCCGGCGGCTGACGGTTCGCGGCATCCGCGAAGCGCCCGAGCCGGCACGTGCCGCGGAGGAGGCGATGCGCATCGTGAGCATGGAGGTGGACTACGGGCCGTTCGTCCGGTGCGTCTCGCTGCCGAGCGAGGTGGACGTCCGCCGCATCACGGCGGAACAGGTCAACGGCTTGCTGTGGGTCCGCCTGCCGCTGCGGACGCCGGGGTGACCTCCCGACGGGAGGGCCCCACGCTCGCGATCCGGAACCGACGGAGCAAGGAGGTTGATTGGCAGACCGCTCCAATGAACAGACCCAAGCGCTGCCGCCGTCCGTCTCCGGCCCCGGCGAGCCGGCGCCGGTGGAGACGCCGGAGACGCTGTCCGTCCTCCCCGTCCGGGAGGCGGTGGTCTTCCCGGGTACCGTCACCCCGCTCGGCGTGGGGCGGCCGAGCAGCCGCAAGCTCGTCGACGAGTCGCTGCCGACCAGCAAGGTGATCGGCCTCTTCACGCAACGCGACCCGGACGTGGAGTCGCCGGGACCCGACGACCTCTACGACGTCGGCACGGCGGTCATGGTCCTGAAGCTGCTCCGCGAGCCCGACGACACCATCCAGCTCATCGTCCACGGCATCGGGCGGGTCCGCGTCCGCGAGGTGCTCCAGACGGAGCCGTACATCCAAGCGCGTGTGGAGCGCCTCACGGATCAAGTTCGCTGGGAGAAGAAGCTGGAGGCGGCGACCAAGAACCTGCGGGAGACCGCGACCGAGCTCCTCGACCTCAGCCCCAACGACTCGGAGCAGGCCAAGACGGTCCTCATGAACCTCGAGGAGCCGGGCAACCTCGCCGACTTCATCGGGGCCCACCTCTCCATCGAGACGGATCAGAAGCAGGACATACTCGAGGAGCTCGACGTCTCCAAGCGGGTTCGCCTCGTCCAGGGCCACGTCGCGAGAAACATCGACATCCTGAAGCTGCAGCAGAAGATCCAGCAGGACGTCGCCAGCGAGCTGTCGGACGTCCAGCGCAAGGCGTATCTCCGCGAGCAGCTCAAGGCGATTCAGCGGGAGCTCGGCGACGAGGACACCGCGGGACGGCAGGTCGAGGAGATCCAGCAGCGCCTCGACGCGGCCGACCCGCCCCAAAAGGTGCGGGAGGAGGCGGAGCGGGAGATGCGACGGCTCCACCAGGTGCCGCCCGCGAGCCCCGAGTACTCCGTCATCCTCAGCTACCTCGAGACCATCGCGGACCTGCCGTGGAACAACCTGACCGAGGATCAGCTGGACCTGGACCGCGCCCGGTCGATCCTCGACCGCGACCACCACGATCTCGAGACCGTCAAGCGGCGGCTCATCGAGCATCTTGCGGTGCGGAAGCTCAACCCCGAGGGGCGGGGGCCGATCCTCTGTCTCGTCGGGCCGCCGGGCGTGGGGAAGACCAGCCTCGGCCAGTCCATCGCCGACGCCCTCGGGCGGTCGTTCGGACGGCTCAGCCTCGGCGGCCTCCGCGACGAGGCGGAGATCCGCGGCCACCGGCGGACCTACATCGGGGCCATGCCCGGGCGGATCATCCAGGAGATCCGGCGGGCGGGCACGCGGAATCCGGTTCTCATGCTCGACGAAGTCGACAAGGTGGGCGCGGACTTCCGCGGCGACCCCGCCAGCGCCCTCCTCGAGGTGCTCGATCCCCGGCAGAACCACGGCTTCGACGACCGGTACCTCGACGTGCCGTTCGACCTCTCCCAGGTGATCTTCATCGCCACCGCGAACTACATGGACCCGGTCCACCCGGCGCTGCGGGATCGGATGGAGGTCATCGAGCTGCCCGGCTACACGGACGAGCAGAAGCTGCAGATCGCGAGGAAGTATCTCGTCCCCCGCCAGCTGAGGGAGAACGGGCTCACCCGCCGCCACTGTCGCTGGCAGACCAGCGGGCTGAAGAAGGTGATGCACGGCTACACACGCGAGGCGGGCGTCCGTGAGCTCGAGCGGCAGATCGGCGCCGTCTGCCGCTCCGTCGCGGCCATGGTCGCGGGCGACGGGCTGGACCAGGCCGTCTCCATCACCGAGGAGAAGGTGGTGGAGCATCTCGGGCCCGAGAAGTACGTGCGGGAGCTGAAGCTGCGGAAGGCGGAGCCGGGCGTGGTCACGGGACTCGCGTACACGCCGGTGGGCGGCGAGGTGCTCTTCATCGAGGCCGCCCGCTACCCGGGGAGAGCGGAGGTGATGCTCACCGGACAGATCGGCGAGGTGATGAAGGAGTCCGTCCACGCCGCGTACAGCCTGGTGAAGGCGAGGGCGGGCGAGCTGGGCATCGACCCGACGCAGCTCCGGGAGAACGACCTCCACGTCCACGTGCCCGCCGGGGCGGTGCCCAAGGACGGACCGTCCGCGGGCGTCGGGATGTTCACCGCCATCGCGTCCTTGTTCCTCGACAAGCCGGTGCGGCCGGACCTCGCGATGACGGGGGAGATCTCCCTCCGCGGTGTGGTCATGCCCGTCAGTGGCCTCAAGGAGAAGGCGCTCGCCGCGATGCGGGTGGGGATCCGGACGGTGGTCCTCCCGAAGGCGAACGAGAAGGATCTGCCGGAGATCCCGGACGAGGCGAAGCGAAAGCTCCGACTGGTGTTCGTCGCGTCCGTCGACGAGCTGCTCGACTACGCGTTTCGGAGCCGGCGGGCGGCGCGGTCGGCGAAGGTGGACCGACAGCCGGCGTGAGGGGGTCCGTCTTGCGGGCTCGTGACCGCCGCAGCTGGGAACAGGAGGCACCGTGGGGGACAGCCGCATCCTGGTGGCCGTTAGCTCCCCGTGGGCGAGCGACAAGCTCTTCACGTCCATCCGCGATCTCGCGGGACGGCTGGGCGCCTCCATCGTGGTGGCCCACGTGGCGCAGGCCGGCGATCAGGACGAGACCCCGGAGGACGCCCGGCTCCGCGGCGAGCAGACGCTTCGGACGCTGACGGGGCGGCTGACCGAGGAGAACGTGCCCGCGGAAGGGGTGCTCCTCTTCGGCGACGACGTGGCGCGAGCGGTCCTCAACGCGGCGCGGGCCCACAAGGCCACGCTCATCGTCATCGGGCTGTCGGCGAAGAGCCGGGTGGCCCGGCTCTTCGCGGGCGACGTGCCCCAGCAGATCATCAAGCAGGCCCGGCTTCCCGTCCTCCTCTACCCCGCCGACTGGTGCGGGATGATCTGAGGAACGCGGCCCGCTCGCCGAGCGCCGGCCATCGGGAGCCCTCCGCCGCGGAGACGGAGGCGGTAAGTAGGCGGAAAAGAATAAGTTGAGCCTATTCATCGGTGCCAAGGCGG
>CAZQQP010000005.1:40531-44560 GCA_964595475.1 uncultured Planctomycetaceae bacterium | reverse complement strand
AAAGGATGGACGATGCGAGAGCTCCACACGCTCGTCCCCCTCCGCCCGCTCGCGCTCGCGCTCGGTCTCCTCGCCGTTGCCGTGTCCTCGCCGCCGGTCGCTGCGGAGGAGCCGCGCCCCAACATCGTGCTGGCCATGACGGACGATCAGGGCTGGCACGACGTCGGCTACGCGGGCCATCCCGTCCTCGAGACGCCCAACCTCGACCGCATGGCGGAGAACGCCGTCCGCTTCACCCGCTTCTACGCCCAGCACCCGGTCTGCTCTCCGACGCGGGCGAGCGTGATGACCGGTCGCCACCCGAACCGCTATCGCTGCTTCTCCTGGGGCTGCGACCTTCCCTTGCGGGAGGTGACGGTCGCGGAAGCGGTGAAGCAGGTGGGCTACCGCACGGGCCACTTCGGCAAGTGGCACCTCGGCGGAATTCCCCACGGCCCGGGCGGCAACAACCGGAGCAACCTCGCGTATCCGGAGGGGAGTCCGGAACGCCCTCGCCATCCGGGCCATCAGGGGTTCGACCAGTGGGTCTCCCACGGCAACTGGTTCGATATCAACCCGAAGCACCTTTACCACAACGGCGAGCGGATGGGTCGGGTGCAAGGGGAGACCTCCGAGATCGTCATGGGTCGGGCCCTCGAGTTCATCCGAGCTTCGGCCAAGAAAGACCGCCCGTTCCTCGCGGTCATCTGGTTCCCCTCGCCTCACGGCCCGCACAAGGCGGCGAAGAAGTATCGGAAGCCCTACGCGGACACGGACCACCCGGACTACTACGGCGAGCTGGCGGCGGTGGACCACGCGATGGGCCGTCTACGGAAGACCCTTCGCGATCTCGGGGTCGCGAAGAACACACTGGTCTGGTTCTGCTCGGACAACGGCGGCCACAAGCCCGAGGCCAACAACGGCGGCCTCCGCGACGACAAGGGCTCGCTGTGGGAGGGCGGCATCCGCGTGCCCGGCCTGCTGGAGTGGCCCGCCCGCATCGACGAGGCCACCACGACGGACGTGCCCGCGTCCACGAGCGACATCTATCCGACTCTCGTAGACGTGCTCGGCCTCGAGCCGTCGGAGCAGGTCGACCCGATCGACGGGATCACCCTGGTGCCGCTCCTCCGCGGCGAGATGGAGGAGCGGCCCGAGCCCATCGGCTTCGAGAAGCGCTCCCTCGGCGGCAAGCCGCGGGTCGCGGCCCTCGTCGACGACAAGTACAAGCTGCGGCTGACGAGCCTCCACGGCGACGAGCCGAGTGCCTCGCTGTACAACCTCGTCGACGATCCGAAGGAGCAGCGCGACATCGCCTCGGAGAAGCCGGCCGTGGCGGACCGCATGCGGAAGCAGCTCCAGAAGTGGCGGGCGTCGGTCGAGCGCGACATGAAGCAGTACCCGACTCAGTAGGCGGGGGCGTCCGCTCACGATGTGGCGTGAGGCCGGCGTCGTTTCGCGGCCGAACGGCCCGTCTCTCTAGCCGAGCTCGCGGAGAGCTCGGCACAGGCGTCGAATCACTTCTCGCCGACCTTGTGTCGCGCTTGGCCTGCCGCAACGACGAGAAGTCCGACACGCGAAGGTGGCCGCCCCTACGAGCCGAGGTCCCCGCGGGGTCCACCGAAGGGGTGTCTCGCAGGGAGGGATCCCTCGGGGACCTCCAGGACTCCCGCGGGTTCGGCTGCCGATCCGCCTTCCCCGCTCCCTACGCACACGCTCGCGACCGGCACGGAGTGCTCCCCGCTGAACCGCGTCGACGCGGTCGGCCACTGGCAGGCGAGCTGCCCGTGCCACCCGCCGCTCGGTCGAGACGTGGCGTGTGGGGTCACCGTCGTCGATCGCTCGGCCGCGCTCACTCGTCCTTCTTCTGGCTCGGCGTGAAGTCCTCGGGCAGGTGGGCGAGCACGGTGTCGACCAGGCCGTAGTTGCGGGCCTCCTCCGCGTCGAACCACTTGTCCCGCTCGCAGTCCTTCTCCACCCGGTCGACCTCCTGCCCCGTGTGGTGGGAGAGGATCTGGTACAGCCGGCTCCGGGTCCGCAGCATCTCCGTGGCCTGGATGTCCAGATCCGTCGCGGGTCCCTGCATCCCGCCGATCAGCGGCTGATGCAGCATGATCCGGCTGTTGGGCAGCGCGTATCGCTTCTTGGGGGTACCGGCGGCGAGAAGCCACGCCCCCATGGACGCCGCCATGCCCACGCAGTAGGTCGCCACGGGGGGACGGACGAACTGCATGGTGTCGTAGATGGCGAGCCCCGCGGAGATCGACCCGCCCGGCGAGTTGATGTAGAAGTGGATGTCCGACTTCGGGTCCTCGTTGGAGAGGAACAGCAGCTGGGCGACAAGGAGGTTTGCGGTCTCGTCCTCGATGCCACCGCTGAGGAACACCACCCGATCCTTGAGCAAGCGGGAGAAGATGTCGTAGGCCCGCTCGCCCCGGCCGGACTTCTCGATCACCATCGGAACCAAATTGGACATATCGTCCCTCGCCAGTCCGTGTTCTCGCGGCGGTGCCCCGGTGGGGCGTTTCCGACGGAGGCCGGGAACCCGGCCCGACCGCCTTACTTCTTCTTGGAGTGGGGTGTGTCGAGCACCTCGTCGACCAGGCCGTAGCTCTGGGCCTCCTCGGCGGAGAGATACTTGTCCCGCTCGGAATCCTCGGTGACCTGCTCCACCGGCTGCCCCGTGTGCTCCGCGAGCACCTCGTTGAGGATCCGCTTGGTCTTGAGCACCTCTTCCGCCTGGATCTGCACGTCGGAGGTCTGGCCGTAGAGGCCCCCGTAGGGCTGGTGCATCATCACCTTCGCGTGGGGGAGGCTGAACCGCTTGCCCTTTGTCCCGGAGGCGAGGATGATCGCCGCCCCGCTCATCGCCCGCCCGATGCAGTAGGTCGACACGTCACAGGGGAGATACCCGATCGTGTCGTAGATGGCGAGCGTGTCGTCCACCGTCCCCCCGGGCGAGTTGATGTACAGGTTGATGTCCTGGTCCTTGCGCTGGTTGGCAAGGTAGAGCATCCGCATGATCACGCCGGTGGCGTTGACGTGATTGATCTCGCCGACCATGAAGATGATCCGATTCTCGAGCAGCAGCTCGTCGATGGTCATCTCCCGATAGCGTTGGTACCCGGGTGACGGCGGAGCCATGGTCCGCGGGTCCCGCGGGTCGATCTCGGGCGCCTGGCTCGACGGGTTGTTCGGATCGATCGGCGTCGACATAGACAGTGTCCGAGGTCGGGGATTCACGCGTTCGGACCGGCCCGCTTCTCCGTCCGCCCCCAGCCGGCCGCCTGTCCGAGCTCGGCATGATAAGAGTCCACCCCGCCGATTCCACCGCACCACTCGTGGCGACGCGGAGCGGTGTAGCCGCCCTTTCTTGTCGGTCACGAGCCTGCACGGGCTCGGCCCCCACGTTCCTTCTACGACGGAGGAGCAGAGACGAGCCCAGAACCACGGGCAAGCCCGCGGACGGCCAAGGATTTCCGGCCCCCGGTGGACGGCGGACGCACCGCCTCTAGGATATCGCACCGATCTGCTCCTATTTTTGAGTAAGGCTTTGCCATGGCGGTGACGAAGCAACAGGTGTGGGACGCGCTGCGGCACGTGACCCTTCCCGGCCACCAGCAGGACGTGGTCTCCTCGGACAAGGTGGAGGACGTGACCGCCTGCGACGGTCACGTGACCGTGAAGGTCGCGGTCGCGTCCCGCGAGCCGACGGAGCCGCTCATCCGGAACATCAAGCAGGGCGTCGGCCGGCTCGGGGATTCGGTGGAGCAGGTCCAAGTGGAGCTCACCGGCGACGCCGGCGGGCCGCCGGCGGCCTCGTCGCAAGGGGCCGGCTCGTCGCAGACGGCGAGCGGGTCGTCCCCGTCCGGCGGGTCCTCGACGAGCTCGTCGGCCTCCGCGGGCTCGCAGCAAAAGCAGTCCTCGCCGCAGGACGGCGCCCGTCAGTCCAACCCGCTGCCCACCGTCCGCCGGACCCTCGCGATCGGTGCGGGGAAGGGCGGCGTCGGCAAGTCCACGGTGGCGGTGAACCTCGCGGTCGGCCTCGCC